>DASZGO010000150.1:0-2987 GCA_035938755.1 Solirubrobacteraceae bacterium | reverse complement strand
GCGGGTGTGGGCGATCGTGTCGGACATCGAGACGATGCCGGGGGCCAGCCCGGAACTGCAGGCCGTGGAGTGGCTGGACGGGCGGAGCGGGCCGGGGCTGGGGGCGCGGTTCGCGGGGCACAACCGGCATGAGGCCCTCGGGGAGTGGTCCACGGAGTCCGTGATCGTGGCGTACGACCCGCCGCGGGTATTCGCGTGGGCGGTCGGGGATCCGGAATTCCCCGCCGCGACCTGGCGGTTCAGCCTGGAGCCGCGGCCGGGCGGGACGCTGCTGAGGCAGTGGGTGCAGGTGGGGCCGGGGCGTTCGGGGTTGTCGATTGCGATCGAGCGGATGCCGGACAAGGAGCAGAAGATCGTCTTCGTGCGGCTGCGGGAGTTCGAGGCCTACATGGGGGCTACGCTGGCGGCGATCAAGCGGCTGGCCGAGGGGGCGGCGGACGCGTGATGCCGGCGGCATGATGGGGACGGCGGAGTGATGCGCACGGCGACCACGATCGAGGCGTCGAGCGGCGACTGGTCGCAGACCGTGGAGTTCGTCCGCGAGGCGGAGAAGCTGGGGCTGGACATCTGCTGGGTGGCCGAGGCGTGGGGGTCCGAGGCGCCGTCGGCGCTGGGGTACCTGGCCGCGCGGACCGAGCGGATCCTGCTCGGGTCGGGGATCATCCAGCTCGGCACGCGGACGCCGATGGCCATCGCCCGGGCGGCGATCACCTTGTCGAACATCTCCGGCGGGCGATTCCTGCTCGGCCTGGGCGCCTCGGGCCCCCAGGTGATCGAGGGGCTGCACGGCGTGGCGTTCGGCCGGCCGCTGACGCGGATGCGCGAGACGGTCGAGATCGTGCGGCAGGCGGCTTCGGGTACCCCGGTCTCGTTCGCCGGGCGGGAGTTCACCATCCCGCTGCCGGGCGGGCAGGGCCGGCCGATGCGGCTGTCGATGCGGGCCGAGTATCCGATCCCCGTCTACCTCGCCACGCTGGGGCCGGCCATGCTGCGGCTGACCGGGGAGATCGCGGACGGCTGGCTGGGGACGAGCTTCGTGCCGGAAGCCGCGGCGGCCTACTTCCGGTATCTGGACGAGGGGCTGGCCACGGCGGGGCGGTCACGGGCTGATCTGGACGTCTGCCAGGGGGCGGAGGTGGCGTTCTGTGATTCCGGTGAGTCGCTGGAGGCGATGGTGGCCTCGCGGAAGCGGGGGCTGGCGTTCAGCCTGGGCGGGATGGGGTCGGCCAGCACCAACTTCTACAACGACGCCTACAGCCGGCAGGGCTGGGCGGAGGTCGCGGCCGCAGTCCGGGAGCGGTGGCAGGCCGGGGACCGGGACGGCGCGGCCGGGCTGGTCAGCGACGAGATGGTGCTGGCTACCACGCTGATCGGGACCGAGGACATGGTGCGCGAGCGGCTGCGGGTCTGGCGGGACGCCGGGGTGGACACCGTGCGGCTGTATCCGGCGGGCGAGACGCTCGACGATCGTCTGGCTACGTTGGGGCAGGCGCTGGAGCTGGTTCGTGCGCTTTAGGCCAGGTTTGCGTAGAAGGTTCGGATATCGTCGGCCAGGACCTCGGGTTCTTGGTGGGCGGCGTAGTGGCCGGCGGGCTCTTGGTGCAGGTTCCACTGGGCGATGTTCTTGTGGTCGCGTTCGGCGAACCGGCGGACGCCGGAGAAGTCGCCTTTGAAGCCCGCTAGTCCCAGGGGGATCGTGGTGGGCTCGGCGGGGCGGGAGGCGTGGGCGTTCTCGTAGTAGAAGCGGATGGATTCACCGCCGGTGTTGGTGAGCCAGTACAGGGCTACGTTGTTCAGGATGAAGTCGTCGTCCAGGCTCCGCTCCCCCATCGCGTCGTCGGCCATGAGCTGCGCGTTCCAGCCGAGCAGGCCGGCCGGGGAGTCGGCCAGCGCGTGCGCGAGGGTCTGCGGCTGCTGGGAGTGCAGCTGGTTGAACGAGATCTTGTGGTCCATGAACCACTGGAGTTTGGCCAGGGCGGCTAGGTCGGCCTCGTCCATGTTCTGGAAGTCGTTTGGGTCGCCGGACGGGAACGAGAAGACCTGGGTCACGTGCACGCCGACCACGTGCTCGGGGTCGAGCCGGCCGATCTCCGGCGAGATCATCGAGCCCGCGTCGTTGCCGGCCGCGCCGTACCTTTCCCGATAATTCAGGCAGCGCATGAGCTGGACCCAGGCGGCGGCGGTGCGCTGGGTGCCCCAGCCTCGCTGGGTGAGCGGCGCGGAGAACGCGAACCCGGGCAGCGACGGGATGACCAGGTCGAAGGCGACCGCCGGATCCCGGCCGTGCGCGCGGGGATCGGTCAGCGGGCCGATGACGTCCAGGTACTCGCCGACCGAGCCGGGCCAGCCGTGGGTCAAGATCAGCGGCAGCGCGTCCGGCTCCGGCGACCTGACGTGCAGGAAGTGGATGTCCTGCCCGTCGATCTCCGTGACGAACTGGGGATAGGAGTTGAGCCGGGCCTCGAACGAGCGCCAGTCGTAGCCGTCACGCCAGTAAGCGACCAGGCGTTTTACCAGGTCCAGGCTGGTGCCGTAGTCCGCGCCCGAACCGGGGATGTCGCTGGTCCAGCGCGTGCGGTCCAGGCGGTCCTGGAGATCGTCCAGGCTCTCCTGGCTGACGGCGACGGTGAAGGGGCGCACGGCGTTCATGTGTCCTGATCATTGCTAATGCCGGCGCGCACGGAAAGCCGGGATCTGGCCAATCTGCGGCGACTTCAGGACAGGGTTTCTGGCTCGGTTTCTGTCTCGGTTTCTGGCCCGGTTTCTGGCTCGGTTTCTGGCTCGCCGAAGGTGCTGCGGTAGGCGGCAGGGGCGGAGCCGGTGAACCGGCGGAAGTGCGGGCGCAGCGCGGCGGCCGAGGAGAAGCCGCAGCGGCGGGCCACCTCCTCCACCGGCAGCCGGGTGGACTCCAGCAGCTGCTGGGCGCGCAGCACCCGCTGGTGGGTCAGCCAGGTCAGCGGTGCGGTGCCGGTGATCTCGCGGAACCG
>DASZGO010000149.1:0-1646 GCA_035938755.1 Solirubrobacteraceae bacterium | reverse complement strand
ACGTCCACGGTGACGGTGACTGGGGCCCTCGCTCCCGCGTCCATGATGTAAAGGACGCCCCCGCGCCCGGAAATTCATCGGTGGGCCCTGGGCTAGGCCTCGGCCATGGCCGGCTCGTCATCGCCAGCTGCCGGATCCTGGTCGTCCAGCTCCCCCAGACGGGTGGGGTCCTTGCCGGTCCCCGCGATCAGCTCGTCGCCCGCCTGCTTGTCGGTCTTGGGCAGGGAGCCGGACTTCATCCCGAAGTACACGGCCTGCGGGTGGTGGGCGATGATGGCCAGCGTGGACTGCTCGGGCTCCACGGCGTAGCCGCCGGACAGCTGTAGGCCGATCGATGGAGCATCGAGCAGCCGGAACACCTTCTCGTGCTCTGACTGGTCCGGGCAGGCGGGATAGCCCCAGGAGTAGCGGCGGCCCTGAGCCGGCGCGACGCCAAGCTCCGACCGGACCCGGGCATGCAGCCACTCGGCCATGGCCTCCGCGGTCTGCACGCCGAGACCGTGGACGAACAGCTGCTCGGCGAACTCGCCCTCACGCTCCAGGCGGGCCATCAGCTCGGTGACCTCGTCGCCGGCGGTGACCGCCTGCAGAGCGACGACGTCAACGTCTCCGGAATCGACCGGCCGGTAGAAGTCGGCCAGGCAGATGCGGTCGTGCTTGGGCTGGCGGGGGAACACCAGGCGCTCCAGCTCGCGCGGGTGGGCGGGAGGGTGGGTGGGATCCCAGTCTTCCGGGTCCCACACGATCAGTTCGTTGCCCTCAGCGTTACATGGGAAGTACCCGAGCACCGCGCGGGGGTGCAGGTAGGACTGTTCGCGCCACATCCGCTCCAGCCGGGGCTGGAAATCCTCGGACACCAGGCGCCGCCACTCCTCGCCCTTCACCCCGCGCCCGCCCCAGTGGAGCTTGAACAGGACGTGGGTGTCGATGTGGGGGTAGACCTGGTCGAGGTCGACGTCGATCTCCCGCGCTCCCCAGAACGGCGGGGTGGGGATGGAATTGTCGGTGACCGCGGCGCTCCGCACCGAGGCATCGGTGGTGGGCGGTGCATCGTCGGGTGGGGCATCCGGCTGGTCACGCAGCTGTTGCGCCGCCTCAAGCGTCTTGGTGACGAGCGCCTGGCGTGCCTCGTCGTCGATCAGCTCGTCCATCTTGGCCAGGCCCTCGAACGCGTCCTTGCAATAAAACACGCCCGGTCCGTACATCTCGTCCGACTCGGTGCCCTGGGGGTAGAGGATCCGTAGGCTGAAGTTTCGGTTGATCGCCGCGCCGCCGACCAGCACCGGGAACTCCAGTCCCCGCTGGTGGAGCTCCTGGACGCAGGCCGGCATCTGCTTCGAGGTCGAGACGAGCAGCGCGCTCAGCCCGATCGCCGTGGCCTGGTGCTCAACGGCCGCGTCGAGGATGGTCGAGATAGGGACCTGCTTGCCCAGGTCGATCACCGTGTAGCCGTTGTTGGTCAGAATCGTGTTGACCAGTGACTTGCAGATGTCGTGCACGTCGCCGAACACCGTGGCGATCACCACTGTGCCCTTGGTGTAGCCCTCGATCTTGTCCAGGTACTTCTCGAGCTGGGCCACCGCGCGCTTCATCACCTCGGCCGACTGAAGCACGAACGGGAGGATCAGCTCGCCGGCGCCGAACTT
>DASZGO010000148.1:0-4018 GCA_035938755.1 Solirubrobacteraceae bacterium | reverse complement strand
CGGCGCGCAGTACGAGTCTGAAGTGGTGTACCACCAGGTCAGAGAAGACCTGGAGAAGCAGGGCGTGATCTTCATGGACATGGACTCGGGTCTGCGTGAGCACGAGGACATCGTGCGTCAGTACTTCGCCACCGTGATCCCCCCCAACGACAACAAGCTGGCGGCTTTGAACTCCGCCGTGTGGTCGGGCGGCTCGTTCGTGTACGTGCCCGAGGGTGTGCATGTGGAGATGCCGCTCCAGGCCTACTTCCGGATCAACACCGAGAACATGGGCCAGTTCGAGCGCACGCTGATCATCGCCGAGCCGGGGTCATACGTGCACTACGTCGAGGGCTGCACCGCCCCGACCTATTCCTCCAACAGCCTGCACTCCGCGGTTGTCGAGCTGATCGCCAAGCCGGGGGCCCGGATCCGCTACACGACGGTGCAGAACTGGTCCACGAACGTGTTCAACCTGGTGACCAAGCGAGCCGTGGCCCACGAGGATGCGACGGTCGAGTGGGTGGACTGCAACCTGGGCTCCAAGCTGACCATGAAGTACCCGTCCATCTACCTGATGGGCGAGCGGGCACACGGCGAGGTCCTGTCGATTGCGTTCGCCGGGGCGGGTCAGCACCAGGACGCCGGCGCGAAGATCATCCACGCCGCGCCGAACACGACGTCCAACATCTTCGCCAAGTCGATCTCCAAGGACGGCGGGCGCGGGTCCTACCGCGGCCTGCTGGAGATCGCCAAGGGTGCCCACGGCGCGCACTCGAAGGTCGTGTGCGACGCGTTGCTCCTCGACGACCACTCGCGCTCCGACACCTACCCGACAATCCGGATCGGCGAGGACGACGTCAACGTCGCCCACGAGGCGACCGTCTCGAAGGTGGGCGACGATCAGCTGTTCTACCTGATGTCGCATGGCATATCCGAGGAAGAGGCGTCCAAGCTGATCGTCAACGGGTTCATCGAGCCGATCACCAAGGAGCTGCCGATGGAGTACGCGGTCGAGATGAACCGCCTGATCGAGCTCCAGATGGAAGGCTCGATTGGCTGAGCTGCTCGCCGAGCGGCGCCAGCGCGCGGCGAGGCGGGCGCACGAGCTGGAGCTGCCGACGTTCAAGGGCCGGCCGGGCTGGGAGTTCACCGACATCTCGGGGCTGGACCTGGCGGCGTACGAGCCGGGCGCCGTGGCCGCGGCCAACGGGGTGAAGCCGCTGTTCGATCTGCCCCAGGCCACCGAGCTGCCCGACGGGGTGATCGTTTCGACGATCGAACAGGCGGCGGTGGATAACCCCGAGCTGATCGAGCGCCACCTGGGGTCGCTGGTCGACAGCAACGATCTGTTCGTGGCCCGCAACGACGCCGGATTTCAGGGTGGGGCGTTCGTCTTCGTGCCGGCCGGAGTTGCGCTTGACCAGCCGATCGTGCTCACCGCGGTGCAGACGGCCGCGGCCACTGAGCTCGATCGGCGGACGCTGATAGTGCTGGAGGACGGTGCGCAGGCCGAGGTGTGGGAGCAGTATTTGTCGGCGGAGCCGGAGCTCGACGGCCTGTTCAACGTGGTCACCGAGCTCGTGGTCGGCGACAACGCTCGGCTGCGCTACGTCTGTGGCCAGGATCTCTCTGAGCGCAGCTGGATCTTCGGCGCCCAGCGCGCTGAGGTGGGTCGCGATGCTTACCTGGACTGGGTGGCGTTGGGCTTCGGCTCGGCCCAGGGCCGGGTCAGGATGGAGACGCGGCTGTCCGGCCAGGGCGCCGAGGCTCGGGTGACCGGCGCCTACGCCGGCCACGGCCGCCAGCACATCGACTTCGACACGACCCAGGAGCACGCGGCGCCCAACACCACCTCGGACCTGGCCTTCCGGGGCGTTCTCCAGGATCGCTCGAGTGCCGTGTGGAAGGGCAACATCATCGTCGACCCCGGGGCCCAGAAGACCGACGCGTTCCAGGAGTCACGCAACCTGCTGCTGTCCAAGCGCTCACACGCCGACGCCATCCCCGGCCTGGAGATCCAGGCCAACGACGTCCGCTGCACCCACGCCGCCGCCGTGGCCCAGGTCGATCCCGAGCAGCTGTTCTACCTGCGCTCCCGCGGGCTGCGGGAGGACGTGGCCAAGCGATTGGTGATCGAGGGCTTCCTGTCCGCCTTGGTCGAGCGCTTCGAGCCGGGGCCGGTACGCGAGCAGCTCGCTGCGGCGCTCGAGCGTCGCCTCGCCGTAGTCCTGGCGGGCTAGCTGTTGGCCGCTATCGAAGAGCGCCTCGCCGCGACAGCAGGCTGTACAGGACGAGCTCCTCGAGCGGCCGCTGGCCGGGTTCGCCGCGGCGCTCGAGCCGGGTGACGACCAGCTCATTGCTCGCGCCGACGGCCGCGCGAAACACCTCGTCCGGCAGCGCCTCCAACTGGAGCTCAGCCGGCGCGGCCGCTGATACCAGTCCCTCATCAGCGACACGTAGCGCTCGTACACCCCGCAGCTCAAGCGCCCTGGGTCCGGCGGTGAGGATCTCGATGAGGAAGCTGCGAGCGAACCCGGGGTGGAGCTCCATCTCACGCACATACACCCGCACGCCACGCCGCAGCTGGTCTCACCAATCCGGCCGGGCCGTGGCCGCCGCCGCGGTTGACTGCCGCAGCTGCGTGCGGTAGTTTGCGTACACGTACACAAAAGGCCCCGGAGTTCCGGGTCCGGAGTTCCACGAGCTAGGAGGTTCCCATGACAGCAGACGCTCCACGCATCTACCCGTCGTTGCGGTACCGCGACGCCAAGGCGGCGATTGAGTTCCTCGCGGCGGCGTTTGGCTTCGAGGTGCGTGTCTCCTACGCGGACGACGACGGCGTGGTCCACCACGCCGAGCTCACCTACGGGCCGAGCATCCTCATGATGGGCACCGAGCGCGATGACAAGTACGGCGGGCGGACCGGCCACGGCATGACCTACGTGGCCGTGGACGACGCCGACGCCCACTGCGCCCGGGCCCGGGAGGCCGGCGCCGAGATCGTGGCTGAGCTGCACGACACGGACTACGGTTCACGCGACTACACGGCTTCGGATCCCGAGGGCAATATCTGGAGCTTTGGCACCTACCGCCCGGCGGTGGGACAGCAGCCGCTGGCGGCCTGAGAGTTGGCGGGAAGTCCTCGCCGCGGGGAGTCGCGCCGGGGCCGGCCGCCGCGGCTCTCGCGGGAGGTCTTGGTGGCCGCGGCCCGCGCGATCGCGGAGAGCGAGGGCATCGACGCCCTAACCATGCGCCGGGTGGCCGCTGAGCTGGACAGCTCGCCGATGTCGCTCTATCGGCATGTGCGCGACAAGGACGAGCTGCTGGTGATGCTCCTCGATGAGCTGGCGGCGGAGGTCCCCCGGCCGCGACTGCCCCGGGACCCGCCGAAGCGGATCCGGGCTGCCTGCCGGACCATGCGCGATGGCCTGGCCCAGCACCCGTGGATCGTTGACGTGCTGGCCCAGGGTGATCTGATCGCGCCGTCGATCCTGTGGCTGATGGAGGAGATCACCACCGGCTTCGTGGCCTGCGGGCTATCGCCCGCGCAGGCGGCCGATGCTTACCGCGCCGTGTGGCAGTTCACCGTGGGCGAGCTGATGATCCGCCGCGGCCTGGATCGGATGGCCGAGCTGGGCCGCCCGCCGTTCGTGCTGGCGGTGCTGAACGACGTGGACGCTCGGGAGCTGCCGACGCTGGCTGCGCTCAAGCCGCACTGGGCTCCCGCTCGGGGCAAGGACAGCTATGACCTGGGGATCGGAGCGCTGGTGGACGGGCTGTTGGGGTCGCAGCACCAGACTTGAGGAGCTCGCCAACCGGCGCTAACCCGGCGCGCCGCGGTTATCGTCTCATACAGATGGAGGAGAGATTCGGGAGGGGCGTGCGGGCGCTCTGCGTTGCGCTGGTGATCCAGGCCGCGGTGCTGACCGCCGCGGCCGGCGCGGTCTCGGTCGTGCGCGGCCGGCACTACGGAGCACGGATCTTTCCCGACAACGCGTTCACGGTTCGCGATCGGGCGCAGGTGACCGGACGCCGC
>DASZGO010000147.1:0-30376 GCA_035938755.1 Solirubrobacteraceae bacterium | reverse complement strand
AGCGCCCGCGCGGCCCGCATCCGAGGGTCGAAGTCCAGCCGGTCGAGCACCCAGGCTGCGCCGGGCACGAGCTCGGCGCCGAACGCCGCCCACAGGCCGCCGGATAGCCCGCCCGCCGCGCCGGTCATAAGCCGACCGCGGGGATCACGCTCGAAGCCGCGGGCCAGGCGCTGCAGCCGCTGGGTCAGCCGTCTGACGTCCTCGGGCCCGGCGCCCTTCTGGGGACCGAACAGCCGCGCTGCCTCCTCAAACGGTGTGCGCACGTCACACAGCACGACCATCCGGGCCCCGTCCAGCCCTCCGGCCTGGCGGATGGCCCGGATGGCGCCCGTCCCGCCATCGGTGGTGGCGCTCCCGCCCACGGCGACGTAGACAAGCTTGGCTCCGGCGCGCACCGCGGCCATGATCAGCTGGCCGGCCCCGGCGCTGCTGGCACCGACCGGATCGAGCTCGTCCGGGGCTAGCCGCGGCAGGCCGATAGCCGCCGCGGTCTCGACGATCGCGCCGATCCGGCCGCGGCCTTCCTCGACTAGCGCAAACCCGGCCTCGACTGGGCGGCCCAGCGGATCCGACACCCGCGCTGACTGGGGCTGTCCGCCCAGCGCGTCGCACAGCACCTGGAGCGTTCCCTCGCCCCCGTCGGCCACCGGACACAGATCCACCGGGTAGCCCGCGGCCTCGAGGCCGCGGGCGATGGCCCGCGCCACCTCAGGCGCCGAGAACGTGCCCTTGAAAGAGTCCGGAGCGATCAGGATGCGGCGGCGAACAGCCGGCGAGCTAGGACTCCATCTGCTCGAGCAGGCAGTCCCGTGGCGCCTTGTCCTCCCGCCAGCGCAGGATGCGGGTGCCGTGGCGGATCCGCCCCCCACTGACGTGGTCGAAGCGCACCTCGACCACCAGTTCCGGGCGCAGCTCGATCCACTCGAGCTCCTTCTCTGATTTCCAGCGGCTGGCGTCCCCGTGGCCCCGGTGGCCGGTCTCGTATGGCTCCAGCTTGTTCACCAGCGCCCGCTTCTCGGCCGCCCGCAGCCCCGAGGAGTGCCCCACCACGTGAAGCTGGCCCTGTGGGTCGTACAGGCCGAGGATCAGCGAGCCCACGGTGCCGTCCTCCTTGCCCGGCCGCCAGCCCACCACCACCGCGTCGATCGTCCGCTGGCGCTTGACCTTGACCATGCCCGTGCGTTCGCCGGGGCGGTACTCGGCGCGCACGTCCTTGGCCACCACTCCCTCGCCCGAACGTAGCCACGGCTCGGCCTCGGCCGGGGTCTGAGTCAGCGGGGTGATGTCGATCCGGTCGCCCACCAGCTCCTCCAGCTTGGCCCGGCGCTCGGCGAACGGGGTGGCTAGCAGAGACACGCCGTCCACGGCCAGGGCGTCGAACGCCACGTAGTGGGCCGGCGTGGTCTCGGCCAGCA
This sequence comes from Solirubrobacteraceae bacterium, assembly GCA_035938755.1. GTDB lineage: Bacteria > Actinomycetota > Thermoleophilia > Solirubrobacterales > Solirubrobacteraceae > Palsa-465. The sequence goes on along the minus strand of DASZGO010000147.1, from coordinate 28,961 downwards.
TCGCGATCCGCGACTCGGCGGGGTGGATCCGCTGCGACAAGGCGTCGAAGTCCTGGCCCGGGTGGGCGGGATCCGATAGATCGTCGATCACGATCTCGCCGTCCAGCACGTACTGACCGGGCGGGAACTCCAGCTCAGGGAAGTAGCGGGACAGCGGCTTGCCGGCGCGGGACTGGATGGTCGTGTCCTCGCCGTCCACAAACACGATGGCCCGGAAGCCGTCGTACTTGGGCTCATACGCCCACTGATCCCCGGTCGGCAGCTCGGTCTTCGACCGAGCCAGCTGGGGCTGGAGGGGAGGCTTGAGCGGCAGCGCCACGAGGCAGCGATCCTAGGCGATTGGGCTCGGCGGCTACGATCACCCAGTGGCGAACGAGACCGCTACCCCGGCCGAGGAGGAATACCTCGAGAGCCTGTTCTGGCTGTTCGAAGCGGGCCTCCCGATGACCGGCGCCAACCTGTCCCGGGCCATGCAGCTCTCCGCCCCCACGGTGCACGAGATGCTGGGCCGCCTGGAGCGTGACGGCTACATCGCCCGCTCCAGCGACCGCATGATCAGCTTCACCGACGAGGGACGTGAGCACGCCGAGCGGATCGTGTCCCGCCATCGCATGATCGAACGGTTCCTAACTGACGTGGTGGGAGTGCCGTGGGATGACGTGCACGAGGAAGCCGAGCACTTGGAGCACGCGATGACGCCCCGGTTCGAGGCGTACGTCCGCGCGAAGGTGGGCGACGCCAAGACCTGCCCCCACGGCCACCCGATAAAGGTGGGCCAGAGGATCGACGGCGTGCCCTTGGCCGACTGTGAGCCCGGCACTAAGGTCAAGATCCTGCGGCTGGAGAACGAGGCTGAGGACCTCCTGCACTACCTCAAGGACGCGGGGATCGAGCCCGGGATGGAGGGAGAGATCGATACCAACGACGGCGAAACCGTCTCGGTGCGCAGCGACGGATCCCACGCCGCCGTCACCACCAGCGTGGCCGAGACGGTCTCGGTGCTGGCCGACCCTTCACCGCCTCCGCGGATCGCTCTACCCGAGCAGCTCGTGCTGGGCCGCGAGCGCTACGGCCGCTAGCTACACGGCGCTTGGCACCTCGCCGGTCACGTCCCGGAACGCCTCGGCCAGCCGCTTGACCCCCTCCTCGATCTCGCTGGGGGTAACCCCCGAGTAGGCCAGGCGGAGGCTCGAGTCGCCGCCTTCGAGCACGAAGTCAGAGCCTTTGACGAACTGCACGCCGCGCTCGCTGGCCGCCGTAAACAGCGAGTCCACGTCGGTACCGCGGGGGAGCTCGAGCCACAGGAAGTAGCCGCCCTCGGGCTCGACGAACCGGGCGTCAGGCAGCTCCCGTCGCAAGCTCTGGCCGAGCGTCTGCGCGCGGTCGTGCAGGGCCTCCTTGACCGTCTCGATCGACTTGTCCAGCGCCCCGGAGATGCAGAACTGGTGGACGATGGCCTGGGAGACCATACTCGGGGAGATGTAGGTACCGGTGGCCAGCTTGACGATCCGGGCGATCAGCTCGGACGGACCGACGAGGTAACCCACCCGGATGCCCGGGCATACCGTCTTGGAGAACGAGGAGGCATAGACCACCCGCTCGCCGTCCATCTCCACCATCCGGGCCAGCGGCGCGCCCTCGAAGCGCAGGGCGGCGTATGGGTCGTCCTCGAAGATCGTGAACTCGTACTGGCTGGCCAGCTCCAGCAGCCCCTGGCGCTTGGCCTCGGACAGCGTGCAGCCGGCCGGGTTCTGGAAGTTGGGGATGATGTGGGCCAGCTTGGGCTTGGCCCCGGCCACCAGCACCCGCTCGACCGCAGCGACGTCGATGCCGTCGGCCTCGAGCTCCACGGCGCGCACGTCCGCGCCTCGGCCGCGTAGCGCCAGCAGGGTACGGTCATAGGTGGGACGCTCGACGATCACGACGTCGCCGGACTCGACCAGGGCGTCGAACAGGAACGCGTCGGCCTGCATCGAGCCGTTGGTCACCATCACCTGCGCCGGATCCACCTGGTGGTACTGGGCGATCCACTCGCGCAGCGGCGGGTAGCCGATCGCGGTTCCGTAGCCCGTGACCCCGGCCGGATCCTCGGCGAACGCCCGCTCGGCGGCGGCGCGCAGTCCATCGACGTCGACGATGTCGAGCGAGGGCGCGCCGCGGGCGAACGAGATCGGTTTGGCCACTAGTCCGAAGACTACGAAATGACGACCACGACCTGCGCCGACGGTCCGGCCGCCGCCGCGGCCACCGGGTCGATCGGCGCCACGGTGGCCTGCTTGGAGCTGAGCAGGCGGGCCAGCTTCTCGGCCTCGCCCTGCTTTCCGGGCACGTACAGGACCTGCACACCGGGCGGCCGGCGTTCGCCCACGTTGCCGACGTTGGCCACCGTGACCCCCTGCGAGCGGAGCGCCACGGCCAGATTCTTGGCCGCCCCCTGGGCGGTGCCCGAGTTCAGCACGATCACCGGGACCGACGGTACGGGCGGTTTGGCCGGCGACACGGCGGCCTGGGCCGCGGCGGCCGAGTTGGCGGTGGTGGAGCCGCCGCCAGAGCTGAGCAGCAGCACAGCGGTCACGACTCCGGCGATGATCAGCAGCAGAGCTACGGCAATCAGCACCCTGACCCGGCTGATGCGGGCCTCGTGCACCGACACGCGTCCCGGCGTCAAGCGCGAGCCCAGCGCTGGCATGGCGCCGATCGGCGGCGGCGTGATGGGGACATCAGGAATGTGGGCCAGCGACGCGGTCAGCCGCGCCCCGGCCGGCGCGGCCGTGGCCAGCTCGGTGCGCACCGTGACCAGCTGCCGGCGGCGGCGAACGGCGTAGATCAGCAGCAGCGGCAAACCGAGCACGGCGATCAGGCCGCCGATCCCGCCCAGAGTCTCCCGCAGGCTGGTCGGCGTCGTCCTGGTGGGCCGCGAGGGCACCCCAGTCTCCTGCAGGATCGCCGGGTGCTTGCCCGGGGCGGCGGTAGTGGTGAACGGCTCGGTCTGCTCGGCGATGGCCACCATCTCGCCGTTGGCCAGGTCGTCGGTCAAGGTGTTGCGGATCCAGTACACCGCGTCGTGCTCGTACCAGGCCACCATCTTGAGATTGGAGCCCTCGTAGAACAGGTAGTAGGTCCGGCCGCCTACGGTGACGGTCTGATCTGGGCTGTCGAACTGCGGGGCCGTGGTCCAGGTGGTGCCCTGCACGTCGTAGAACTGGCCCAGGGTGGCGGTGGCGAACACCGCGGTGTAGATCGGGTAGCCGTTCCCGTCGGGGGCGTGGATGATGTAGCTGCGCAGCGCCGTGGGCACGCCCGCGCCGCCCCGGTCCTGGACCCGCGGGTACTCGAGCGGGAACGGCTCGTTGGCCGCGCCCCCCCGCGCCTCGGACAGCTGGGCCGCCGTGGTGGGCTCCATGGGCAGCTGGGTGGTCACGTGCTGCTTGTTCTTGTGCACGGCGTGGGCCACCGCGGCGGTGTGCTGGGTGGGGAGCTGCGAGGAGCCGCCGAACAGGAAGGCGTGGACGTTGGCCTGGATCTGTTGGGGTGTGGCCGTGTCGTTGGAGGGTCCGAGCGTGGCCTGGAAGTGCACCTGACGGACCCGCCGGCCCGAAGAGGAGATCAGCGTGTCGAGCAGGGTGAGCACACCGCCGGTGGACTGCAGCCCCTGGTCGGTCTGGACGGCCTGGCCAAAGATCGACTCGAACTTGTGGATGTTGGACACCAGCGTGGGCCCGTACTGCTTCTTGACGTCGAGCAGGAAGCTCTGGTCACGGGCGTCGCGGACCTGCGAAGTGTCGCCGTGGCGGTAGGAGACGAACTGGAGCGAGTCCGGGCCGCAAAGCTTCTGGTATCCGGGCTGGAGGTTGATCTCCTGGTACTGCTGGCCGCCCGGGACGTTGGCGTGGTAGTAGCGACGGTCCACCGTCGAGTAGACGCAGCCCATCTCGTCTACCGCGCGCTTGAACCGCCCGAACGTGATCACGATCACGTGGTTGACCGAGATCCCGATCTCCTTCTTCAGAGTGGCCACCAGCGGACCGATCCCGTAGGTGTAAGCGGAGTTGATGCGGTTGGGGGCCAGGGTCTGGCCGTTGGTTAGGTGGATGGGGACCCACAACTCACGGGGGATCGACATCATCGAGATGTAGGGCTTGGACGGATCGATCCGGACCAGCAGCATCTCGTTGGCCAGGTGGGGGACAGCCACGTGGTAGTACTTGGTCAGCGAGCGTTGGTCATCGCCGACCAGCAAGAGCGTCTGCGGCTCGCCGGCCCCGGCCGAAGCCAGCTGCCCGGGAGCGACCTTGAGGCTTCCGTTCTGGGCCAGAGCATTGGTCAGGGTGTGGACCTCTTCCAGCACGAACACCGCGCTGGAAACCGCGGCGGCCACGAGTACGATCGCGCAGGCCAGCAGCACCCGCTTGAGGCTCCAGCGGCGTCCGGGCTGGGGTGGCGGCAGGCCGCCACCACCGTCGTGGGGCGGAACTCCCGCGGGGGATCCGGGCGCGCCGCCACGCGGCGGCAGCGGCCGCCCTCCGCGGGGATCCGGGCGTGGAGGAGTGGTAACGCTCACACGAGCCGGTTCATGATACGGACGGGGGCCGACGCGGAAGGCCGCTCAGACAGCGGCGGAGCCGGCGCGCCGGATGAATTGGGCGGCGCCCATCTAGGCGAGGCTGGATGCCGAGTGGGCGCTGCCCAATAGAGAAACCGCCAACTCGGCCACCTCGGTAGGGGTCCGGCCCACCCGGACGCCCTTGGCTTCTAGCGCCTCCGCCTTGGCCTTGGCGGTCCCCTGGGAGCCGGACACGATCGCGCCGGCGTGGCCCATGGTCTTGCCCGGCGGCGCCGTGAATCCCGCGATGTAGCCCACCACCGGCTTGCTCACGTTCTCGGCGATGAACTCGGCCGCCCGCTCCTCGGCGTCGCCGCCGATCTCCCCGCACATCACGATCAGCTCGGTCTCAGGGTCCGCCTCGAACATGGCCAGCACGTCGATGAAGTCGGTGCCGGGCACCGGGTCGCCGCCGATCCCGACGATCGACGAGTTCCCGAATCCCCGCTGCGCGACGACGTTGCCGATCTGATAGGTCAGCGTCCCTGAGCGGGAGACCACGCCGACGTTTCCCTGGCTGAAGAACGAGGCGGGGATGATCCCGACGCTCGCCTTGCCGGGCGACAGGATCCCCGGGCAGTTGGGTCCGATCAACCGGGCGCGCCCGTTCTTCTTGAGCGCGTTGTAGACCTGCAGCTCAGCGTGGGCCGGGATGCCTTCGGTGATGGCGATGATCAGCTCGATGCCGGCGTCCTCGGCCTCGAGGATCGAGTCGGCGGCGAACCGCGGCGGCACGAAGATCATCGCCGTGTTGGCGCCCTCACGCTCGACGGCCTCGTGGAACGTATTGAACACCGGGATGCCGTCCACGTCCTGGCCCCCCTTGCCCGGGGTGACCCCGCCCACCACCTGGGTTCCGTAGTCACGGTTGCGGAGCGTATGGAAGGTGCCCTCGCGGCCGGTGATCCCGGAGGTGCAGAGCCGGGTCTCGGTGCCGATCAGGATGCTCATGCCGGTGCGGCCTCCGCGTGCTTGGCCAGCTCGACCACCTTCTCGGCGGCGCCATCCATCGTCGACTCGATGAAGACGTTCGGGAGGTTGGCGTCGGCCAGCAGCGCCCGGCCCTCCTCCCCGTTCGTGCCATCAAGCCGCACCACGAACGGGATTGATTTCCCGCCCGCCCCGATCTGGTTGAACGCCTCGATCAGCCCGCGGGCCACCTCGTCGCAGCGGGTGATCCCGCCGAAGATGTTGAACAGGACGGCCTTGACCTTGGGGTTGGACAGGATCACTTCGACCGCACTGGTGATCGCTTCGGCCTTGGAGCCGCCGCCCGCGTCGAGGAAGTTGGCGGGCGAGCCGCCGGCCTCGGCCACCACATCAAGCGTGGACATCGACAGCCCGGCCCCGTTGGCCAGAATCCCGATGTCGCCGTCGAGCTTGACGTAGGTCAGGCCGCGCTCCTTGGCCATCCGCTCCTGCGGGTCCTCGTTTGAGAGGTCGCGCAGCCCGGCGTTCTCGGCGTGGCGGTACAGGGCGTTGTCGTCCAGGGTGACCTTGGCGTCCAGGGCCTTGACCTGGCGGTCGGGGGTGACGATCAGCGGGTTGACCTCGACCAGCGTCGCCTCCTCGGCCACGAACACCTCGTAGAGCTTGGCCAGCATCGCCCCCACCGGCCGGACCACGTCCTCATCGATCCCGGCCTCGAAGGCCAGCCGGCGGCCGTGGAAGTCCTGGAAGCCGAGCAGCGGGTCGACGTGCAGGCGCGCGATCGCGTCGGGGTCCTCGTCGGCCACGGCTTCGATGTCCATGCCGCCCTGGGTCGAGAGCATGAGCAGCGGCGCTTTGGCCGAGCGATCGAACACCACCGAGGCGTAGTACTCGACCGCGATCTCGGAGGCCTCCTCGATCCACAGTTCGCGCACGGTCAGCCCCCGGATGTCCAGGCCGAGGATCGCTTCGGCGTGGGCCTGGGCCTCCTCGCGGTTCTGGGCCACCTTGATGCCGCCGGCCTTCCCGCGGCCGCCGATCTGGACCTGGGCCTTGACCACGCACGGATAGCCGATCTCGTCGGCCGCCTGGACCGCCTCCTCGATTGACGCGGCGTGGCGCCCCCGGGGCACCGGCACGCCGCGGCGAGCAAACAGCTGCTTTCCCTGGTACTCGAGTAGGTCCACGGCCGAGGACTTTATCCATCCGCGCCTGGCGGCTCGTCCGTGGTCGCGGAGCCACCTGAGGACCATTTTCGGCCAGTGCCCCGATTCGGCCACTAGGCTTGCCTGACCCGGCGTGGGAGGAGGCAAGATGTTTCGGAATCCCCTTGTAGACGCACTCGTCGTTCTGATAGCAGCCCTGCTGATCTTTGGCCCCAAGCGCCTACCGATGGTGGGCCGCGGATTGGGTCAAGGGATGCGCGAGTTCAAGGACTCGATCACCGGCCAGTCCAGATTTTCTGAGGAGGACGAGCCCCCGGCGCTGACGGAGTCCGCCGCCCCGGCGCTGACGGAGTCCGCCGCCCCGGCGGCCGCGGCCTCGCCGGCTCCGGCGGGCGAAGCGGCTCGGGCGGGCTCTAGCGAAACTCGGTCCTAGCGCCCGCCGGACCTACGGCAGCGGCACGTCGACCGGCGGCGTGGGTGGTTGGGGGATCTGCTGCGGCGCGGGAAGCGCCGGTAGCGCAGCCGGCCCCTGGCCTTCGCCAATCGTTCCGGTGATGCTGGCCGAGGTCACCGCCGTAGTGTTGCCGTTGATGTAGCTCAAGCACCCGTTGGGGTCCGAGGGTTGGAAGGCCAGGGCTCCGCCCACGCTCGAGCCCACTGGAGTGGCCTTCTCGGTGGTGCTGAACAGAGGCACCGTGCCCCCAGAGGCGTCCACCGTCGTCTCCGAGGTGGCCGGCACCACAGAGCCGGTGAGCCCCACCGCGGCGGTGACCCCGGTGGTCTTGTAGTCGATCACGGTGTAGTTCCCGTCGGCCCACTTCACCACCGACTCACCGCTGCTGTCACTGCTGGAGCAGTTTCCACTTCCGGTGGCATGGCTGAGGCCTTGCTCGCCGGCGAACACCGTGCCTGACGCCGGACCACCGTTGCTCGACTGGCAGTTGCTGAGGCTGCCGTGGAAGCTGTAGCTGATTGGCCCATACGTGGGAGGTCCCTGCAGCCCGGACTTGTCGAAGCTGGCGGTTCCGCTGAGCTGGCAGCCGCCGATGTAGTTCGACGCGTTGGCCGCCGGAGCGAGGGCGAACGCGACCCCAGTGGCGGAGACGGCCGCAACCGTGCGGATGATCTTCTTCATTGGGCGCCTCCTCGGCGAGTGCATAAGCCAGCCCTTCACTTGACGATGATCTGACCCGTCATCCAGGGGTGCAGACTGCAGTAGAAGCTGTAGGTGCCGGGCTTGAGGTTCTGGATGCCGGCCACGGGCTCGCTCTTACCCAGGCCCTCGCTCGGCGCCGAGAACAGCCCCGTGGTCGAGGTCACGTTATGCGTGACCGTGTCCAGGTTGGTGTAGTTGAGCGGTTGGCCCTGCGGGAGCACGATCACCGGCGTAGCGAAGGTGGTGTTAGTCCCGCCGGGTGCGGTCAGGATGGTTTGCGCCGGCGTTCCGCCCGGCAGACCGGGCAACGGCGGCGGGCTGGGCACCGGCGGCAGGCCGGAGCTGCTGCCCGGCTTGAACGCGAACAGCGTGCTGCCGGCGCTGGGCTGCGCCTGGGAGGAGAAGAACACGGTGTCACGGGCCACCGACAAGCCGCTCGAGTTTCCGGTGTCCGAGTACGGCGTTCCCGAGTCGGCGATTAGCGGATGGGCCAACAGCGGGGTGCCATCGGCCGCATTGAATGCCTCGAGGGCGCCGAGGTCGTTGGCGTCGTAGACCACGCCGTTGGCCACGGTGATCCCGTTGAAGTGGTTCGCACCGCTCGCCGTGGCCGCCCATTTGATCGCGCCCGTGTCCCTGTTAAGGGCATACAGGTCGCCTCCAGTCGTGGCGACGTAGATCCCGTTGGCGTCGGCGGCAGTGGAGCTGAGGTTGCAGCCGAAGCATCCGGGGCCTAGGGTCGTCTTCCAGGCCGGTTGCATGGTGTCGGTGTACACGGCGTGGAACACGCCCGACTTCTGCATCTCGCCGAACACCTGGCGTCCGCTGCTGTTGGTGTACAGGTCGCCCGAGGCCAGGAAGTCCATGTCGAACTGCCCGCACGAGAACGCCTTGACGGGCCACTGCACATTGTTGGTCTGGCCACAGGTGGGTGGAGTCACGTCGGTCGGCGCCGGGTAGCTCTCTGAGTCCCCGCGCACCGAGCCCAGGACCTGCCCGAACGTGGAGCTCACCGGGTTGACGTCGATCTTGAGGATCGCGTCGCCGAGCGGCGTGCGATTCTGGCTCGCCGGGTTTCCGGTCCCCACGTAGGCGACCTGCTTGTCGACATCGACCGCGGCGGTATCGACGACCGAGGCGCCGCGCATGCCCGCGTTGAAGTCGGCTTGCGGAATGGTGTGGGTCTTGACCAGGACCGCCCCGGTGGTGGCGTCCAGGATCACCCAGCCCGGCCAGGAGTGGGGGCTGGACTCATCGCCCTGGTAGGCCTGGAACACCATCCCGTTGAACGGCACCGGGCTGGCGTCGACCCCGCCCCCGGTGTCGTTGTCGACAACGGTGGTCCAGATGACCTGGCCGGTGGTCTCGCTCAGGGCCACCTCGAGCGAGGCCGAGGGCGCGGTCACCCCGACGTACACAATTCCATTAGAGATGGCGGGCGAACCGACGATTCCCGCGCCCGCGAACGCGCTGCTGCCCTTGTCGTTGGCGAGCTTGCTCTGCCACGCGATCTTGCCCCTGTCAGCGTTCGCGGCCACGATCGTGCCCAGGTCGGTGCCGAAGAACACGCAGCCGTCCACCTCGGTCGGGGTGTCGTGGATCAGGCCGCCGTCGGGTGAGGGCAGCTTCCACGCCAGCCCGAGGTTGGAGACGTTGGCTGGTGTGATCGTCTGCTCGGCGGGCTGGATGCGGTTGCCGCCCGGCGCTCCCGCCGCCGGCAGCGCGCCGCTGTAGGACGGCCAATCTCCGCCGGCCGCCGGCGCCGCGCAGCCGGGCACTGTGGCCGCGTTAGCTACTCCGCCACCCAGCAGCGTCATGGCTGTAGCGGCCAGCACTGTGATCAGACCAACTCGTCTCATGGCGACCAGTGGCCGGACGTGAGGTCCTTGAGGGCTTGACGGCGCGTCCGCGGCCCCAGCACCTGGTTGGAGGCATGCGGCACCTCCTGGAACCACGGGGTGTCGCCCACCTGCTTGATGTAGTCCTCCTTGCGCAGGCCGTTGACCGGGGCGCAGGCGATCGCATTGCGCTGGGCGTCCGGGTCGATGTTGTACGCCTCGGCTGCGTTGCGTCCGAAGATGCCGTTGCGAATCGTGTCGTGCGGGGTCGTGGTCGGTGGCAGCTGGGTCGGATCTTCGCGCCACCCGTCCAGGCCGTAGGGGAGGTTGTAGAACTGCTTGGCCTTGTCGCTGAACTGGAGCTTGCGCATGGCGACGATCTGCGGATGCGGTGAGCCGTACCACAGGCTGTCGGTACCCCAGGCGATGCGCTTGGGCCCGACGTAGGTGATGAGCTTGCCGAGCAGGTTCGCCGCGCCGTCCGGGTTGCCCATCTGGTTCTGCCACACCGAGCCCAGCTCCGCCCATACGTTGGGGACGTTCCCGAACGCCTTGCCGGCCGCGACGAACTTGGTGGCGTCGTAGTTGTTCTCCCGCAGGCTCTTGATGAACCCGTCCACGGTCCGGCTGGTCGAGTTCACGTTCGCGTCGCCGGCATAGGGCTGTTCCGGCTTGCCGCCGGTGGGAACTCCGGCGAAGTTGAAGATGTCATAGCCCGAGTGGTAGATCATGAATCGCACGCCCGGGTTGGCCTTGGCAGCCGGCCCGACGTCACGCGGCGAGGCGCCGCGCTGGTCGAAGCCAGGCAGCGCGAATCCCTTGTGGGTGGCCACCACCGGGGGGATCTGGGGGTACTTCTGGCTGACCGCGGCCACATTGCGCAGGAACTCCATGCCGATGTCGGAGTCGAGCCACCAGCCCGACGCGTAGGGCACGTCGCCCCAGGCGCAGTACGTCTTCCAACCACGCAGGATGTCCCCATACTTGGCGGCCCGCTGCCACATCAGCTCCATCTCGGAGTCGAAGTACAGCGGCTTGGGTCCGTTGATCCCAGTTGCGTTCTTGACCGGGTCCATGACTTGGTCCTGCGTCATCCCCGCGCCGCCGTGGTTGGGCATCACGAACGCGTGCATGATCGCCTTCTGGGACTTGGCCATATCGTTCGCGGTGTGCACGGTCAACGCCGCCTCGTCGAGCGGGAGCGGGTTGTTGGTGTCCGGCGAGGTCGGTACCACCGATAGGACCGTCATCGTCGTGGCCGAGTCCAGGTACAGCTCCTTGAAGTAGTGAAACCTCGAGAGGTTCTCGATCGGGTCGATCTCGCCCGCCCCGCCGCCCTTGATCGAGCCGTCCGGACGGACCCCCGGCTTGTCGCCCAGCGCCGCGGAGGACTGCGGCCAGATCGCGGCGAAGAACGCCTCGATCGCGGGGTTGGTCACCCGCCAGAGGGCATCGGGGTCCACGTGGTGGGACTGGATGTCGAAGATGAACTCGCCGGGCAGGTTCTGGACCGTCTCGAGCCCCTGCCCGCCGGCGTACATGAGGTCACACGCATCCAGCGTCGGGGTGCTGGTGGCGGCCGAGGCGTAGTTCCCCCAGATGCGCTCGGAGACCACGTCGATCGCCCAGAAGCCGATCGCCGTCGCCATCGACGTCCGCACGAACCGCCGGCGGCTCATCTTGAACTTCCTTCGGTAGCGCTCGACCTCGCGATCCTGCAGGTGCATGATCGTCAGCTGCTCTTTGGTCGGCGGCGGCGGAAGGTACTCGCCGTTGGAGACCGGCAGGACGTCAACTGGCAGCCCCTCCCAGTCGTCGGGCCATGACCTGCTCCACTTGATCATCGTTGGTGACTCCCTGTCTGGTTGGCTCGGCTGCCTGCGATCACTGCACGACCTTGAACGCCCCACGCATCCCCGGATGGATGCGGCAGTAGAACGTCACGACCTCACCCGGCTGGTAGCCCGCCGCCGCGGTGACCGGAATCGTCCACTGCGCGTTGTTCTTGACCCCGCTGATGGCCGGGACGCCGTAGCCCAGCTGCCCGGAATCGAGGTCGATTGCCCGGCCCGCGCTGGTGGTGCCGTCGGGGACCGGGAACGCCGACCCGGTGGGCCCGACGCACGGATACGCGCAGGTGGTGATGGTGTGGAACGCGTCGATCCCTGAGTCGAGGTTGGTGAACGTCAGGTTTGATCCCAGCTTCACGGTCGGGATCCCGGTCGTCCCGATCGTCGTCAGGTCGCCCGGCGTGTACTGGAAGTCGCCGATGGCGACGTTGGTCGTCGCCGATCCGTCGGGGGCGCTGAGCGTGGCCCCAGGGGTGGGGCCGCTGAAGTTGGTGTTCTCGGCATAGGTGCCGTGGGTCTCCCACAGCCCGTTCGGGCACAGCGTCGGGGTGGCCGCCGTGACCCCGCCCGAGGTGCACCGGTCACTGTTATCGACCGGTGCGGTAAACGGGTCCACGCCGGGAGCCGTGGGCTGGCCATTGGCGTCGTCAGGCGCAATCAAGGCGACGACGATCCCCATGTCCTCGTAGGAGGCGAAGGACTTGGCGTCGTACACCACGTTGCTGCGCAGGGTGTCGCCCGGTTGGATGTGGACCCCCCAATTCGGCAGCCCCGAGACCCGCATCGAGAAGTTCCACGAGTTGTCGGGCCCGCAGCACTGGCTCGGGGTGGTGTGGCTCCAGTAGGTCCCGATGCCGTTGTAGATCCGGGCGGATTGGCCGCCCCGCACCACGTCGATCTGGTTCTCGATCCCGCCCGGATGTAAGTGGCCGCCCAGGCCGATGAGCGTGCCGCCGGTGAAATGCTGGATCATCCCGAACGACCCGCCGCGCTGGGGCATCTGCAGGTCGGTGCCCGTACCGTTTCCGGGCTGGCCCTGGCCTACGGTCGTGTTGCCGTAGGGATCGAAGCCGGCGCACTCCTGCTTGGGCCACGTGCACTGACCGTTGGCGTCGGCGTACTTGCGCTGGACGTTGAACACCGGGTAGGCGGAGGGCCGCACATCCATCCAGACCGGGAGCACCGGCTTGATGCCCAGAGCATCGCCGTCGGCCTTGGGCACGAAGTCGACGTCGTAGGTGATGTACACAACCTGAGGCTTCTGGACCGCGGAATGGACCATGTACAGGAGCTGCCACTGGTCGGTGGCCTGGATCGGCATCCCGTAACCCGTCGGGAACGGCGCGATCGTCTTCTCCTCGCCCGAAGCGAAGAACGCGCTGTTGCCGTAGTTGTTGGTCGTCGCCAGCCAGGTCGCATGATGAAGGTGGATCTGCTCCACCGGCGGGACGTTGCCGTTCTGGTCGACCAGGTTCGGCCGGAACATGGTGATGTACCCGTCCTGGGCTGGCTTCTCGATCGTCAGCGGCTGGAGCAGAACGTCGTTCTGCCCGGGCTTGACGATCAGCGGACCGAACGCGAAATGGATCCGCGTGCAGTGGCCCGGATACCGCACGAAGTTGGTGTTCGCCCCGAACCCCTCCTTGTCATAGAGGCCCTTCGTGTATGAGTCGGAGCCGGTGTACTGGCACGGGCTCTCGAACACGTGGCCGGCGAAGTTCGCGTCCGCGTAGGGCGGCATCTGAACATTGCCCGCCGGAGTGCTGATCAGCACGCTGCCGGCCGAGGGCAGCGGATTCTGCGTCGGTACCGGATTCTGGATAGGCGGGACGGGCGACGCCCACGCGCTCCCGACAGCGAAGACAAACAAGCAGGCCGAGCCAACTGCGAAAGCGATGAACGCGCGCACGCCGAATCCTGCCTCTCCCGTGTGGTTGAATCTGGACGGCCGCACGAACCACCTGGACGGGGCCCGTACGAAACCGTACACGTCTAGATGGGCGGAACTATCCTAGTTGGCGGGCGTCCTTGTCAAGCGCCTGTCATCCGTTTTTAGTCCCTCGGCCACCTAAGTGTCTTCCCGCACAGCACCTCCTCGCCAAGCCGATGCCCGCAATCCGTGCTCGCTGTATTTCCGCGGTTTGCCGCGAGGCTGGGAGAACGACCGGAAGGCGTTCGCCGGCGCGCAGCGCGACCGTATGCTCGAGGCCATGACCCGGGCTGTGGGGGCCCGTGGCTACGTGAACGTCACGGTGGCCGATGTCGTGGCGCTAGCGGGCGTTTCGCGCACCACCTTCTACGAGAACTTCGATGACAAAGAGCAGTGCTTTCTGGAGGCCTACTCCGACGGGGCCCAGGCGCTCGTGCAGGAGATCGCGGCCTCGGTGCGCGCCTCGCGCGCGGAGGATTGGCACGAGCGAGTTCGGATCGGGATAACCAGATATCTCGAGCTCCTGTCCAACAACCCCGACCTGGCTCGCGCGCTGCTCGTAGACATCCTCGGTGCGGGTCCGCAAGCCGTGCAGCTGCGGCGGAGGGTGTTCTCGTCATTCGTCGACCTCTACCGCGCCCATCCGAACGGAACCAGTCCGGCCGACGTCGCCATGCGTCACGTGCCCGAGCCCTACCTGCGGGCCCTGGTGGGGGGTATCGGCGAGCTGGTGCAGGAGCACATCGTGACGCAGGGTCCCAAGAGCCTGCCGGAGCTCACGGACATGCTCGTCGGGCTGGCGTTCAGCATCGTGGAGCTCGGAACCAGGGCGGGCCTCGGCGCCGAAGTCCGGCCCGCGTAGCACTTTTTTCAGCCTTGACAGTTCGGCGGGCCTAATTAGGGTCTCCTAGCGAGGGCGTACGAAACCGTACAGCGCCTTCCCGGGAGGACGTTCATGTCATTCGCCGAGACCGCAGCGCTCGGGAGCCTCGCTGGCTTCACGATCTATCTCGGCCTCCCGCTCGGCCGGGTGCGGACACTCTCGACCCGCGGACGCGTCAGCCTGGCGATGGTCTCGGTAGGCATCCTCGCGTTCATCTTCGTCGACGTGCTCCAGCACGCGTTGTCGATCGTCCAGGCTCCGATCGACGCGGGCGGGGTCCCGATTCACGGCAACGTGGGCGAGATCATCACCCGAACGCTGCTGCTAGGGGCCGGTTTCTTGATCGGGTGCAGCGGACTGGCCGTGATCGAGCGACGGCTGAGGCCGATGAGCGTCCCACCGATCGCCGGCGGCGCCGGGCCGGTCGTCGAGACCGCCGAGCTCGTGCCGGCCCAGAGGTTCCGCCCCAGCCAGGCTCGGAAAGCCCGGAGCGCGGAGATCGCCCGCCGGGACGCCGCCGAACTCGCTCGCGCCTCCGAGATCGCACGCGTCGCGACACTCCGTCGAGGCCTGGCAATTGCCGTCGCGATCGGGCTGCACAATTTCGCCGAGGGGCTGGCCATCGGCGTCTCCGCACGAGCTGGAGCGGTCGGCCTGGCCACCGTGCTGGTAATCGGCTTTGCCCTACACAACGCCACCGAGGGTTTCGGGATCGTCGGGCCCCTCGGAGACGTTGTGCCGTCCTGGAAGTGGCTCGGCACGGTGGGACTGATCGCCGGCGGCCCGACCCTCCTCGGCGCGACGGTCGGCTACGCCGTGACCAGCATGTCGCTCGAGCTGGCGTTCTATGCGCTGGCCGGCGGCGCCATCCTGTACGTGATCGGCGAGGTGTGGCACGCGATGCGCCGGTACGGGCATCGAGAGCTCGGCTTGTACATGCTCGCTGCCGGCTTCATGATCGGGGTGGTCACCGATCTGATCGTCAGCTATGGCGGCGGGTAGCAGATCGCTCGCAGACCCACACCCGCCGACTCGACCGCGCTAGACGGGCCTCCCATGGCATTATGGCCGCCGGATGGCGATCCCCAAGCAAATCTCGTTCGTGACGTTCGACGTGTACGGAACCCTCATCGACTGGGAGACCGGGGTCTACGAGGCGTTCCAGAAGGAGGCGGTTCGGGACGGCTTCACCTTGGATCGTGAGGAGCTGCTCCACCAGTTCCACGAGGTCCAGAAGCAGATCAAGGCCGGGTCCTACGAGCTGTACGCCGAGGTGCTGCGGCGTACAGCGGTGCAGATCGCCAAGAACCTCAGCTGGCCCATGGAGCCCTCGCGCTCCGGCTTTTTGCCTGATTCGGTGCAGCGCTGGCCGCCGTTCAAGGAGACCAACCCGGTCCTGAACAAGCTCAAGAAGAAGTACAAGCTGGGCCTGATTTCCAACATCGACGACAAGCTCCTGGGACAGACCCGCCGACTCATCCCGGTGGACTTCGACCTGGTGGTCACCGCCCAGCAGGTCCGCTCCTACAAGCCCGACCCGGCGCACTTCACCGAGTGCGAGCGGCGGATCGGCGGCAAAAAGGGCTGGGTCCACGTAGCGGGCAGCTACTACTACGATGTCGAGCCCTGCATCAAGAAGAAGATCCCGGTGATCTGGGTCAACCGCAACAAGCAGCAGCTAGAGCAGGGGCAGAAGAAGCCAGACGCGGAGGTCCACACCCTGCGCGAGGCGGCAAAGCTCATCGGGGTCACTTAGGCGCCGCCGGATGCGGCGCCGCCGTAGCTGCGGCGCCGCGCGGATGCGGGCGCGGTTACGCTTCGAGCGCCCTCCACGTCCCGACCCCCACGATTCCGTCGGCGTGGAGACCTCGCTTGGTCTGGAAGCTCTTTACGGCGGTCTGCGTGGCCGCGCCGAACGCTCCATCGACGGCCACTGACTTGTAGCCGTACTGGAACCGGAGCTGATGCTGCAACGCCTTCACCGCGTCTCCCTTGGAGCCACGGCGGATCGTGACCACCAGCTTCTGCCAGGTGTTGGCGCCCACGTGACCATCGGCGGTCAGGCGGTTGGCCCGCTGAAATGACTGGACCGCGGTCGTGGTCGACTTTCCGAACTTTCCGTCGACGGAGACGCGATAGCCGCGCTGACCCAGCAACAGCTGAACCACGCGGACGCGCTCGCCGGACTGTCCTGCCTTGACCACGGGCCACGTGGCCGTCACCGCCGGCTGTCCGATTGCCGCGCTGGCCTCCGCGGTTACGACGCCGGCCGGCCCTACCAATAACACGGCACCTACGGCTGCAACCACAAACCTACGCATCACTAAGCCTCCTTGATCGACAGGGATGACGACGTTGTCCCGGGAGCCCTAACCCCGGTCCCCACCCGGAAGTTTCGCGAGCCTACTCCTCCGTGATGACGGCCAGCGTGTCGCCGGTGGCCACCGAGGCGCCCACGGCGATCGGCAGCTCGGAAACCTTGCCCGCCTTGTGGGCGGTGATCTCGTTCTCCATCTTCATGGCCTCGATCACCGCGACCAGGGCGCCCTCCTCGACCTCGGCGCCCTGCTCGACCGCCACCTTGAGCACCGTGCCCTGAATCGGTGAGGCCAGGGTGTCGCCACCACCCCCGCCGCCGCCACCGCCCGCCCGTTCGCTGCGCCGCGGCGGCTTGCGGCCCGCGGAAGCCGCCCCCGGCACGACGCCATTGGCGGCTCCGGCCGCCAGGGGCGCACCGATCACCTTGACGTCGAAGCGCTTGCCTGACACCTCGACCGTGTAGCTCTGCTCCACCGTCTCGCCCTCCTCCTCGGGCGCCTCGGCCGGCTCGGCCGGCGGGAACGCCAGGCGCTTGAGCCACTTCCGGTCTGAGATCAGGTCCCGGGCCGTCTCGGCGTTGCGCCACTGGTCTGTCTGAAGGATCGCCTGGTGGAACGGGATCAACGTCTTCAGGTGCTCGATCTCGTACTCGCCGAGCGCCCGGAGCATCCGCGCCGTGGCCTGCTCACGGTCGGAATCCCAGACGATCAGCTTGGCCACCATCGGGTCATACATGGGGCTGACCTCCGAGCCGGCCTCGACGCCCGAGTCGACCCGTACGCCGGGACCGGCCGGCTCGCGGTAGCTCCCGATCCGCCCCGGGGCGGGGGCGAAGTTCTTGCTCGCGTCCTCAGCGTTGATCCGGCACTCGATGGCGTGGCCCCGCAGCTCCACCTCGTCCTGCGACACGGACAGCGGCTCGCCGGCGGCCACCCGGATGCCCTCCTTGACGATGTCCATCCCGGTGACGAGCTCGGTCACCGGGTGCTCCACCTGGACCCGGGTGTTCATCTCCAGGAAGAAGTACTCGCCCTCCTGGAGCAGGCCCTCGATCGTGCCCGCTCCGGTGTACTTGACCGCGGCCGCGGCCTCGGTGGCGATCTGGCCGATCTTGGCCCGCAGCTCGTCGTCCACAGCCGGGGCGGGGGCCTCCTCGATCAGCTTCTGATGGCGGCGCTGGATCGAGCAGTCGCGCTCCCCCAGGTGGATCACGTTGCCGTGCTTGTCGGCCAGTACCTGAACTTCGACGTGCCGGGGGTCCGGGAGGTAGCGCTCGAGGTAGACCGTGGGGTCGCCGAAGAACTTCTCGCCCTCACGGGCGGAGCCCTCGAACGCCTCCTGGAGCTTGTCCTCGGACTCGGCCACGCGGAAGCCCTTGCCGCCCCCGCCCCCCGCCGCCTTGACGGCCACCGGGTACCCGACCGTCTGCTCGATCACCTGCTTGGCGTCCTCCAGCGTGGCCACGGGCTCGGTGGTGCCGGGCACGATGGGGACTCCCGCTTTGGCCATCAGCTCTCGGGCCCGAGTCTTGGACCCCATGGCCTCGATGGCCGAGGCCGGCGGCCCGATGAACGTGATCCCGTTCTTCTCCAGCGCGGCGGCGAACCCGGCGTTCTCGGCCAGGAACCCGTAGCCCGGATGGACGGCTTCGGCGCCCGCGCGCTGGGCCACCTCGATCAGCTTGTCGATCACCAGGTAGCTCTCGTTGGCCGGCCCGGGCCCGATCAGGTAGGCCTCGTCGGCTCGGGCCACGTGGGGGGCCTCGCGATCGAGCTCGGAGTAGACGGCCACGGTGCCGATCCCCAGCTCCTCGCAGGCGCGAATGATGCGCACCGCGATCTCGCCGCGATTGGCGATCAGGACCTTGGAAAACATGGGCGGCGCAGGACTTTACACAGGCGCCGGCGAGCCCTAAGGTCGGTGCGTGGAGCTCCTGGCGCTGGTCAAGCACGACTGTCCGGTATGCGACCAGGTGCTGCCTGTGCTCGACGCTGCCCGCCAGCGCGGCGCAGCGATCCGGATCCTTTCCCAGTCGGGGCCCGAGGAGACCGAGGCCCAGGCCCAGCGCCTGAATCTGGCCCACGTCCCCGAGCTCGACCGCGACCTCAAGCTGTCGGCTCGGTTCGACCCCGACGCGGTTCCGACCCTGGTGCTGCTGGACGGGGGATCCGAGGCCGATCGCGTCGAGGGGCTGGATCGGGCCCGGCTGGCCGAGCTGGCCCGGCGAGCCGGCGCACCGCTGGAGCTCGACGGGCTGCCCGAGCGCCGGCCGGGATGCGCCAGCCTGACCCGGGACCCGGTCGTGGCGGCCCGGCTGGCCGCCCGCGCGGCGCGGGAGACGGGCCGTCTGCGGGCCCGCGAGCTGGAGCTCGGCGAGCTGGAGGATCCGTTCGAGGCGCTGTTTGACCGCGGCTTCTCGGATGGGCTGCCGCTGGTGCCGCCGACGCCCGAGCGCGTGGTGGACATGCTGGACGCCACCAGCCGGGACGCCCAGGACCTGGTGGCCGCGGTCCCGCCCTACGACGGCCAGGCCACCGTGGAGAAGGTGGCGATCAACGCGGTCATGGCCGGCTGCCCGCCGGCCGTGTTCCCGATCCTCCTGGCCGCGGTGGACGCGGCCTGCGACCCGGCATTCGCCCTGCTCGGGCTCGTGTCGACCACCCATCCGTCGGGGCCGCTGGTCGTGGTCTCCGGCCCGCTGTCCGAGCGGGTGGGCATGAACAGCGCCGGCAACGCCCTGGGCCAGGGCAACCGGGCCACGCTGACGGTCGGCCGGGCGTTGCAGCTGGTGGTGCGAAACGTCGGGGGCGGGCGCCCCGGCCAGGAGGATCGCGCCGCCCACGGGCAGCCGGGGAAGCTCAGCTCGTGCTTCGCCGAGCGGCTGGAGGACTCGCCCTGGCCCGGCCTGGCCCAGGATCGCGGCGTCCCGCCGGAGGAGACCGGGGTGACGCTTGTCGCCGCCGAGGCACCGCGGGTGATCGTCGATCAGCTGGCCCGCACACCTTGGGAGCTGTGCGCCAGCCTGGCCGGCGGACTGGAGTGGGTGGGCCACCGGCGCCTGCGCCTGGCCTTCGACGCCGTCCTGGTCCTGGGGCCCGAGCACGGGCGGATCTTGCGCGAGGCCGGCTGGGACCGGGACCGGGTGCGTCAGGAGCTGTTCGAGCGCTCACGGGCGCCGGCGGGGGAGCTGGTCCGGGGCGCCGGCGGGATCGCCGAGGGGCTGGAGGAGCGGTTCGTCACCGACCCCGCGGCCCCGGTGCCCAAGTTCGCGGCGCCGGAGCGGATCCTGCTGGCCCACGCGGGCGGTGACGCCGGGCTGTTCAGCATGGTGTATGGCGGCTGGGTGGCCGGGGAGATAGGCTCGGAGCCGGTGACGCGGAGCGTCGCCCCGTGGCAATGAGGATCCTCGACCCCACTCGTGAGGCCGCGCCCGGCGGCCGCCCCTTGGCCGAGCGGCGGCTGGCCGCAGGGCGGCCGGCCACTATCGCCTTGCTGGACATCCGCAAGCCACGCGGGGACGTGTTCCTGGACGAGCTGGAACGGCTGCTGAGCGAGCGGGGCCACACCGTCCTGCGCACCGCCAAGCCCACGTTCACCAAGCCGGCGCCAGCCGACCTGCGGAGCGAGATTGCCGACCGCTGCGAAGCGGTGATCGAGGCCTTGGCCGACTGAGGCTCCTGCGTGTCGTGCGGTCTGCGCGACGTGCTTGGCTTCGAAGGGCTGGACCGGCCGGCGGTGCTGGTGGCCTCGTCGGTGTTCGCCGATGCTGCGGTGCACCAATCGGCGGCGCTGGGCCAGCCCGACATCCGGCGCGTGCTGGTGGCCCACCCGATCCAGGACCGCACCGACGCGGAGCTCCGGGAGCTGGCTCAGGGCTGCGTGGAGGAGGTGCTGGGCTCGCTGGGCTGAGTCTCCGGCCCGCTCAGCGGTCCCGGCAGCCGTGGCGCGGCCAGCGCGCTCCAGGGCCCTGGCCGATAGGCAAACGCCAGGGCGAACCCGGCCTCTCCGGCCGCCTGGCGGACGCGGGCGTCGTGCACGCCAAACGGATAGGCCAGCGTCCGGCATCCGGTTCCGGTGATCGCCTCGATCGCGGCCTTGGAGTCGGCCAGCTCGGCCCGTAGCGCGTCGTCGTCGAGCGTGCGCAGGTCAGGGTGGGTCATGGAATGCGCACCCAGGTCCATACCCGCGGCGTGGAGCTCGCGGGCCTGCGCCTCGGTCAGCACCCATCCCGCCGTACCCATCCGGGCGTCGTGGTTGCCGAACAGGCCGGGACACAGGTAGAACGTGGCCCTGACTCGGAGCCGGGCCAGCAGCGGGGCGGCCACAGTGAGCCCGTCACGCCAGCCGTCGTCGAACGTCAGCACCGCAGTCCCCGGAGGTGGCGCCTCGCCGCCGAGCTCGGCCGCGGTGACGAACCGGTACCCGTTCGCCTGCAGCTCCCGCACGTCGTGCTCCAGGGCGGCTGGGGTCAGGATCACATCGGGCGCGTAGACGCCGGGCTCTGGATCGTGGATGGAGTGGTAGGCCAGGACGACGGGGTGTCGCGCGGCGCCCAGGCTCACTAGGCGCTTGAAGCGTGCACGATCATCCCCGCGCCCACCGTGTCATTGGTGGCCTCGTCGATCAGGATGAAGCTGCCGATGGTGCGGTTGCGCCGGTAGCGGTCGACCATCACCGGCGCGCTGGTGCGGAGCTTGACCCGGCCGATCTCGTTCAGGCCCAGCCCGTCAGCCGAGGAGTGCTCAAGCGAGTTGACGTCCACCCGGTACTCCAGCTCGTCGACCACGGCGCGCACCGTGCGCGTGGTGTGCTTGAGCCCGTAGCGGCCGCCGGGCTTGAGCGGCCGCGAGCTCATCCAGCACACCATCGCGTCGAGCTCGCGTCCCGGGATGGGAGGATCGTCTGGATTGACGATCATGTCCCCGCGTGAGATGTCGAGATCGTCGGTGAACCGCAGCGTGACCGACATGGTGGGGACCGCGGCGTCGACCTCGCCGTCGTAGCTGTCGATCCCGGCGATCCGGGTCTGCTGGCCGGAGGGCAGGACCAAGACCTCGTCGCCCGCCCGGAGCACGCCCGCCGCCACCTGGCCCGAGTAGCCACGGTAGTCGTGCTGTGCCTCGGAGACTGAACCCCCGCCCACCCGAATCACCCATTGCACCGGGAAGCGCACGTCGGCCAGGTTGCGGTCGGTGGTGATGACCACGTGCTCCAGGTGATAGAGCAGCGGCGGGCCGTCGTACCAGGGCATGTTGTGCGAGCGCTCGACCACGTTGTCGCCGTGCAGCGCGGAGATGGGGATGAACGTGATGTCCCAGATGTCCAGCCGGGACGCCCAGTCGCTGAGCTCGTCCTCGATCCGGTCGAACACCGCCTCGTCGTAGTCGACCAGGTCCATCTTGTTCACGCACACCACCAGGTGGGGGATGCGTAACAGCGACGCGATGTAGGCGTGCCGGCGGGTTTGCTCGGACACGCCGGCCCGCGCGTCGACCAGGATGACCGACAGATCGGCCGTCGAGGCGCCGGTGACCATGTTGCGCGTGTACTGCTCGTGCCCCGGGGTGTCGGCGATGATGAACTTGCGCCGCTTGGTCTGGAAGTAGCGGTAGGCCACGTCGATGGTGATGCCCTGCTCACGCTCGGCCCGGAGCCCGTCGGTCAGCAGCGCCAAGTTTAGGTAGCCGTCGCCCCGGCGCTCCGAGGTCTCCCTCACGTGCTCCAGCTGGTCGGTCAGCACCTGCTTTGAGTCGTAGAGCAGCCGGCCGATCAGCGTCGACTTCCCGTCGTCCACCGACCCCGCGGTGGCGATGCGCAGCAGCTCGCTCGGCCGGGCGTGGGTCCGGACATGCCCGTTGGTGGACGCGACGGCCATCGGCTAGAAGTAGCCCTCGCGCTTGCGGTCTTCCATGGCCGCCTCGGTCGCGCGGTCATCCGCCCGGGTCTCGCCCCGTTCGGTGATCCGAGTGGCCGCGATCTCGGCCACCACCTGCTCGAGCGTGGCCGCCTCCGAGCGCACCGCACCGGTGCACGTCATATCACCGACCGTGCGGTAGCGAACCGAGGTCTCGAACGGCTCCTCGCCATCGATCAGCTGGACGTGCGGGCTGAGCGCGTACAGCATCCCGTCACGCTCGAACACCTCGCGCTCGTGGGCGTAGTAGATCGTCGGGATCTCCAGGCCCTCGTGGGCGATGTACTGCCACACGTCGAGCTCGGTCCAGTTGGAGATGGGAAACACGCGCACCTGCTCGCCCTTGCGGATGCGGCCGTTAAACAGGTTCCACAGCTCAGGCCGCTGGGACTTGGGATCCCACTGGCCGAAATCGTCCCGGAACGAGAACACGCGCTCCTTGGCCCGCGCCCGCTCCTCGTCACGCCGCGCGCCGCCAAAGGCGGCATCAAAGCCGTGCTCCGCGATCGCGTCCAGCAGCGTCACCGTCTGCAGACGGTTGCGTGAGGCCCGCGGACCGGTCTCCTCGGTGACCCGGCCGGAGTCGATCGAGTCCTGGACGTTGGCCACGATCAACCGCTCGCCCAGCTCCTCGATCAGCCGGTCGCGGAACTCGATCACCTCGGGGAAGTTGTGGCCCGTGTCCACGTGCATGATGGGAAACGGGAACCGCCCGGGCCGGAACGCCTTTTCGGCCAGCCGCAGCAGGACCAGCGAGTCCTTGCCTCCGGAGAACAGCAGCACCGGCCACTCGAACTCCGCCGCCACCTCCCGGAAGATGTGGATCGACTCCGCTTCCAGGGTCTCCAGATACGACAGCTCGTAGTGCAGCGGATTCATGGCTGTGGAGAGCCGGCTACTCGTGGATTCCGCACTCGATCTTGTCCGTGCCCGCCCAGCGGCCTTCCCGGCCGGATCCGGGGCGAGTGCACGGGGTGCATCCGATCGAGGCATACCCCTGGTCGTGCAGCGGGTTGTAGGGGAGCTGGTGCTGGTGGATGTAGCGCCACAGATCCTTCTCGCTCCAGTCAGCCAGGGGGTTGACCTTCCAGATGCCCCGCTCCTCGTCACGCTGCAGCTTGGGCGCCGCGGCCCGCGTCGGAGCCTGCTCGCGACGGATCCCAGTGATCCAGGCGTCGACGTCATCCAGCGCGCGGCCCAGCGCCGCCACCTTGGCCTCGCCGCAGCAGCGCTCGAGCGTCCACGGCTCATCCGGGCTGGTCGCGTCCAACACCTCGACCCGCACGCCGAACCGGTCCTCGAGCTGCTTCCAGGTGGCCAGTGTCTCCGGGAACAAGACCCCGGTGTCGATCATGAAGATCCGTGGGTCAGAGCAGGTCTCGGACAGCATGTGGACCAGCACCGACTCCTCCTTCTGGAAGGAGCAGGCCATGGTCAGCCGTGGGTGGAAGCGCTCCACCGCGTAATTCACGACCTCCTGGGCCGACACGTGCTCGAGCTCGGGGATGGTGGCGCTCATCAGACCGCGCACTCGCCCTCGCCGCGGACCACCTCAAAGGGAGAGTTCTTGGTCCAGTCGATGAAGTAATTCATGTTCTCGAGGTTGAACTCGATCGGCATGGTCAGGTCCTTGACGCGAGCCTCGAACTCGTCGGTGCCAACCCGATCGACGAACTGGTTGAACTCTTCGCCGTCGGCCCGCTCGGACTCGTAGAAGCGTACCCATCGCTCGACGGCTTCTGGGACGCGCTTGGCCGGAAGCCGGGCCTTCAGCCGGTGACCGAAGCGTGCATCGCCGCCCTCGAAGGCCCCGCCAATGTGCGCGATGTAGGCCGGGATTGTGTGCTCCCCGACCTTGAACGACGCGCCATAGAACCCGATGTTGGCGATGTGGTGCTGACTGCACCCGTTGGGGCAGCCACTCATCTTGATGTGGATCCGGCGGGTCAGCTCGTCGCTCAACTGCATCTGGAGGAGCCGCTCGTGGACCGCCTCGTTGAGCCCCATCGAGCTCGTGATCCCGAGCTTGCACGAGTCGGTGCCGGGGCAGCTGACGACGTCCGTGATCTCGTTGGCTCCGGAGTCGCCGAGCCCAAGCTCGCCGAGCCGCTGCCAAAGCTCGTAGACCGCCTCGTCACGGACCCAGCGCAGGACGAGATTCTGCTGAACCGTGGTGCGGGCGGAGCCGCCGGTGTACTCACGCATGAGCTGCCCCAGGCCGCGGAGCTCTTCGGGGAGGAGATCGCCGCGCCGGACGGTGACCTCGACGGTGGAGAAACCCTCCTGGCGCTGAGGCCGGACGTTCGATTCCACGAAGTGTCTGAACTCCCGGCTGTCCCCGTTGGGCGACGCGAAGGTCTCGCGCGGAGCCGGTGCGTTTGCCTCCTCGTCGGGCTCGAACAGGATCTCGTCGAGCGAGAAGTCGCGCTCCGCGACCCAGTCCCCCTCGAGCTCCTCCTCGACCATCTGACGGAACTCGTCGATCCCGATCTTGTCGATTAGGACCTTGATCCGGGCCCGGGCCCGGTTCACGCGGAGGAACTCCTGTCGGTCGAAGATCCGCATGCACGCTTCGGTGATCTTGAGGTAGTCGCCGTTGTCCAGTTCGACGAACTCGTAAAGGGTCGGCGCCAGCCGGGGCATGATCGACGTGCCGCCACCCACGCGGATCTCGACCCCGCGAACCCCGTCCCGCACGCGCGGAACGAACGCCATGTCGTGGATCCGCGTAATCGCGTTGTCCTCGTCGGTGGCGGTGAATGCCGTCTTCACCTTGCGCGGCATGGCCTGCGTCGTCGGATGGCGTACGAAGTAGCGCACATAGGCACCCGCGTACGGCGTGATGTCGAACAGCTCGCCGTCGAGCGTCCCGGCCCGCGGGTCGCCGGTCACGTTGCGCATCGTGTTGCCGCAGCCCTCGCGGCTCGACAGGCCGGCATCGCCCAGCTCGCGGATCAGCTTGGCGGCGTCGGGCAGCGGTACGTGGTGCATCTGGATGTTCTGCCGAGTCGTGATGTGGCCCTTGCGCAGCGGGACGTATTTCTCGATCACGTCGGCGAAGGAATCGAGCTGATCCGGCGTGACGCCCCCCATCGGAAGCTTCACCCGGATCATCTGCACGTCGGGCTGCCGCTGCCCATAGACGCCCTGCTTGAGACGGAACTTGATGAAGTCGTCCTCCTCGACGCCACCCTTGAGGAAGCGGGTGGATTCGGTATCGAAGTCGTCGAACTCGCGCTCCAGGATCGGGATCACGTGGCCCGGGACGTTCTCCAGGACCTCTGGGTTCTCCAGCGAGCCGGTGCGCGGCGTATGGGTGGGCGCGTCCGTCTTGGCCGTATCGAGCGAGCCTGGCTCCATTGGGGGAAAATTCCTTCCGGTCGAGAACGGACGATCTAATGTACCAAAAGGCAATCCGGATACAGCTATTTAGCTGTGGCCGTCCAGCGGCAATCCGGATACAGCTATTTAGCTGTGGCCGTCCGGCCCCGCACAGAGACTAGCCGTCTCGGCACATCCTGGACCCCAGGAAGAACCCGGGGCCGCGGCGGTGGGGGCTCCGCCGCGGCCACCGGCACGCTCTCCTATCCGGCGCCTTTACGGCAGGCCGGCATCGGCTGTGGGGGCTTGGCGATGCCGACGAACTCCGGAATGTTGGTGAGCGCGGTCGTCCGCTCGCGCTGCGACCGCGACGGCGGCCCCGCATGGTCAATCGAGCGGTGAAGCTGCTGCTGAAGATGCCCCCTCTGCGTCAAGCGTGTGGCCCTAACTGCTCGCATTCTGCGAGCCTGACGACAGCCCCCGGTAGGCCGCCTCTTTATACACACCAGACGGTCCCACAACGGGACCGAGGTGTCAAGTTGCGCTGAGCGCCGGTCAGGCCCAGGGCGGAGGGTTCCCGGGAGCCCGAGACACGCCTTCCTGGAGCGCGGCCCGCTGCCAGGGATCACGCTGCGGTAGAGCGGGTGCCAGGACAGGAGCGGTGGCGCGCATGAAGCGCTCGAGCGCGGCCACCACCGCCGCGGCCTCCTCCGGCGTCGCGTTGGGGGCGACGATGGTGAGCTTGGGACGCCGGTTGATCACGACGCGAGGCTATCGTGCCCACGGGGTGACCGAGCTAGCCGTCCTCGACCACGACGCTCTCCTGGCCGCGGTCACCGCGAGCGATGCAATCGACCGGGTGCGCGCCGCGCTGGTGGCCTTCGCGACGGGCGAATGGGTGATGCCACCGAAGGTGTACCTCGACAGCCCGCCCCACGGCGACTTCCGGGCCATGCCCGCGCGGGGCGGCGGGCTGGCCGTGCTCAAGTGGGTCACCTCGTTCCCCGGCAACCCGGAGCGCGGTCTCCCCACCGTGCGCGGGGTGGTCTGCGTGTCGGACGCGGTAACCGGGGAACCGTTGATGCTGCTGGACGCCGGTGCGGTCACGGCACTCCGCACCGGCGCGATCGCGGCGGTGGCCACCCAGGCGCTGGCTCCGCCGGACGCCCGGTCGGTGGGCATCGTGGGCTGCGGGCTTAACGGAGGCTGGGCCGCGCGCTGCCTGGCGGCCGCCGGGTACGGGCCCGGCGTGTGCCACGACCCACGTGCTTCGGCCGCTCAAGCGCTAGCCGAGGAACTGGACTGGGCAACGGGCACCCGCGGCGACGCGGTGCGCTGCGACGTGGCGTGCTGCGTCACGCCGGGGTCGGCCATCGTCATCGACGCCGGTGACCTGCGGCCCGGGCTGCATCTCAACATGCTGGGCGCCGACGGGCCCGGCAAGGCGGAGGCCAGCGTGGGCGCAGTGGCCTCGTGCGCGCTGTTCTGCGATGAATGGGAGCAGGCCTCGCACGGAGGGGAGCTGACCGGCGCGGTCCAGGCCGGGTTGGTGACGCGTGACCGGGTGACCGAACTGGGCGCGGTGCTGGCGGGGACGAATACGGGGCGCCCCGGCCCTGAGGCGGTGACCCTGTTCGACTCGACCGGGCTGGCGATCCAGGACCTGGCGGTGGCTTCGGCGGCGCTGGAGGCGTGGCGAGACGGGCGAGTAGAGGCGCAGACGGTGACGCTGTAGCCAAACCCCGGGGCGCGCCTCCAGGCGCGCCCTTTCTACAAAGGAATGTTCCCGTGCTTGCGCCGCGGTCCGGCCACGCGCTTGTTCTGGAGCGTCTCCAGCGCGGTGATCAGCTTGGGCCGGGTTTCGTGAGGCACGATCACGTCGTCGATGTAGCCCCGCTCGGCGGCCACGTAGGGGTTGGCGAAGTGAGCCTTGTAGTCGTTGATCAGCTTCTGCCGCCGGGTGTCGGGGGTGGGCGATGACTGGATGTCCCGCCGGTAGATGATGTTGACCGCGCCCTCGGGGCCCATCACCGCCACCTCGGCCGAGGGCCAGGCGAAGTTGAAGTCGGCCAGCATGTGCTTTGAGGCCATGACGTCATAGGCCCCGCCGTAGGCCTTGCGCGTGATCACGGTGATCTTGGGCACCGTGGCCTCGGTGTAGGCGTAGAGCAGCTTGGCGCCGTGGCGGATGATCCCGCCCCACTCCTGGTTGGTGCCCGGCAGGAACCCGGGGACGTCGGTGAAGGTGATTAGGGGGATGTTGAACGCGTCGCAGGTACGGACGAATCGGGCGCCCTTGTTCGAGGAGTCGATATCGAGCACCCCGGCCAGCTGGTTGGGCTGGTTGCCGACCACGCCCACCGCGTAGCCGTTGAGCCGGGCGAAGCCGCAGATGATGTTGCGCGCCCAGTGCTCGTGGACCTCGAAGAACTCGCCGTCGTCCACGATCAGGCGGACCACGTCACGCATGTCGTAGGGCTTGTTGGGGTTGTCCGGGACGACGTGGTCGAGCTCAGGGTCCTGCCGCAGCGGGTCGTCGGTGGGCATCACCCGCGGCGGCGTCTCCAGGTTGTTCTGGGGGAGGAAGCTCAGGAGGTAGCGCGTGTCCTGGAGGCACTGGTCCTCGTTATCTGAGGCGAAGTGCGCCACGCCAGATTTGGAGTTGTGCGACATGGCCCCGCCCAGTGACTCAAAGTCGACCTCCTCGCCGGTCACGGTCTTGATCACATCGGGGCCGGTGATGAACATGTGGCTGGTCTCCTTGACCATGAAGACGAAGTCGGTGATCGCGGGCGAATACACGGCCCCGCCCGCGCACGGGCCCATGATCAGGCTGATCTGTGGGATCACGCCGCTGCATTGGACGTTGCGCACGAACACGTCGCCGTAGGCCCCAAGGCTTACTACCCCCTCTTGGATGCGCGCCCCGCCCGAGTCGTTGATGCCGATCACTGGGCAGCCGATCTTGGCCGCCAGGTCCATGATCTTGACCATCTTCTCGCCCATGACCTCGCCCAGCGAGCCACCAAACACGGTGAAGTCCTGGCTGAA
>DASZGO010000146.1:0-4569 GCA_035938755.1 Solirubrobacteraceae bacterium | reverse complement strand
GGAGCGCCTGGCGCTGGTCGAACTCCCCCGTGAAGGCCCTCGCCGGGAGTGGACGTTCGGTGAGTTGTCCGACCGCAGCGCCAGGCTGGCCGGCGCGCTGACTCGCCACGGGGTCCGGCGCGGGGACGTGGTACTGACGCTGATCGGGAACCGGCCCGAGTGGGTGCTGGCGATGACGGCCTGCTTTCGCATCGGGGCCGTGGTCCTCCCCGGCAACGAGCAGCTGCGCGCCAAGGACCTGCAGGTCCGCCTCGCCGCGGCTTCGCCGCAGCTGATCCTGGCCGACGAGCGGAACCTGGACGAGCTGTCGGCCGCCCAGCCCGCAGCAAAGGTGCTGACCATCCCGGACGAGTCGCTGTTCACGGGCGAACCGGCGCCGGCGATCGACCTGGACGCCACCGACCCGTGCCTGATCACGTTCACCAGCGGGACCACTGGCGAAGCCAAGGGCATCGTTCACGGCCAGCGCTACCTGCCTGGCCAGCTCCTCCAGGCCCAGAACTGGCTGGACGCCCGGCCGGGTGACCTGGTGTGGTGCACCGCGGCCAGCGGGTGGTCGAAGTCGGCCCGCAACGTGTTCATCGCGCCCTGGCTGCGCGGTGCCGCCGCCCTGCTGCACGACGCTCGATTTGATCCGGCCGAGCGGCTGGAGATCCTGGCCACGGAGGCGGTGGCGGTGCTATGCATGGCGCCGACCGAGTACCGGGTGATTGCCAAGCGCACGACGATCAGCCCGCTGCCGCGACTGCGCACGCTGGTCGCGGCCGGCGAGGCGCTGAACCCCGAAGTCGTCCGGGCGTTCCGTGAGGTCACGGGCGTGGAGATCCGGGACGGCTACGGCCAGACCGAGACCGGGCAGCTGACCGGTAACCCGGTGGGCCAGCCGGTCCGGCCCGGGTCGATGGGCCTCCCGTTGCCCGGCGTGGCCTTGGAGGTCATGAACGGCGAGCTGGTGCTTACCGACCCGCACACCGACCCCACATTCTTCGTGGCCTACCTGAACGGGGGCCCAGCGCCGATCGACCGGCCATGGCACACCGGAGACCGGGTGAGCCAGGACGACGACGGATACCTGTACTTCGAGGCGCGGGCGGACGACGTGATCATCTCCTCGGGCTATCGGATCGGGCCGTTCGAGGTCGAGTCGGCCCTGGTCTCGCACCCGGCGGTGGCCGAGGCGGCGGTGGTGTCAGCCCCGGATGAGGAACGGGGCGCCCTGGTGCGCGCCGTGGTGGTGCTGCGTGACGGCTATGCCGGGTCGGAGGCGCTGGCCGGCGAGCTCCAGCAGCACGTGCGCCAGCAGACCGCGCCGTACAAGTATCCGCGGATCGTGGACTTCGCGGCCACCCTGCCCAAGACGGCCAGCGGGAAGGTGCGGCGCGCGCTCCTCCGAGGCGCGGGCCAGTGATCTTAAGCTGGGCTTAAGGTTCTGGGCGCTCGGCCGATATGGAGGCCATGGCGGTTCGGCAGAACCTCCGGGGCCACGCGGTGGCCGCCGCCGGGGCGGCTTTGCTCGCGGTCAGCCCCTGGCTGCCCTGGTACAGCTTCCGCATTCCCACTGCCGCGATCGACTCGGCCACGCAGCTCGCCCACGAGGTCGGGATTCTCGGGCCCCTGGTGGCGCAAGGGGCCCAGATCGCCAGCCATCTGGGCACGCTGCACGTGACCGCGTGGCAGCTCTACACCACCCTGCCCGCAGTCGTGCTCGTGTGCGCGGCGATCGGCGGTGGCCTGGCTCTGCTGTCGCTGACCGACCGGGCGGAGGGAGTCCACCAATTGATCATGCTGGCCGGCGTGGTGGCAGCCCTGCTCGTCCTATCACGCCTCCTGGCGCCGCCCCTGAACGGTCAGTTGCTCCACCCCACCTGGGGCCTGTTCGCCGCCGTGGCCGGAGCCCTGGGCATGCTCGCCGGGGGAGCCGCCGCGGCCCGAGAAGACCACTACCCGTTCCCGCTGTCGGATTTGCGGGCCGCCACCCCCGCCACCCCTGCGACCACCGCGACTGGCTGGTCGACCACGCGCTCCGTGCCGCCGCCCCGCTCGGGCTGAGCCGAGGCTGACAGTAGGCTCACGGGCCCATGTCCCGGCCCGTGATCGGCATCACTCCGAGCCTGGTCCGCGCCCAGTGGAGCCATTGGGACCGGCTGGCCACCCTGCTTCCCCACGAGTACATCCGGACGGTCCAGCGTGCGGGCGGGCTGGCAGTGATGATCCCGCCCGACCCACGGCTGGAGCGCAACCCGGACGAGATCCTCGACATGCTCGACGGCCTGGTGCTGTCAGGTGGCAACGACATCGATCCCGCCTGCTATGGAGCCGAACCTCATCCGGAGACGGGAGTCCCGGTCCCCGAGCGCGACCACACGGAGCTGGCCCTGGCCCGGCGGGCGGTGGAGCGTGATCTGCCGGTTCTGGGCATCTGCCGGGGCATGCAGCTGCTCAACGTGGCGTTCGGCGGCACCCTGCTCCAGCACCTGCCGGACGACGTGGGGCACGGCGAGCACCGGCTCAATCCGGGCACGTTCGACGGTTCAGAGCACGGCGTGCGGCTCGAGCCCGGCTCGCTGGCCGCTCGCGCCGCCGGCGAGGAGCTGCACGAGACCAAGTCCCACCATCACCAGGGGCTCGCGGTCGTGGCGCCGGAGTTCACGGTCACGGGCCGCTCGACCCTGGATGAGCTCCCGGAGGCTATGGAGGCCCCGGCCCGGACGTTCGTGCTGGGGGTGCAATGGCACCCCGAGGCCGATGAGACCAGCCGAGTGATCGAGACGTTCGTGTCCCAGGCCCGGGCCTACCGCGACGGCGGCGGCTCGCTGTAGCCCGCGTGGCGGATCGCCCTGACCACCTGCTCGGCGTGCCCCGGCCCGCGGGTCTGGAGCACGAGCTGAACCGCAGTCTCCCGCACGTGGAGATCGAGCCCTTCGCGCAGATGCACGACGTCGAGCAGGTTGGCGCCTTGCGCGGCCACCACGCCCAACAGCCCGGCCAGCGCCCCCGGCTGGTCGGGCATCCGGACGGCGAGGACGACCCGCCGGCCGGCCTGGCTCTCGTGCCGGCGGACGATTTCGCCCAGCAGGCCGGGGTCGACGTTGCCGCCTGACAGCACCACCACCACCGGGCCGCGGAGCTTCACCTGGCCGCTGGAGAGCGCCGCCACCCCGACCGCTCCGGCGCCTTCCACCGCCAGCTTGGTGCGCTCGAGCAGGAACACCATCGCCTCGGCCACCTCGTCCTCACCGACCACCACCACCTCGTCCACCCACTTCTCGATCAGCTTCAGGGTCAGCTCCCCCGGCTGCTTGACCGCGATCCCGTCGGCGATGGTCGGAGCGCCGGCCGCAACCACGGCATGACCGGCGGCCAGCGACTGCGCGATCGCCGCGTAGCCCTCGACCTGGACCCCGACGACCCGGATGCCCGGGCGCAAGTCCTTGAGTGCGATCGCCACCCCGCTGGCCAGCCCGCCTCCCCCCACGGGCACGATGACCGTGGCCAGGTCAGGCAGATCGGCCAGGAGCTCGAGCCCCAGGGTCCCCTGTCCGGCGATCACCGCGGGATCGTCAAACGGGTGGACGAACTCAACCCCGGCCGCCGCGGCGTGGTCCCGCGCCGCGGCCAGCGATTCATCGACCTCGGAGCTGACCAGGTGCACGCTGGCGCCCAGCTCGCGGGCCGCTTCGACCTTGGCCACCGGGGCCTGCTCGGGCATGAACACCGCGCAGGGCACGCCCCGGGCCTTGGCCGCGTAGGCCAGGGCCTGCCCGTGGTTGCCCGCGCTGGCGGTCACCACGCCGGGGGCACACCGATCGCCCAGAGCCGCCAGCTTGGCCACGGCGCCCCGGAGCTTGAATGACCCGGTCCGCTGGAGGTTCTCCGCCTTCAGGACGATCGTCGCGCCCAGTCGCTGGCTCAGCGTGCGTGAGCTGAGCAGCGGCGTGTGGCGAACGATGTCCGCCCCCGCGACGGCGGCTCGCTCGATGTCCTGGGGGGAAACTGGATCAGGCGCAGAGGAGGGCGACCGGGTCACCCGGGTATCGCCACCACCGCGTCGATCTCCACCTTGGCCCCGCGGGGCAGGGCGGCCACCCCGACCGCCACCCGGGCGGGCGGATCCGACTCGAAGAACGACTCGTAGACCTCGTTGATCTGAGCAAACGAGTTCATGTCGGTGGTGTAGACCGTGAGCTTCACAGCATCACCCAGCGTGGCCCCGGCGGCGTTACACACCGCGGCCAGGTTCTCAAGGCAGCGCCCGGTCTGGTCAGCGACCGTAGCGCCACTCAGCTCGCCGGTCTTGGGGTCGAGCGGGATCTGGCCGGAGCAGAACAGCAGCCCGCCCGCCCGGACGGCGTGCGCGTAGGGCCCGATCGCTGGCGGGGCCTCAGAAGCGTTCACCGTCTCACGTTGCGTTGCCATGCCCTAAGCCTATTGTCCGGACCTGGCGGAGGGTAGGCTGACGACGGTGTCCAACCGTCTGGCGCGCGAGACCTCGCCGTACCTGCTCCAGCACCAGGACAACCCCGTTGATTGGTATCCCTGGGGTCCCGAGGCGCTGGAGCGGGCTCGGGC
>DASZGO010000145.1:0-7014 GCA_035938755.1 Solirubrobacteraceae bacterium | reverse complement strand
CGGGGCCAAATTGGTCATCAGGGTCCGCAGCTCGGGGGCCAGGGTGACGGTCTGCTGCAGAGCCGGGCTGAGCTGGTCGGCCGCCGGTTTGAGCTCGTTGATCAGCGGGTCGGCGTTCTGGCTGAACGCGGTGAGCCGGTCGAGCGTGGACCTAGTCTGTCGCAGGAAGGCCGGGAACGCTTGGATCGTCGCGGCCAGCGAGTTTGCCTGGGCCGCGGTGGCGGCGAATGTGGTGTTTGAGTTGCGGATGAAGCCCTGGAGCTGGGCCGGGGAGGCGGCCAGCGAGGAGAACACCACGCCCGTATCTCGCAGGAAGGTGCGGGTAGCCGCGCCCTGGCGCCGGAGCACCGTCAACACCGCGTCCACGTTGCTGGCAAAGGGGTACAGCTCAGCGAACGCGGCGTTCAGGTTCTGCCCCCGGTTGGTCAATGCGATCGCGTCCTGCTGCTGCCACACCCGGAACGCCGCGCGCGTGGCCGGATCGAACGCCGACAGGATCTGATCCAGCTGCACAGTGGGCGCGATCTGAGTTTGCCGGATCGACCCCCCGTCGGGAATCGTGGGCCCGGTCCGGGAGCCCGGGGTCAGCTCGATGAAGGTCTCGCCTAGCAATGTCTTGGCTCGCAAAATGCCCCGGGTGTCCGCGGGACGCGGTGCATAGCGGGACTGGATCTCAATCACCGCACGGTTCCTACCCGTCTGACTATCAAGTCCGACACTGATCACTTTGCCCACGCTGACACCCGAAATCCTCACGTCGGACTGAGTGGCCAGCGCAGTCGCCTGGTCGAACTCAGCCACGAGCCTATAACCCCGGCCAGCGAACGGAGTTGCGCCGCCAAACGAGATCCATAGGAAGATCAGGAGGCCGACGCATGACCCGGCGAAGGCCAGCATGGTGAAGATCCGTCCGACGCTGGGGGCCTGTTTGGTCATCCGCCCGGACAGACCCCATTTTTGACCCCTGGCAGGGTCGAGTAGTCAGGCGCGTTGAGCAGGTTGAGCAATGCAGCGAGTGACGGTGTTGATCGCGTCAGCGTGACCTCGAACAGCTGCAGCTCGGGGCAGTCCGCCATGAAGATCCCGTTGAGCGCCGCCCCGTGGGCGTCGGTGAGGCTGGTCGCCGTGTTGACGATGTGCCCCAGCCAGGACCCCCAGAACAGATAACCCTGCTCGGAGCCAGGGGGCTGGTAGGCCAGCTCGTTGAACAGGGCATTGAGCACGGAGAACGCCTTGGTCAGGTGCGGCGTGGCTTTGGCGAGCTCCTCCGCCCCAGGAGCGAGGATCTTGGCCAGCGGCTGAACCGCCACGGCGAACGGCCGCAGCTGGTTCTGGATCACCGGAGTCGTGTCACGGAACAGGGGCTGAGCGGCCTGCAGCGCCGGGCCCAGCGCGCGGGCGAACGGGAGGTTCGCGTTGGCCGACGCCGTCGAGGCGAGACCGAAGTTGCGCAGCTTCTGGAAGGTGATCGTGGTCTGGTGCAGCGTGTCGGGGAACAGGCTCAGCCCCTCCTCCAGGGCGGAGGCCTGCGAGGAGATGGCGGCGAAGTTTGTGTTGGAGGAGTTGACCAGCGAGGTGAGGGAGCCCTGGACTCGGCCGAACGCGTTGGCCACCTTCTGCAGGCCGTGGATCGATTGCCGGATGTCGTTCTGCCGCTGAGCCAGCAGCTGGGTGAAGGTCTTGGTCTCCCGATCAAGTGGTACGAAGCGCTTGAAGATCCCGCGCAGGTCGGCGACCTCGAGCGCTCGCGGGACGCTCAGGGGTCCACCGTTTCGGCCGAACGCCTGAGCCCCGCCGGATAACAACAGCAGCAGGTAGTCCCGGGTGTCGGTGTCCAGAGCCTGGAGGATCTGGCTGAAGTCCACGTCCGGGTTGGTCGCTCCCACGGGGAGGGTGCCGCCGTTCGGCACCACACCATGGTCCTTGGTTCCCGGATCCAGGGCCAGATACATGTCCTTCAGCGGCGTGCGGGGGCGCAGCAGCACGGTCGCGTTGTTGTAGACCGGCATGTACTGCTTGTAGAGGTTCATGGTTACGATCGCGGTCCCACCCTGGAGCTCCACGCCGCCGACGTTGCCCACCTGAACGCCCGCGACGTCGATCGTCTGGCCCTGCCCCGAGGTGACCGCCGCGGCCGATGAGAACCTGGCCTTGACCGTGTAATAGCTCTGCCCGAACGTGAATGCGGGCTCGTTATAGAAGATGTACGCGGTGACGCCGCAGGCCAGCGCGAACAGCACGATGATCGCGATGAAGTCCCGGCTGTGGGTGCGAATCGCGCGCTTCACGGAGTGCCTCCGGTGGCCACGCGATTCAGGTTGGGCGCCTGGTTCTGGTAGCAGGGAACGTCGCGGCGCAACGGCGGGGCCTTGCCCGGGTAAGCGGGCCGGGTTCCCAAGGGTGGGTTCACTGCGTTGCCGAACAGTGGACCGCCGGTGGGCAGCGTGCTGGTGGCGATGCGGGTCGCGCCGCCGCCCGCCAGCGCCCGCGTGTACCGGCCGTTGGCGTCGAAGTTCTGAGCGGAGCTGGCCAGCCCCACCGAACCTTGGAACACCTCTTGGTACAGCGGCAGCCCCGTGGTGTTGGGCGGGTCCTGAAGCAGCTCGTTTCCGGTGGGGACGACGTTGTGCGAGAAGCAGCGAGCGAACAGGTCCGCCTGATTGAGCAGCAGCCGCGTGTCGTTCAGCGACTGGCCGGTGTTCTGCACCGCTGGGGTCAGATCGTTCAGCAGGTTCCCCAGCTCAGGCTTGGAGAACAGGAGTGCGGATTGCTGGAGCCAGGGGATCCCGAGCTTGATGGTGGGGCCGAGCTGCTGGACCCCGGGCAGCAATGCGCGGGCCAGCTGCTGCGTGGGCACGTAGGAAGCCTCAAGCGGTCCAATCGCGTCGTTGGTGGCTTTGAGCCAGGGCGGAAGCGCCGCGATTGTGTCCGAGAGCGCCTGCTGGCGGTTGGCCAGCGCAGCCAGGGTGGCGTTGAACGTGGTCACGAATCCTGGCAGCTGCTGCCCGCTGTCAGCCAGTCCCTGCAGGAGCTTCTGGTTGCCCTGTACGACCTTCTCGAGGTCGTGGGGCTGGATGCCCAGAAGCGCCTGGTTCACAATGGCCGAGTCTCGGAACGCGGCGGTCGAGTACTTCAGGGCCAGGTTCAGCGACTGGGCGCCAGTCAGTCCCTGCACGATCGGGTCCTGGGTGGCGTCCTCCCCCGGGCTGGGCGGAGCCTGCAGCGCGGAGCCGATGCCCTGAAGCAGGGTCTGAAGCTCGCTGCGCGGGCTGGCGGTCAGCGCGGCCAGCACCCGGTCGATCTGAACCGTGCTCGAGGTTTGAGCCAGGGGCATCAGGAAACCTGATGACACCACCGGGGCCTGCGGCGTTCCCGGACGCAGGTCGGCGTAGAAGTTCCCTTCGAGGAACAGCTTCGGCTTGAGCTGGACGGTGGCGTCAGCGTGGATCGGCAGGCCGTTGTCGTTGATGTTCATGGTCACCACGGCGACCTGCGAGGACCCGGCATTGGGCAGCCGCTCGATCGAGACGATCTTGCCCACGTCGACGCCAGCCATCCGCACATCGGAGGGAATGTGCACCTGGATCTGGGTGGTGAACATCGCCTTGAGCACGAACGGCGATCCTTTGAACGGGCCCCGGCCGCCGAACACCAGGTAGGTGATCAGGGCCAGGAGGACGATCCCGATGATTCCGGAGGCGAGCGCAGGGAATGGTCGGCGGCGGCGTTTCATTTCGGCCGGGTGGTCTTCTCGGTCTTGGTGCCCACGTTCCCGGCCGGGTTGCCGATGTCGGCCTGCGTGCCCGAGTAGGGCTCGTTGCCGGCCGAGCACTCATGTACCTGGCCCGGGGAGGCGGTGTTGGGGTACGGGTCGAAGTGCAGCGGGCCGTGCGAGTCCTGGTTGTTGGTGGACGGGGTGGTGTACGGCGCCTGCGAGGGCACGGACTCGCCGCCCAGGACGTCGTCGATCGCCACGGTGTTGAAGCGCAGCCGGGT
Organism: Solirubrobacteraceae bacterium; assembly: GCA_035938755.1. Taxonomy (GTDB): domain Bacteria; phylum Actinomycetota; class Thermoleophilia; order Solirubrobacterales; family Solirubrobacteraceae; genus Palsa-465. Next base: position 3,018 of record DASZGO010000145.1, on the reverse strand, counting down.
CCCGGTGGCCACCGGGTCCTGGAGCAGACTCTGGAAATTCCGCAGCGACAGGGTGATGTAGTTGCACACCGACTGCGCCGGGGTGAGGAACGCCAGTGGCGGCGTGAGCCGGTTGCCCAGCAGCGTCAGACGATCCAGCCCGGCCAGGACGACAGGGTTCTGACCGTAGTTCTCCAGGATCGCGGCCAGCGCGACCAGGCGCTGGTTGAGGGCCGCCGTTCCGGGCAGGTTCTGCGCGCCGATGGCCTCTGTCTGCGCCAGCACGGGAGCGCTCTGGCCCAAGGTGGAGAACCCGGGAAACAGCCGGTGGAACAGGTCGGCGGTGTCCGACACGAACGGCCGGATGGTGGGGATGTCGTTGATCGCTGCCTGCTCGGTGATGGGCGTCTCGTGGATCCAATCCTGGAAGAACGGAACCGCGATCGTGGACAGCGCGGTAAACGTCGTATCCAAATTGACGTACAGCTGGGCCTGCTCTTGGGCCACCGGCACCGAGGCCGAGGAGAGGGCCTCCAGCCCGTGGAAGAAGCCCGCCAAGTCGGTCTGGCGCGAGGACAGGTTGCGCATCACGGGGAGCAGGTCCCTGACCAGCGGCACGAACGAGCCGATCGCGCTATTGAGGTCAGACCCGCGTCCGGCCAGCCCGTAGGCGAAGCCGGTGGTGGCCTGCGCGGTGGCCTTGCGCGTGGGTGGGTTGTAGATACTCAGCAGCTGATCCAGGTCCACCGCGGCGCTGGTCTGGCTGAGCGGCACGGTGGCGCCGTTGGGCAGGGTGCGGGCCGAGTGTCCGACGGTCAGGTCCAGGTACTTGAGCCCAATCGTCGCTTTCAGCCGGATCCGCCAATGTGAGTCCGCGGGCAGCGGCTGCATGCTCTTGTTCAGGGCCAGCTTCAGGACGGCGATGGGCTGGCCCTGGGCGTCTCGCGCCGGATTGACGCCCACAATATGGCCCGCCAGCGCGCCGCCGGTATGCACCTCGGCGCCGAAGGTCAGCTGGTCGGCGTTCCGGACCTGAACGTACAGCGCGTACCGCGGGACGAACGGGAGGCCGTTGTTGGCGTTGTAGGCCAGGAATACGGCCACGATGGCCACCAGCACGGTGACCGCCCCGATCAGAATCGGGTTGGCGATCACACCACGCTCTCGCTGTAGCCGCTGCATCAGTGACCCGGCCCGATCAGGTAGTTGAGGAGCGGTGTCAGCGCCTGGGTGGTGGTCTCGGTCCCGATGGCCGCGCGGGCCGAGCGGACGATCGCCACCTCACGCGCAGTCTTTGGTTCGGCCGCCGCCTTCGCCACCCGAGCCAGTGCGGTGACGTCGGCGGCCGTCGGCGCGGTGTGGGTGAAGTTGGCCGAGCAGCCACCGATCACCAGCTGCGTGTAGCCGGTGCAGCTGCCGACCAGCGCCTCGGTGCGGATGAAGTGCCCGGAGCTGTCGAACCCGTTGAGGGCGCTGGTCCCGTAGAACAGAACCTTCATCAGGTTCTCGATCGTGCCGGTCTGGTCGAGGCTGGCGGTCAGTTGGTCAAGCAGCCGGGACGAGGGGCCCGAAGCGTTCGCCAGCCGAAGCACGTGGCGGGCGAAGGGAATCGTCTTGAGCAGGAGCGGCTGTTGCTGCTGGGCCGAGTTGCCCAGCGAAATCAGCGCGTTGCGGGCGGCGCTGGCGAACGGCACCAGGTTTTCGTACTGCTGGGCCACCGCCGGACCGGACTGGGCCAGTGAATTGAACAGCGGCGTCCCCTGATCGGCCAGGTTCCCCAGATCGATCATCAGCGGGCGCAGCTGGCGCAGGAACCCGGGAAGTAGCCGCAGCCCGGCGGCGGTGTCATTGGCGCGCTGGGCGGTGGCCACCGACGTGGTGTTGGCGTGAGTCACAAACGAGGAGATCTGCTGCTCGTCCCGCGCCAGCGGTGTCAGCACCGTATTCGAGTCCCGGGCCAGCTGGGCCAGCTCCCGGTGCTGCTGGGCCAGGATCTTCAACACCTCGTCCGTGTACCGCAGGGCCGGGTTGGCTCGGCGGATCACATCATTCAGGTCAGAGCCGCGAGCCGCCAGTGCGGTACCCAGCTCGTTCAGGATCAGCGAGAACTGCTGCCTCACGGGTTCGCGGTAGATGTCGTTGACCAGGTCGGTGTCGACCGGCGAGCTGGTGTGGGTGAGCGGGAGCAGATACGTCCCGACCCCGGGTCCGGTGCCGATTCGCTGCAGCGGCGGGGCGGCTGCCGTCCCGGGGTTGCAGTCCACGAACTTCTCGCCGATCAGCGACTGGGGCCGGATGGCGCACGACGCGTCGGCGTGGAACGGAGTGAACCCCGGCCGGTTGATGATGAAGGTCACCGCGGCCTTGCATCCGCTGCCCGGGTTTGAGCACGAGGACGGCCGGCCAGTGCCGCCGCGGTCGGTGACGTCCAGCGAACCGATCGTGCCCACCGGCGCTCCGGCGATCCGGACATCCTCACCGGCCACCGCGAACGAGGCGTCGTCGAAGATCGCCCGGATCTGGTACGGGCCTGTTCGCTGGCCGCTCGAGGCACCGGTGGCGACGATCGCCCCGGCGACGAGGCCGGCCAGCAGAAGGGCGGTGAGCACGAGCCGCTTCATGGGCCGGGCGGCACCGCGGTGAGACTGCATCCTGGCACCTGCCAGGGAGCCGACCCGTCGGGCGCGGCCTGCGTGGCGCTACCTGGGCAGCGGTTTCGGACCTTCTGGAGGCCGTTGTAGCGATCCGCCGGGTTACGCGCCTGCAGCTGGTTGGCGCCATCGAGATTGAACGCGTAGAAGTTGGGCTGAGTGCGGGCGTAGTGGCCGTTGGCGTCGTAGTAGCCACCTACCTGGCCCAGGTTGGAGAACGCGGCGACCAGGTCAGGCGTGTACTCGCGGAAGGTGTCGAGCTGCGCCTGCGAGTCATTCATCTGCTTGATGAGTCGCGGGAAGGCCTTGACGGCCACGTCGGCCAGGGCCGGCGCCTGCTGGAACAGCTTGGTCAGGTCGCCGCCCCCCGTCGGGTTGTGAATTAGCC
>DASZGO010000144.1:0-1709 GCA_035938755.1 Solirubrobacteraceae bacterium | reverse complement strand
ACGGCAGCGTCCACCTGGGCCTCGACGAGTAGCGCGTCGTAGGCCGGTCCCACGCCGGTCAGAGCAGTCACGCCGTCGAGTTGGTCCTCCGCCAAGTCCACGACTGTGCCCACGCGCTCCAGCAGCTCGACCACCTGCCGCTCTAATCCCGGATCGACGTCCGCCGCCGCCGCGTAGCACGTGACCCCTCGCCTGACCTCGACCGGGGTGTTGGGCATCAGCCGGATCACCGGAACGCCCGGATAGGCCTGCCGCAGTGAGGCGATCCGAACTCCGCCCAGCACCGAGGCCACCGCCTTGGCCTGGCCCGCTGTCTCGCCCGCCACGCGGTCGAGCTGACGGGGCTTGTGACACAGGATCACCAGATCCGCTCGCCGTGCCACCTCGAGGTTGGACACTGCCTCTCCCCCCAGCTCCTCGGCCAGCTGACGGGCTCGGCCGGACCCCGAGTCCGAGCACAGCACCGGATCGCCCCAGCCTCGCGCCAGAGCGCGCGCCATGTTGCCAGCGCCAATGAGGCCGACCTGCATCCGGCGAACGTTACTCGGGGCTCGGGCCAGCGGCCCGCCCGGCCCTAAGACTGGTTGAAGAAGCCCTTCTCGACCAGCCGGGCCCGCTCCTCGGCTGACACCTCGACGTTCTGAGGCGTGAGGAGGAACACCTTGTCGGCGATCTTCTGCATGCCGCCGTCCAGGGCGTAGGTCAAGCCGCTGGAGAAATCGATCAGGCGCTTGGCCAGGTCGGTGTCAGTCCCCTGGAGGTTGAGGATCACCGGAATCGCGTCTTTGAACTTGTCGCCCACGTCCTGAACGTCGTTGAAGCTACGGGGGGCTACGAAGTGAACTCGGGCGTCGCCGCCGCGTCCGTTGCCCCGGCCGGTTCCCACCGGGCGCAGCGGGGCGCCGCGGCGCTCGCTCTCGATGTCATCGCCGAAGATGTCGTCGATCTCATCGCGCCGGCGGCGGGACGAGCTGAGCCGGCGCACGTTGGGTCGCTGCGAGTAGGAGCCTTGGAGGTTCTCCTCGGGCTCCGCGTAGGGCTCGTGCTCCTCCTCGTAGGCCGCGTCCTCAGCCAGCCCGAAGTAGACGAGCGCCCGGTGCCAGGTGTCACGAAGAGCCATAGTTTTTGGGTTGTTCGCGCCGGTAGGCGGTTTCCCTGCCCTGGATTATGACGCGCTGTAGAGCTTCGTACCGAGCCGCACGATCGTCGCCCCCTCCTGTACCCCCACCAGGTAGTCCTGGCTGGTCCCCATCGAGAGCTCGCGCAGGCCGTTCCGGGTGGCCAGGGCCCTGAGAGCGGCGAAATAGGGCCGGCTGTCTTCGGCCCGCGCGGCCAGGGGCGGCATCGTCATCAGCCCGACGATCCGCACTGGACATCGCGCTATGAATCCGGGCAGCTCAGCGGGCGCGATTCCGCTCTTTCCGGATTCGCCGGCCACGTTGACCTCCACCAGCACCTCGGTGTCGGGTTCCGCGTGCCGCGCAAGTTGGGCCAGCGCCGAATCGCTGGCCACGGTCTGCAGATAGCGCACGTACGGCAACAGCGAACGGACCTTGCGACTCTGAAGATGTCCGATGAAGTCCCACGCGAAGCGGCCGGGATAGGCCTCGGCCTTGGCCACCAGCTCCTGCGCCCGGTTCTCCCCCAGCAGGCTTACGCCCGCCTGGGCCAGGACCTCCAGCTCATCACAGGCCACGTACTTGACCGCA
>DASZGO010000143.1:0-20912 GCA_035938755.1 Solirubrobacteraceae bacterium | reverse complement strand
TCAGGTGGGAGGTGTCCAGGGGACCACGCCGGTGGACCACTCCTACGCCTACGTCGGTCCCGATCTCCAAGACACGTTCGGGATCAATGCCGCCACGATCAACCGCGGTACCACCCTGCGGAACTCGTATTTCCTGGGGGCCAGCGCGCAACAGTCCCTGGCCCGGCTGGCCGGTCGACCAGACGGGATCTTGGTCTCCAAGGAGACGATCGCCGACTACCAGCTGAACCTCGGAGACCTCCTCAGGCTGCGCGTGCTGGACCACCGCAGCGGCAAGTTCCACGTGGTGCCGTTTCACGTCGCGGGGATCGTGCAGGAGTTCCCCTCGGCTCCCCGGGACTCGTTCATGGTGGCCAACCTGGCCTATCTGGCGGCCGCGGATCACGCCGGTGGGCCGAACGTGGTGTTCGTCAAGACCGGCGATCCGACCGGCGCCGCTTCTCGGATCGCCCAGGTCACGCGGGCTGACGGCACGATCGTCAAGAACGTCGACCAGCAGGCCGCGCAGACCACGAGCTCGATTACCACCGTGGATCTTCGGGGCATCAGCCGGATCGAAGAGACGTTCACGATCGCGCTGGTCGCCGCGGCCATGGCGCTGTTCGTGGCCCTGGCCATGGCCGAGCGTCGCCACGAGTTGGCCACGATGGCCGCGCTGGGGGCTCGGCTGCGGAACATCGGGGCGTTCGTGTGGAGCGAGGCGGTCCTGGTACTGGTGGCCGCGCTCGTGCTGGCGGCCGGACTGGGGGTCCTGCTGGCGCTGATGCTGGTGGCCATGCTCCAGCACGTATTCGATCCGCCGCCGGACGCCCTGGCCATTCCCTGGGGCTACCTGGGCGAACTGGCGCTCGGGGCCGTGGGTGCCACCGCGGTGGCGGTGTTGATCGTGGCCAGAGCACTCCGGCGCATGCCATTGGGGAGACTTCTGCGCGAGCAGTGAGCGCGCGGTTGACTGCCGTGCGAGGATGCGTCCAGGCACAGGGGGCTCGGACTGGCCGGCCCCGCGGCGCAGAGAAAGAGGGCGGCAATGGCGCAGACTGTCCAGTTGGGGACCGGGGCCAAGGGGAAGATCCGGAGTTTCTGGGTCGGTCTGGGCCTCAACATCATCACCCTGGGCATCTACTACTACTACTGGTACTTCCAGATCAACGAGGAGCTCAAGGAGATCGGCCGGGCCAAGGGCGATCAGGAGCTGGCCGACTCGAGTCCGATCAACTCGCTCATCGCGATCCTGTTCGGCGGCATCCTGCTTCTGATACCGCCGCTGGTGTCCATCTACCGCACGGGCAAGCGCATCAAGCGGGCCGAGCAGCTAGGCGGGGTCAGCGACTCCCTGCACCCCCTGTTCTCCTTCCTGCTCGTGTTCCCGTTCGGGATCCTGATCATTCCGGCCCTCTATCACTACGCGTACGTGACCAAGCACCAGAATCGGGCGCTGATGGCCGCCTCGGGGGCTCGGGTCTAGACAGCCGAGAGCGACGAGTCCTGGTCCGCTAGGCGCTAGGCGCGCCCGGCGAGCGCACGTGCTCGTCGAAGAAGCCGAGCATCCGGCGCCAGGCGTCCTCGGCCGCTGCCTCGTCGTAGCCCACGCGCATCGGCGTGGGCACCCGGGCCAGCCAGCCCTGCCAGCCGTCGACCTGGGAGAAGAACGAGTGCCCGGCCTGGTCGTAGGTCTTCACGTCGCGCGGCACGCCGAGGGCGCTCAGGTGGTGTTCCAACCGCTCGGCCGCGGGTCGGCCGAACACCCGATCCCGGGCCCCGTAGCTGCCCACCACCGGGCAGACGCCGTCGAGCTCGACGCGCTCCTTCGGCACGTCTCCGTAGTTGACCGCCGCCGCCCGGAAGCCGGGGTGCGTGCCCGCGATCAGGGCAAAGCCGCCGCCTTGGCAGAAGCCGGCTACCGCGGTCCGCTCGGCATCCACCTCCGGCCGGGAGGCCAGGGTCTCACGGGCGGCCACGATGTCGGCGATCTCTCGCGCGATCGCGCCGCGCAGCATGTCCACGATGACCCGGCTCAGACACACGATCCGGGTCCCGTGCGAGTAGAGGTCCGGGCACATCGCCACGTACCCGGCCTCGGTGAACCGCCGGGCGATCCGGCGGATGTCGTTGTTGAGCCCAAACGACTCGTGGAGCACGAGCACCCCGGGCCACGGGCCGTCACCGCCTGGAATGAACAGCTCGGTATGCAGGGTGCTCCCGTCGGACAGGTGCACCCCGACCGGCTGGCCGGCGGCGGTCATACGGTCAGGCGGCGAAGCGCTGGGCGGCCCGGGCGCGCGCCTTGGCTGCCTCGATCTCCCGATCCCTAGGCGGCGCCGTGGTGCTCAGCTTGGCCAGCAGCTCCGACGACGCCCGGGCGACTGCGTCCACGGCTTCGGCGAAGGCCTGCTGGTTGGCTTTCGAGGGCTGGTTGAACCCGCTGATCTTGCGCACGTACTGCAGCGACGAGGCGTGGATCTCCTCCGCGGTGGCCGGCGGGTCGAAGTTGTAGAGCGTTCTGATGTTTCGGCACATGGGCTGGAGTCTAGGGCTGCCGGCGATACCGCCGACTCCGGATCCACCTGCGCAGCTCCCCGCCGAGCAGCGCGCCCAACGACCGGCTGTTGGAGATGGTCAGCCGGCGAGGCGCCCCCGGTTGCTTCTGGGCCCAGCCGTACCACTGGTCCTCCACCCAGAACTGAGTAAACGAGGGATTCTGCTTGACGATCAGCTCGAACACCGGTCGCACCTGCGGTGCGGTGCGCTGGCGCTCGGACAGCGGGCCAAACGGGCGGGCGTTGCCGTCAGCCCCCAGCTCCGGGGCCACCCATGGGTTGTGCTCGTATGTCCAGTCGAGGTCGTCCAACAGCAGCCAGCCGCCCGGGCGCAGGAGCTTCTCCACCAGCACCACGGCCAGGCCGTCTATGTCGAAGTTGTGGGCGCCATCCAGGTAGCAGAAGTCGTAGATTGGGTTGCAGTTGCCGTGGCGATCGGAGTGGTGCTCGACCTGCTCCTGGAGGAACCAGTTATAGGAGCTGTGCTCGCGGACGATGGTCACCCGGTGGGCCACACCTGCCCGCTCCAACACCGCCTCAGGCGGCGGATCGAATCGCGAGCCCGCGTGGTCAGCCGTCACCAGATGTCCGTGCGCGTTGGCCTCCAGCGCCGCCGCCAGGTAAGCCGTGGACACCCCGTGGGCGGTGCCCAGCTCGAGCACTTGCTCGGGCTTGGTCCGTCGTACGTGGTCATAGACGCGCCGCCCCCAGTGCTCTGACATGTACGGGATGCCCTGGACGGCGCTCGCGACATCTTCGAAGCGCATCGCGCGAAGGTACCGGGGCGAGCCACGGTCGGCTAGCCAACCGCCCCCGTCGGTCAGCCCGGCGCGTCGTCTATCCCCGGGTCAGCGGGTTTTTTCTCGCAGGGTGACGAAGGTCAGCATCCCGACCATCGCCCCGCATACCAGTGCGGGGATCAGGAAGCCAAGGCCCACGCCCCCAACCGCCAACACCACGACCGCGATGATCAGCACCGGAAGCACCGAGAGGATCATCAGGCCGCTGTGGTCGGTCTTTGCGCTGGTCTGGCCAGCCGGGCGTTGCTGTACTTGCATGCGAAAATCGTCGCACCAGCAGGGATTTCCGACAATCGAACATCCGTCCAGCCGACCGGACTGCACGGCGGTCACCGCCGGGGGAATACTGCCCCCGTGAGCGAGCGCAACGTGCTGGGCGGCGAGCTGGAGACGTGCAGCCTGGATCCGGTGACCGGGTTCTACCGCGACGGCAGCTGTCGCACCGGGCCCGGCGACGAGGGCAGCCACACCATCTGCGCGGTGGTCAGCGCGGAGTTCCTGGCCTATCAGCGGGAGATCCGCAACGACCTGAGCACGCCGGTACCCGATTATGGGTTCCCCGGGCTGAGTCCGGGCGATCGCTGGTGCGTGACCGCGGTGAACTGGCTACGGGCGCACGAAGCCGGCGTTGGCACGTTCGTGGTGCTGGCCGCCACGCACGAGCGGGCTCTGGACATCGTCCCTCTGGAGGTGCTCCAGGAATACGCGGTCGATGTGCCCACCGACCCCGGGGCGCTCGAGTAGGGTAAGCGCCGATGGCCCACGAGACCGTGATCTGGGAGCAGGATGGCGGGGTCGGGCGGCTGACCCTGAACCGGCCGGAGACCCTGAACGCCTGGACGGCGCAGTTCGGATCGGAGCTAAAGCAGGTGGTGGAGGACGAGGCGTCCGACGATTCGGTGCGGGCGGTCCTGGTCACGGGAGCCGGACGGGGGTTCTCCTCGGGCGCGGACCTGAAGGCCGGGTTCGATCCGGACCCCGACGACGGGATGCCCAACATCCGGCACGAGCTGCACGAGATCTACCACCCGGCGATCGCCGGGCTCAGGCGACTGCCCAAGCCGGTGGTGGCGGCGGTCAATGGGCCGGCCGTGGGGATCGGCTGCTCGCTGGCCCTGGCCTGCGACCTGATCATGGCCGCGGAGTCCGCGTTCTTTGGCCTGGCCTTCGTGAACATCGGGCTGATGCCCGACGGTGGCTCGACCGCGCTGGTGCCGCCCGCGGTGGGCAAGGCCCGGGCGTTCCAGATGGCCCTGCTGGGCGAGCGGGTGAACGCTCCGCAGGCGCTGGAGTGGGGCCTGGTCAACTGGGTGTACCCCGACGACCGGTTGATGGAGGAGGCCGACGCGCTGGTCAAGCGCCTCGCTTCGGGCCCCACCCGATCCTACGCCAGCTCCAAGCAGGCGCTCAACCAGTTCATCTACGGCGACCTGGACCGGCAGCTGGAGCTGGAGGGCGAGCTCCAGCACGCGCTGGGACGCACCCAGGACTTCCTGGAGGGCGTGGCCGCTTTCGCGGAGAAACGCGAGGCCGCCTTCCGAGGCGGATAGGGGCCGGCGGCCGCCGCCAGTGCGGCCTCGGTTTCGGTTTGTCTACCCCGAGGTTGCGGGTACACGGCTCGATGGCAGGCAACCCCGTCTGAGGAGCCATAAAGTAGAGTGACCGCGCTTTTTTGATGGTGCTGAGCGAGGATCGACCGCTGGTCCGGCTCGAGCTGGCGTCGAGTCCGGAGACGCTCACCCTCGTTCGCGCGATGCTCGGTGGGGTGGCCGAGGAGCTGTCCCTGGATCCCGAGCTGCTGGACGACCTGAAGACCGCCGTCAGCGAGGCGGCCAACAACGTCGTCATGCATGCCTATGGCAGCGAGAGCGGGCCGCTGTGGGTCAGCCTCCACGTCACCCCCGACGTCATCGAGGTGGTGGTGCGCGACCAGGGTCAAGGCATACCTTCCGTGACGCAGGCGGACGACCGCCTCCAGGGAGTGGGTATCCCGATCATGCTAGCCCTGGCCCAGCAGACCGCGTTCCGCCCGCTACCCCAGGGTGGGACCGAGGTGTGGATGCAGTTCGCCGGTATGCGGGAGGGACAGCCGCTCTACCAGACTCCGGAAGCGGTGGCGCCGGAGGACGTGCGGTCCGGACAGCTGACCGGCGACGCCGTGGTCTCGCTGTCTCCGGTCAGCCTGCTGGGAGCGGTGCTGGGCCGACTGGCCCGAGCCCTGGCCGCCCGAGCCCGCTTCTCGCTGGACCGGTTCTCGGACGTGTACCTGGTCACCGACGCGCTGGCCGACTATGCCGGACAGGCGGCCAGCGACTCCCGAATCTGCTTTTGCATCGCCACGTCCAACCGGCGGATGGAGCTGACCGTCGGGCCGTTCCGGGCGGGGGCCAGCTCCGAGCTGTCGGCGGACGAGGCCGGGGATGTGGCATCCGCGCTGCGGCTGCTCAGCGACGAATTCGAGGTGCGGCCGGAGAACGGGACCGAGGCACTCCATCTGGTGATGCTGGACCAGCGTCTGCGCTCGTCCACCCCGGCCTGAGCGCTCTTAGTCTGATCCCAGCAGCTCCTCGGGGGAGTCGACGATGTTCAGGCGCTCGGCCACGCCGGTCAGGTCGAGCAGCCGCTGGACCTGGGGCGGACCCTTGACGATGGCGAACGTACGGTCGGTCTCGAGGGCCCGCTGGTGGGCCCGGACCAGCACGCTCAGGCCGGTGGAGTCCATGAACTCGAGCTGTCTCAGGTCGACGACCACTGTCGCGGCGCCTGAATCGACCCGCTGCTCGAGCTCGTGCTCCAGCGCCGGACTCGAAGCGAGGTCGAGCTCGCCCGAGACCTCGATGACCACGGCCTGGTCTTCGCCGTGGACGGCCACGCTGAAGTTGCTCGGCACCGCGGCGAGGCTACATGAAAGGACGCGTGGAGCTGGGGGCGAATGGACCGGGGGCGTTTCGGGAAGCCTGAGCGAACCACGGGCGAACACGGAGTTCGCCCCTTTTGAACGGAGGCCATGAATGGTTGCTCTAGTCGTCCTTCTGCTGCTTCTGGCGATCTTCGGCGGACTCGGCTTCGCGGCCCACTTTCTGTGGTTCGTGTTGATCGCCGCCGTCGTTCTATGGGCGCTCGGATTCCTGATCGGCGGGGTCGAGTCCGGGGTGGGTCGCCGGCGCTGGTACGGCCGCTGGTGAGGAGAACCAACCGCACGGCGGGGCACGGTCCCCGCCGTGCCCTCTTCCCTTACTGAGTCAGCTCGCGAAGACGCTGCAGGGAGCGGCGTAGCAGGCGTGACACCTGCATCTGCGAGATCCCCACCTGCTGGGCGATCTCGGACTGTGTGAGATCCTCGCTGAAGCGCAGATAGAGGATCTGGCGCTCGCGGGCCGGGAGATGGCGCGCGGCGGCGAAGATCGTCGCGATGTCATCGGCCAGCGTCAGCTCCCGGTCCTCCACGCCCAGCGAGTCCAGCCGGCTCGATTCCTCGTCCTCTTCCCCGGCCACCGGGGCATCCAGCGAGATCGCGCCGTAGGCCTCCGCGGTCTGGAGTCCCTCCAGCACCTCCTCCTGACTGAGCTCGAGGTACTGGGCCACCTCATCCACGGTCGGCGTCCGGCCGGTGAGGCTGTTCAGCTTCTGATGGGCATCGGAGACCTTGCGCGCGCGCTCCTGGGCGCCGCGATCGACATGGATGGCCCAGGCAGTGTCCCGGAAGTAGCGCTTGAGCTCGCCCACGATCGTGGGCACCGCAAACGAGCTGAAGGCAAACCCGCGCGTGGGGTCGAAGCGCTCGACCGCCTTGACCAAGCCCAGGCTCGCCACTTGGACCAGATCCTCGTACGGCTCGCTTGATTGCACATACCGGCGGGCCAGCTTGCGGGCCAGCGGAAGGAACCGCGCGACCAGCTGATCACGGGCCTGGCGGTCATCTTCAATCCGCCACCGCTCGAACAGCTGCTCAGTGCTGACGAGCCCAGCAGCGGCCCCCAGTGTCGGGGGAACGCTCAACGGGTACCTCCGAGTTGCAGACCACCCTTTTTTAGCACATCCGACCCGCCGCGAAAAGGTCTATTCGGGAGGTTTTACGATCTAGTTTCGGCTCGCGCGGCTGCGGGGTGAGCCACCGGACAGGAGCTTCAGGACGGCCCGATCGAGGCGAGCCCGGACGCGGTCGTCGGCCAGGTCGAAATCGCGAAGTCTCCGGACCGTGTCGGCGATCGTGGCGCCCGATTGATAGTGGTCGAACACCCGTGGGTCGATATACGACCGCCGAGCCACGGCGGGCGTGTTGCCCAGCAGCTCGGCCACCGCCCGCACCGACCGGTGGACGGCCCGCTTGCGGTTGCGTTGGGCGTCGGCCTCGGCGCCGTCGGTGGCCAGGACGACCGCCGCCATCATGGTGGCGTTCCAGGTCCGGAAGTCCTTGGCGCTGAACTCCTCGCCCAGGACGTCCTTCAGGTACTGGTTGACCTCCTCCGAGCGGATCGGGGTCCAGCGGCGGCCTTCCCGGTGGGCCAGGAGCTCCGGCCGACCGGAGCGCCGGCGGGCCAGCGCGGCCAGGAGGTCGTGCGTGATCGGGTCGGTGATGACCTGGACCCGCGGGATCCCTCCCTTCGCCGGGTACTCGAACGCCAGATTGCCGTTGTGGACTGAGACGTGCTCGCGGCGCAGCGTGGCCAGTCCCACGCCGCCGTCGTCGTCGGCGTACTCCTCGCTGCCGATGCGGAACATCCCCAGGTCGAGCAGCCGCACCGCGCAGGCCAGCACCCGCGGCCGGCTGAATTCCGCCTGGCTCAGGTCCTCGCTCACCCGGCGGCGAAGCTTGGGCAGGCCACGACTGAACCGCGTCATGCGCTCGAATTTCTGCCGGTCACGGTGCTCGCGCCAGCGCGGGTGATAGAGGTACTGCTTGCGCCCGGCGGCGTCGATGCCGGTCGCCTGGAGGTGCCCCAGGGGATCGGCGCAGATCCACACCTCCCGCCAGGCCGGCGGGATCGCCAACTCACCGATCCGGGTCAGAGCTTGTGGATCGTCGATCCGGTTGTCCCGTTCATCCAGATACTCAAACCCCCGTCCCCGGTGGCGCCGCTGCCATCCTGGCCCCGAGCAATCGGAACGCCGCAGCCGGCTCCTGCGCTGTCGCTCAGCCATCCGTGTCTGAGGAAAGGCACCCGCCCCCGGGCGGCCTCAGGCCGCCCTAGACGAGTGCCGATCGAATCGTCCTCAGACGAGCTCCCTTATCTGCTCGGCCAGATCGCGGACGTCCGAGCGCACGCCGTCGGCCTGTCGCTCGACGGTCCGCTGCGCGCTCTTCACGTCGCGCTCCACCGCGCGGCGACGGCGGGTCAGTGACCGCTGACGCCTGGACAGCGCGCGCGTGCCGCGCCGCTCGAACCGGTCGAGCTCCTTGGTCACGCGGTCCAGGTGGCTCAGCGTCCGGGCGGTCTCCCGCACCTTGTCGCCGACTGTGACGGCGGCGCCGACCTGGATGAACAACGCTCGCTGGGCCTGACGGCCCACCGCGCCGAGCCGCGTGGCTGCCGCGTCCGCCTGACGGCCCGCGGTGCGGGTCGCCTGCTTGGCGGTGCTCTGTGCGCTGCGTCTGGTCTGGCTGGCCGAAGCACTGGTGCGCCCAGCCGAGCTCCGGGTAGCCGAAGCACTGCGCTTGGCCGAGTTTTGCTTCCGGGTGGCGGCGGCACGCTTGGCCGCTGCCTTTCGTTGGGTAGGCGTTTGTGTCGCCACTGGTTATAGGCCTCCTCGCATGGTTCGTTACACGGCACGCCCCTACTCAAAAGAGCTACCCGCTCGACCAGGGGGAAAAACCGAGATGGGATACTCGGCGGCGTGTCTCACGCCCGCTTTACATCCTCCCTGGCCGAGCAGCTCGCACCCGATCTGCTGGCGCGGTTTCAGCGCTACGTGCAGATCGGCACCCAATCGCGGCGCGAGCGCAGCGCGTCGCCCAGCACCCCGGGCCAACTTGAGCTGGGGCGGATGCTGGTAGAGGAGCTGCGCCAGGCCGGGTTCGGGGATGCCGAGCAAGACGACAACGGGTACGTGATGGCCACGCTGGAGGCGTCTGAGCCGGACCACCCCGGGCCGGCGATCGGCTGGATCGCCCATCTGGACACCAGCCCCGACGCGCCGGGCCAGGGGGTGGCGCCGCTGGTGCACCGCTCCTATGAGGGCGGCGTGATCTCGCTACCCCGCGACGGAACCCGCCTGGACCCGGCGAGCATGCCCGAGCTGTCCAGCAAGGTCGGTCACGACATCGTGACCTCCAGCGGCGACACGCTGCTCGGCGCTGACGACAAGGCGGGGGTGGCCGAGATCATGACCGCGGTGTGCCACCTGGCCCGGCATCCGGAGCTCCCGCGGCCTCGGCTGCGGATCGGCTTCACGCCGGATGAGGAGATCGGCGAGGGTGCGACGCTGTTCGACATCCCGCGGTTCGGCGCGGCCTGCGCCTACACGATCGACGGCTCCGAGCTGGGGGAGCTCCAGGACGAGACGTTCAGCGCCCTGGAGGCGATCCTCACCGTGCACGGGGTCGAGGTCCATCCCGGCCAGGCCAGCGGCAAGCTGGTCAACGCCCTCCGGCTGATGAGCCAGATCGTGTGCGCGCTCCCAGACGACCGGCTGACGCCCGAGACGACCGGCGACCGCGAGGGGTTCATCCACCCATACGAGCTGAGCGCCACCGCGGGCATGGCCACGCTCCGAGCCATCGTGCGCGACTTCGACGACGAGCGCCTCCAGGAGCATGCCGACCTGCTCCGCCGCACCGCGGAGGCGGTGATCGCGGCCGAGCCGCGGGCTCGGCTCGAGTTTGAGCTGCGCCGCCAGTACCGCAACATGCGGGCGTACCTCGAGCCCTTCCCAGAGGTGGTGCAGGCGGCCGAGGCGGCGATCCGGGCCGAGGGGATAGAGCCGATCCGCACCCCAATCCGCGGCGGGACCGACGGCTCGCGGCTCAGCGAGATGGGGCTACCCACTCCCAACATCTTCACCGGCGGCCACGAGTACCACTCGGTCCGAGAGTGGGCTTCGGTGCAGGACATGGCCGCCGCCGCGGCCACGCTGGTTCGGCTGGCCGAGGTGTGGAGCCGGCCAGAGTTCCGCGACCGTACCGCCCAGGCATCACGCGTCCCGGCCCGCCGTTAGGCTCGCGGCCAGCCATGAGCCCGTTCAGCGCGTCCTTAGCCTCGGTCGATGGCTCGATCACGCTGGCCTCAGCGGCCACGATTCCGGCCACCGACGAGGGGCTGCTGCGCGGCGACGGGGCATTCGAGGTGATCCGGGTCTACGACGGCCGGTTGTTTGCGTTTGAGGAGCACCTGCGCCGGCTCGAGCGCTCCGCTCTGAACCTGCGGTTGCCGCTCGATCTGGAGGCGGTGCGGGCCGACGCGCATCGCCTGCTGGCCCACGCCGGCCCGGGCGAAGACCACGAGGCGCTGCGCATCGTCATCACCCGCGGGGGCCGGCGACTGCTGCTGACCGAGCCGCTGCCCACTGGCCCCGAGCACGTCCGTTTGGGCTCGGTCACCTACTCGCCCACGCGGGTGCTCGACGGCGTGAAGTCGCTGTCCTACGCGGCCAACATGCTGGCCTCTCGGCTGGCCCGCGAGCAGGGATACGACGAGGCGCTCCTGGTCACCCCGCACGGCCGGGTCCTGGAGGCGCCCACCAGCTCGCTGTTCTGGGTCAAGGACGAGGAGGTGCTGACGCCGCCGCTGGACGAGCACATCCTGGCTTCGATCACGCGGCGGCTGGCGATCGAGGAGTCCGGGGCGGTCGAGCGTTCGTGCCCGGTGGAGATCCTGCTGGAGGCTGACGAGGCGTTCTTGGCCTCCACGACACGGGAAGTTCAGCCGATCTCCGGGATCGACTCGAAAGAGCTGCCCGCTCCCGGACCGGTGACCGCCCGGGTCGCGGCCGCCGTGGCCCGCCGGATCCGCGGGGAGCTAGAGCCCGCCTAGATGAAGATCCTGACGGTGGTGGGCAACCGCCCGCAGTTCATCAAGGCGGCTGCCGTCTCGGGTCCGCTGCGCCAGGTCCACGACGAGGTGCTGATCCACACCGGCCAGCACTTCGACGAAGAGCTCTCGGGCACGTTCTTCGACGAGCTGGATCTGCCCTCGCCCGACCGTGAGTTGGCCATCTCCCGAGGCTCCAACACCTCGCAGACGGCTCGGATGCTGACGGCGCTCGAGCCCGTGGTGGCCGAGGTCGCGCCGGATGGCGTGCTGGTCTACGGCGATACCAACTCGACCCTGGCCGGCGCCTTGGTCGGGGCGCAGTTCCGCGTGCCAGTGGCCCACGTGGAGGCGGGCATGCGGTCGTTTGACCGCTCGATGCCCGAGGAGCTCAACCGGGTGCTGGCCGACCACGCCAGCTGGCTGTTGCTGTGCTCCTCCGAGGTCGCGGTCGAGAACCTGCGCCGGGAGAACGCACACGGGGTGGTAGAGCTGGTCGGCGACGTGATGGTCGACGTGGCGCTCAAGATCCAGCCGGCGGCCAGGGCCCGGGTCGATCTGGTCGAGGCCCGGGGCGTCGAGCCCGGTGAGTACGTCCTGGCCACCGCCCACCGCGCCGGCAACGTCGACGAGCCGCAGCGGCTGGAGCGCCTGGTCGAGATCCTGCTGGCGGTCCCCCGCCAGGTGGTGCTGCCGCTGCATCCCCGGACCAGCGGGCGGCTACGGGCGGCGGGGCTGCTCGAGCGCCTGCAGCGCAGCGACCGCCTGGTCGTCACGCCGCCGCTCGGCTACTCGGAGTTCGCCGCCCTGCTGTGCCACGCCCGCGCCGTACTCACCGACTCGGGCGGGGTCCAGAAGGAGGCTTACCTGGCGGGGGTGCGGTGCGTCACCCTGCGCCCCTCGACCGAATGGGTCGAGACCGTGGAAATGGGCTGGAACGTTCTGGTCGACCTCGATCTGGAGCGCGCGCTGGAAGAGCTGGAGCGTCCGTCGCCTGAGGAGCGGCCGCCGCTGTACGGGGACGGGCGGGCCGCAGAACGCGTCGTGGACGCTCTTACACTGCACCTGCAATGAGGCGGTGCGCGTGAGCCCGGTCCGGATCGGGGTGGTGGGTCTGGGGTATTGGGGGCCCAACCTCGCCCGAAACTTCGCGGCCCTCCCGGGTTCCGAGTTGACCTGGTGCTGCGATCCCTCCGAGGAAGCTCGGGCGCGGTTTGCCGAGCGGTTTCCCGACGTCAGGCTCACCGGCGAGCTCGACCAGCTGCTCGATGATCCAGAGCTCGACGCGGTGGCCCTGGCCACGCCAGTACCCACCCACGCGGAACTGGCCATCCGCGTGCTGGAGGCGGGCAAGCACTGTTTCGTGGAGAAGCCGCTGGCCCAATCGGTGAGCGCCGCCGAGCGGGCGGTGGCGGCCGCGCGCGCCACTCGCCGGATCCTCATGGTCGGCCACCTGCTCGAGTACCACCCCGGCGTACAGCAGCTCAAGGAGCTGACGGATTCAGGTCAGCTGGGGGAGCGGATCTACTACATCTATGGCAATCGGCTGAACCTGGGAAAGCTCCGGGCGGACGAGAACGCGCTGTGGAGCCTGGGGGCCCACGACGTGTCGGTGGTGCTCTACCTGGCCGGCGAGGAGCCCCAGGAGTCGGTGGCCCAGGGCGCGTCCTACGTCCGTCCCGGGGTGGAGGACGTGGTGTTCTGCTTCATGCGCTTCCCCTCCGGGCTGACCGCGCACCTGCATCTGAGCTGGCTTGACCCGCACAAGGAACGCCGCTTTACCGTGGTCGGCTCCAGCCGGATGGCCACGTTTGACGATATGGCGCTGGAAGGCAAGCTCACGGTGTACGACAAGGGCTTCGACGAGGACGCGCAGGGCTATGGCGAGTACATAACCCGCAGCGGCGACATCTTCTCGCCCCGGATCCCCAACGTCGAGCCTTTGCGGCTGGAGTGCGAGCACTTCGTCGACTGCGTGGCCGAGGGCCGCCAGCCCCGCTCCGATGGCGAGAACGGCCTGCGCGTGGTCCGGGTGCTGGAGGGGCTGCAGCGCTCCCTGGAAGCCTCGAGGGGGCTCGAGTGACGCCTGACATCGCGCCGGGAGCATTCGTGGACGATGGGGCGCGCCTGGAGGACAGCGTGATCGTCGAGCCGGGCGCCGTGGTCCATGCCGGGGTGCGGCTCGGGGCCGATTGCCTGATCGAGTCCGGAGCCGTGGTGGGCAAGCGCCCGCGGCTCCGTCCGGGGTCAAGCGCCGGCGCGGCGGGCGAGGAGCTGGGGCCGCTGGTCCTGGGCGCGGGGGTGACGGTGTGCGCCGGCGCGGTGGTATACGCCGGCTCGCGGATCGGCGAGCGGGCGATAATCGGCGACCAGTCCCAGGTGCGCGAGCGGGCGCTGGTCGGCGCCGAGACGGTGGTCGGCCGGGCTTCGACGGTCGACTTCCAAGCGGTGGTGGGTCAGCGGGTGCTGATCCAGACCGCGGTGTACCTGACCGCCGGGTCTGTAGTGGAGGACGACGTGTTCCTGGGACCGGGCGTGGTGACCACCAACGATCACACCATGGGACGTCATCACCCAGGTCATCCGCTGGCCGGCCCGGTGCTCCGCCGGGCCTGCCGGGTGGGCGGGGGCGCCGTCCTGGTGCCGGGCGTGGAGATCGGCGAGGAAGCGTTCGTGGCCGCGGGCGCCGTGGTGGTTCGGGACGTCGGGCCGCGTGAGGTGGTGATGGGGGTTCCGGCCCGGGTCGTGCGGCAGGTGCCGGACCAGGACTTGATCGAGCGCTGGCAATGAACTAGAACACCAGGCGTGGAGAGCTGGGACACGCGCGCGCTGGATGTGGAACCGCACCAACCTCAGGTCCTGCGCTCCGACGTGGAGACGCGGGTGATCGTGATTGACCTCCCGGCGGGCGAGGAGCTCCAGGAGCATCAGGTGCACGAGCGGGCGTTTCTGTTCGTGTCTGACGGCGAGGTGGAGGTGGCCCAAGGCGTCGAGGTGGTGACCGGCGGACCCGGGCTACTAGCCCACTTCAGCCCTACCGAACGCCACCGGGTGCGGGCGCTCAGCGACGCGAGGCTGGTACTTGTACTGGCCCCTTGGCCCGGAGTGGGCCATCCGTCGCGGCGCTAGGCCCGGCGGTCCAGATCACGTCGTCGGCTCCCGGCCCCACGCCGATCAGGGACAGCGGCACCCCCACGAAGTCAGTGACGTACTGAAGGTATTCGCGGGCGGCCACCGGGAGGTCTGACATCTCGCGGCACTCCCGCAAGTCCTCGGACCATCCGGGAAGCTCCTCGTACTCGCCCGCGGCATGGTGAAGCACGGTCTGGTGGTAGGGGAAGTGCTCGAACTCGGCCCCCTCGGCCCCCCGGTAGCGGGTGCACACCTTGAGCCGGTCGAACCCGGACAGGACGTCGAGCTTGGTCACCGCCATGGCGGTCAGCGTGTTGAGGCGAGCCGCGTACCTGAGCGCCACCAGGTCAAGCCAGCCCACGCGGCGTGACCGACCGGTGGTGGTGCCGAACTCGTGGCCCCGTTCGCGGATCTCGTCCGCCTCGGGCCCGTCGATCTCGGTGGGGAACGGCCCTGAGCCCACGCGCGTCACGTAGGCCTTGGTCACGCCCCAGATCTCGTCGATGTCCTTGGGTCCCACTCCGGCCCCGATGCACGCCGATCCGGCGATCGGATTGGAAGAGGTGACGAACGGATAGGTGCCGTGGTCGATGTCGAGCAGCGTGCCCTGGGCGCCCTCGAACAGGACGCTCTCGCCGCTGTCCAGCCGCTCGTGGGTCAGCCGGGTCGTGTCGGCGATCAGCCGCTCCAGCCGGTGGCCGTAGTTCACGTACTCCTCGGTCATCGCCTGGAGGTCGAGGCGGGGATCCTTGGCGAATGGCCGCAGGGTCAGCCGCTTGGGCTCGAGCGCGGCGACGATCTTCTGCTTGAGGATCTTCTCGTCCAGCAGGTCCTGCACCCGGATGCCCAGCCGGGCTGCCTTGTCGGCGTAGCACGGGCCGATCCCCCGCCGGGTGGTGCCGATCTGGAGCTTGCCCAGCTTGGCTTCGCCGGCGTGGTCGAGCATCAGGTGGTAGGGCATGATGAGGTGGGCATTGGCCGAGATCCGCAGCGAGTTGGTGTCCACGCGCCGGCGCCGCAGCTCCTCCAGCTCCTCGGTCAGCACCTTGGGATCGATCACCACCCCGTTGCCGATCATGCACAGCTTGCCTCGATGCAGGATCCCCGAGGGGATCAGGTGGAGCTTCCAGGTCTGGCCGCCGCGCACGATCGTGTGACCCGCGTTGTTTCCGCCCTGAAAGCGCACCACGGCGTCCGCCCGCTCGGCGAGCAGGTCGGTGATCTTGCCTTTGCCCTCGTCACCCCATTGGGCGCCCACGATTACGGTACCTGGCATTGCTTGGGCCAGTGTAGGGCGGGGAATGGAGGCTCAGGGTGTGGCGGCCGCGCCGTGGGCGGGCGCGGGGCCGGGGTGCGGCGAGCGTACTTTGGCGCTGGCACTGCGCATACGTCAATGGGAGCGCCAAGTTCGCTGGGCTAGTTCGTCTGCAAAGCAACGCCCGAACTTTGGCGCTCCGCGTCGGTATGGGCTACTCGGAGCGCCAAAGTTCGAGCCCGCGCGCGGTTGCGGAGCGGCCTCCTCGCTGGCGGCCGCGCCGTGCGACGGAAACGTTACGGAAACGACCTGGCAATGGCTGTTGCCGAACACTTAAGCCATGTAGGGACATAGGACATACCCCGGAGGGGCGCAACGAGGGCGTTTTGGCTCACGGGCGCAGGAGCCAGGACAGGCGATTAAGTCGAGGTATGTCCGGACGGGGCGGCACAGGAAATCAGGAGCGGGCGGTGTGCAGACCACCCCCGCTCCTTTTTCTTTCCGGGTCGAGCCCCGGTCTCCCGGGCTAGCGTCCATTCAGCTCGGCCAGCTTTTGCTGGAGCACGCGCCGTTCGGAGTCCTGATGCACGAGCTGGAGGGCGCGTTCCAGTGCTCGGCGGGCCTCGGCCGGCCGACCCATCCGGCGCAGCAGCTCGCCGCGGGCCGCATGCAGGTAGTGGAAGCTGTCGAGGTCCAGCCGGTCCAAGATTTCCAGCCCGGCCTGGGCGCTGTCGGCCTCGGCCACCGCCATGGCCCGGTTGAGCTCCACCACCGGCGAGACGGTGAGCCGTGACAGCTCGCCATACAGCGCGGCGATCTGCGCCCAGTCACGCGGCTCGGCGGCGTGCAGGGACGCGATCGCCGCCTGCACCACGTACGGGCCCCGACCGCCCAGGCCCAGGGCCCGGTCGAGCCCAGCCCGGCCGGCCTGGATCTGCGCGAAGTCCCAGCGCGACGGGTCTTGATCGGCCAGCAGCACGAGGTTGTCTCCGTCGAACCGGGCGTGGCGCCGCGAGTCGAGCAGGAGCATCAGCGCCATCAGTCCGTACGCCTCCGGCTCGTCGGGCATCAGTTGAACCAGGGAGCGGCCGAGCCGGATGGCTTCGCCCGCCAGCTCGCCGTCTCCGCCGTATCCCTGGTTGAAGATCAGGTACACCACGGCCAGCACGGCGGCCAGGCGGTCGGGCAGAACGTGGGCCGGCGGGACCCGGAACGGGATCCCGGCGGCTTTGATCTTCCGTTTGGCCCGGACCAGCCGCTGGGCCATGGTCGCCTCGGGCACCAGAAAGGCGCGTGCGATATCGACCGTGGTTAGCCCTCCGAGTGTGCGCAGCGTGAGCGCCACCTGGGCATCGGTGGACAAGGCGGGATGGCAGCACGTGAACACCAGCTCGAGCCGCTCATCCGGGAAGGCGAGCTCATCGATGTCCTCAAGCTCGTCGGACATGGGTGTCTGTGCCGCCAGCAAGCGGGTTTTCTCGGCCAGCGTGCGGTCCCGGCGGATCCGGTTTATGGCCCGGTGGCGTGCGGTGACGACCAGCCAGGCGCCGGGATTGTCCGGCGGACCCTCGCGCGGCCAGCGTTCGGCGGCGACGGCAAACGCCTCCTGAACAGCTTCCTCGGCGAGCTCGAAGTCGCCGAGGAAGCCGATCAGCGTGGCCAGGACCCGGCCCCACTGTTCGCGGAAGACCTGCTCGACCAGTTCCGCCACTAAGCCACCGGGCGCACCTCGATCGCGCCACCCAGCCGCGCGGCGGGAATCGCGGTAGCGAGCTCGATCGCGGCGTCGAGGTCATCGGCTTCGTAGAACAGGTAGCCGCCGAGCGCTTCCTTCATCTCCACGAACGGCCCGTCGGTGGTCAGCGTCTTCGTATCCTCGACCCGCACGGTGGTGGCGGTGTCCGGCGGCTGCATGCGCAGGCCCGGGGTTACGCCGGGGGTCTCGACGAGGGTCTGGTAGTCGGCGTAAATCGCCTTCTGCTCGTCCTGGGACAGCCGCCCCCAGGCCTCGGGATTCTCCGGGGTGGGGGTGTCGCCCTGGTAGATCAACAGCATGTACTTCATGTGACTTCTCCTGGGTTCTAGAAATTGTGGCCCTTAGACAAACGGGAAGGGCGTAAATCGACACCCGCGTCTTCTGGCCGTGGTATATGGGTCCCCACATGACCGAGGACATCGAGCACGAGAAGCGCTTGGCGGCAGAAGTCGCCGCCACGCTGGTCGAGGACGGAATGATGGTCGGTCTGGGGACGGGCTCGACCGCGATGTACCTGCTGGCCCCGCTGGCCGAGCGCGGGCTCAGCATCCGCTGCGTCGCCACGTCCCCGGTCACCGCCCAGGAGGCGACAAGGCTGGGGCTCGAAGTCCTGGATTTCACCGGCCTCGACGCGCCGGGTCATCTGGATATCGCCATCGACGGGGCCGACCAGGTCGACCCGTCGGGCTGGCTGGTCAAGGGCGGCGGCGGTGCGCACACGCGGGAGAAGGCGGTGGCCGCCGCGGCCAGCCGGTTTGTGGTGATCGTGGACTCGAGCAAGCCCGCGGACCGGCTGGCGCCGCCGATCCCGCTAGAGCTGGCCCAGTTCGGCCTGGCCGGCACGCTGGCCCGGCTGGAGTCGGTGACCTTACGGAACGTCCCGATCAGCCCCGACGGCGGAGTGATCGCCGACTACCGGGGCGAGTTCGACCAGCCGGACGCCCTGGCCGCGCGGCTTTCGGCCGCGGTCGGCGTGGTCGAGCACGGCCTGTTTCCCGCCTCGATGGTTTCCGACGTGTTAATCGGGCGGCGCGACGGCGTCGAGCGGAGGAGCGTCTAACCCATCCGGCGGTCGGGACCGATCAGGGGCAGCTCGTCGCACATCTCGGTCAGGCGTGAGACGGTGCGATCGGTGATCTGCTGGCACAGCGCCTCGCGGTCCAGGATGTTGGTGGTGATCACGATCGAGCGCTCGTCCTCGTAGCGGGCGTTGACGATCGAATACAGCTCCTCCAGCACCCATTCGTTGGTCCGCTCGGCGCCCACGTCGTCGATGTGCAGCAGGTCGACCCCGGTCAGCCGGTCCAGCAGATCGATGTGCGAGCGCTCGGCCCGGTGGGTCTCCCGGATCTCGTTGAGCAACCGGGGCAGTGAGTAGATGGCCACCGAGCGCCCGGTGCTCAGAGCCGCCTTGGACACGAGCATGGCCAACGTCGTCTTGCCCGTGCCGACCGGGCCCATGAACCACAGTCCCCGACCGGCGTCCAGGTGCGTGTCGATCGAGCCGGCGAAACGCCTGGTCGCGGCCACCACCGGCGCGTCGATTTCGGTCACCGGCGGTCGGTCGAATGACACGTCGCGGTAGCGGCGCGGGATGACGGCCGACAAGCTGCGCGCTTTGGCCAGCGCGATCCGCTGGGGTCGGCAGCTGCAGTCGTACGCGGTGTCGGTCTCCTCGTCGAACCGGAACCCCGACCCGTCGCACAGATCGTGCGGGCAGCGCTCGTCGCGGCTGCGCAGCGCAAAGCTCACGGCCCGAACCGCTCGCCGGCGTAGTTCATGAACTTGGGGTAGTCCTTCTGGAAGGTGAGCACGACCTCGCCCACGGGACCGTTCCGGTGCTTGGCGATGATGATGTCCGCCTCCCCCGGCCGCTCGGACTCCTTGTCGTAGTACTCCTCGCGGTAGATGAACATGACGAGGTCGCTGTCCTGCTCGATTTGACCGGATTCCCGTAAATCGGACAGGATCGGCTTTTTGTCGCCCCCGCGCTGCTCCACGGCCCGGCTCAGCTGAGACAGGGCGATGACGGGCACGTCGAGCTCCCGGGCCAGACCCTTGAGGCCGCGGGAGATCTGGCCTACTTGCTCCACCCGGCTCTCCACGCGGCCTTCGTGGCGCATGAGCTGGAGGTAGTCGATGATGATCAGTCCGAGGCCGCCCTCGATCTGGTGGTGGAGCCGGCGAGCCTTGGCCCGGACCTCCAACACACCGGTGTCGCTGGAGTCGTCCACCCACAGTGGGGCCTGGGCCAGCTTCTGGCAGGCCTCAAGGATCTGCTGCCACTTGCCCTCCTCGACCCGGCCGCGGCGCAGCTTCTCTCCATGAATCTTGGCCTGGGAGGCCACGAACCGCTGGGCCAGCTCCGACTCCGACATCTCCAGCGAGAACAGCGCCACCCCGTGCCCCTGGAGCGCCGCGCTCTCGGCGATGTTGGCCACCAACGCCGACTTGCCCATCGAGGGGCGCGCCGCGATCACGATCAGGTTGCCCGCCTGAAACCCCCCGGTGATGGCGTCGATGTCCTTGAAGCCGGAGGGCGTGCCCGTGAGCGATGTCTTGGCGATCGACAGGTGGTGGAGCTTGTCCGTCTCCTCGTCCAGGATCTCGGCCACCTGGCGGAATGTCTTCCGTCGCTCGTCCTCGCCCACCTCCAACACCGAGCGCTCGGCGCGCTCCAGCAGGTCACGCGGTGCGGCGTCTCGGGCCATGACACTGGCCTGGATCTCGTAGGAGGTGGTGAGCAGCGCGCGCAACCGTGCGTTGTCTCGCACGATCCGCCCGTAATCGCGGGCGTGGCCGGCCGTGGGCACCCACCCGGCCAGCTCGTCGATGGCCTCGGCCCCCCCGATCTCCTCGAGCTTGCCCTTCTGCCGCAGCGTCTCGGATACGGTCAGATGGTCGATCTTGCGATCGTTCTGGTGGAGCTCGATCATCGCGCCGAACACGGCCCCGTGCTGCTCGCGGTAGAAGTGCTCGGGCCGCAGGTGCTCCTCGATCAGGAGCGGGTAGATGTGGCGCTCGTCCAGCAGCACCGCCCCGAGCACCGACTTCTCGGCCTCGAGGTTGTGTGGCGGTACGGCGATGCTCTGGACGGTCGTGCTCATGCTCTGCTCGGAGCTTAGGTCCGGGTCAGGCGGTACGGAAAAGGAGACCCCGCTAGCTGCGGAGATTGTGTGGGCGCCGGGTTCAGGCTGGCGCGGCTCTGATGGTGAAGGGCGAGCGGGCCTGCCGCCTGCGGACCGCTCGCGTGCGACGCGGGACGCAGGCGGGAGGCCCGCGGAGACCTAGTCCGCCGCGACCACCATCGTCTTGACCGTCGCCGTCACGCCATCGGAGACTTCCACGACCACCATGTAGGTCCCGGTGTTTCGGATCGGCTCTTCGAGGTGCACCTTGCGTCGGTCGATCCGCACGCCGCGGGCGTCTCGGATGGCATCGACGATCTCCTGCGGGGTGACCGAG
>DASZGO010000142.1:0-9708 GCA_035938755.1 Solirubrobacteraceae bacterium | reverse complement strand
CGACGCCGTCGAACGCGGATTGGTGGGCGAGATCGTCAACCGGCTCGAACGCAAGGGACTGCGCCTGGTGGCGGCGTCACTGCGCACCATCGACGAGGAGACCGCGGCGCGCCACTACGAGGAGCACGAGGGGAAGTCCTTCTACAGCGAGCTCGTGACGTTCATCACCCGGTCGGGGTCCATGGTCCTCGTGGTGGAAGGTCCGGCCGAGACGTGGCGGATCGTGCGGACGTTGATGGGCCCCACCGATCCGGCCGACGCGTCGCCCGGAACGATCCGCGGCGACCTCGGGACGATCCTGAGCGAGAACCTGATCCACGGATCCGACTCGGCCGAGTCCGCGGCGCGGGAGATCGCCATCTTCTTGCCCGATCTGACGTAACGGCCTCGTCCGTGACCGGGGACCGGTGACGGGCTCGCGCTGTGACCCGGGCGTCACCGGGAGCGACGACGGCGGCACAAACACCGTCTTGTGCCTTGGTGTGGGGTCCCGTAGCCTGGGGCGACTCCCTAGCACCCCACGGGGGCTCACCACGAGGTGCTAGCCCCCGCGCAGATCACGAGGTGGATCGAAGCGCATGAAGGATAATCGGTTCTTTCTGCTTGGCCGCGACATGGCGGTCGATCTGGGCACCGCCAACACGCTCGTGTACGTACGTGGGCGGGGAATCGTCCTGTCCGAACCCAGCGTGGTGGCGGTCGACTCGCGCTCCGGAGAAGTTCACGCCGTGGGGATCGAGGCCAAGCGGATGCTCGGCCGGACCCCCGGCACGATCCAGGCCATCCGTCCGCTCAAGGACGGGGTGATCGCCGATTTCGAGGTCACCGAGGAGATGCTGCGGCACTTCATCCAGAAGGTTCACCAGAACCGCTGGGCTCACCCTCGGGTGGTGGTGTGCGTGCCCTCCGGGGTGACCGGGGTGGAGAAGCGCGCCGTGGAGGAGGCGTGCCTAAGCGCCGGCGCCCGGCAGGCCTACCTGATCGAGGAGCCCATGGCCGCGGCCATCGGGGCCGGGCTGCCGGTGGGCGAGCCCACAGGATCGATGGTCGTCGACATCGGCGGCGGCACCAGCGAGGTGGCGGTGATCTCGCTGGGCGGGATCGTGGTCTCGCAGTCGATCCGGGTGGGCGGCGACGAGCTCGACGAGGCGATCATGAACTACGTCAAGCGCGAGTACAAGCTGCTGATCGGCCAGCAGACGGCCGAGGAGGTCAAGCTGGAGATCGGTTCGGCGTTCCCCACCGGCGAGGAGGTCCAGGCCGAGATCCGGGGCCGCGACATGGTCTCCGGGCTGCCCAAGACTGTCGTGCTGACCAGCGAGGAGGTCCGGGGGGCGCTTGAGGAGCCGGTGACGTCGATAATCGACGCGGTCAAGGAGACGCTGGACCGCACGCCGCCCGAACTGGCCTCCGACATCATGGATCGTGGCATCATGCTGGCCGGAGGCGGTTCGCTGCTACAGGGTCTCGACGAGCGGCTGCGTCACGAGACGCAGATGCCCGCGCACCTGGCCGAGTCGCCGCTCACCTGTGTAGCGGTGGGCTCGGGGAGGTCGTTGGAGGAGTTCGAAGCGATCCACCGTTCAAGTAAGAATTCACGCAACCGACGCCGGTACTAGCTTGTGAGGCCTAGCCGGCCGGTGGTGCTGGCCCGCAAGCCTCTGGAGACACCGAACCCGTGCACCGAAAGCAAGTTCGCAGGCGCCGCGCCGCCGTCGCGGTGCTCGTGGCGATCTCCCTCATCCTGCTGACCGCCTACTTCGGCGAGTCGCCCTCGAGCCCGCTGCACACGGTCCAGCGCGGGCTCGTCGAGGTGTTCTCGCCGATCCAGTCCGGGGCCAGCGCGCTGCTGTCCCCGGTGCGTGACGTGGCCGGCTGGTTCTCGGACACGTTCAAGGCCCGCTCGCAGGTCAAGCAGCTGCGGGCCCAGGTCCACCAGCTGCAGTCCCAGCTGGCCCAGTCCCAGTACGCCTCCACGCAGAACGCGCAGCTGGCCAAACAGGTGGGGCTGGACAACAGCAACAGCCTGGCTGCCTACAAGCCGGTGGGCGCGCACGTGATCAGCCGCGACCCCACCCTGTGGTACGCCACCGTGGAGGTGGACAAGGGATCGAGTGACGGCGTGCACAAGGGCGACCCGGTGACCGGCGACGGCGGCCTGGTCGGCGTCGTGTCCGTGGTGGACCCCAACGTCTCCGTGGTCACCCTGATCACCGACCACACGATGGCCGTGGCGGCCCAGGTGGAGGACCAGGCCGGCGACACGGGTGTGCTGGTTCCAGCGGTCGGCAACCCGAATCAGCTCGTCCTGCAGTACCTGCCCTCCACCGCTCAGGTCAAGTCAGGCCAGCTGGTGGTCACGGTCGGGTTCAAGGCCGGCCAGCTTCAGGACCTCTACCCGCCCGGGATCCCCATCGGGCAGGTGTCGAACGCCAACTACACCGACCTGGCCAACAACGGCGAGGTCCAGGTGTCCCCGGTGGTCGACCTGCGCCACCTCGACGCCGTGCAGATCCTCACCGCCCCGCGGGCGGGTACGGCCCGGGCCCAGGTGCCATGACGCTGACCTCGGACCCGCTACGGCTGTCGATCCGCCTGGCCTTGCTGGCGTTTGTCACCGTGGTCATCCAGGAGGCGGCGATCTCGCAGATCTCCATCTTCGGCACCAGCGCCGAAATCTCGGTGCTGGTGGTGATGTCGGTGGGCCTGCTGGCCGGCTCGGTGCCCGGGGCGATCATGGGCTTCGCGATCGGGTTGCTGGTGGACATGGTCCTGGTCCAGACGCTGGGCGTGACGTCCCTGCTCTACATCGCGATCGGGTACGGGGCGGGGCGGCTACGCGAGCTGCGCGACCCTGGCCACGGGTTGGTGCCGATGGGCATGGGCGCCGCGGCCACGGCGGTGGCCGGGCTGGGGATGGCGGTCATCCAGTTCCTGCTCGGCGTGCAATCGCCCGTGAGCACGCTGCTGTTGCAGCAGATCTTCATCACCGTGTTGGTCAACGCGCTAATCGCGCTGCCGGTGTACGCGGTGGTACGGCGGCTGCTGTTGCCGGTGCTGCCCGAGGATCCGCGCCGGCGCCGGCGCCGGGCTTACACCACGGGCGGTCTGAGCCCGTTGCGTGGATCGGCACAACCGTCACGACGGCCCAGCTCGGCGGCGCGATGATCCAGGTCCCTGACGACAGGCGTCCTCCGATGACGCCGCAGCTGGCGCTGCGCGTGGCGATCATCGCCAGCTTCGCGCTGGCTATGTTCGCGATCATCTTCTTCCGCCTGTGGTTCCTCCAGGTGCTCTCGGGCGACAAGTACCTGGCTCAGGCCAGCGTCAACCGGGTACGGGACATCGCCGTACCCTCGCCGCGCGGGCAGATCCTGGATCGCGGCGGGGCGGTGCTGGTCGACTCCAAACGCGCGATCGCCGTTCAGATCACCCCCGGCCAGCTGCCGGTGCCGCTGACCCAGAGCCTGATCGCACACCCGCCGCCGCGCGACGTGGCGTTGTACCGGAGGCTGGCCGACGTGCTGGGGATGTCCAAGCAGCCGGCCAAGTGCCCGGTGCCGGGGCATGGCGTGCAGCGGTTGCAGCCGATCGCCTGTGCCGTGGCCGTCGGCTACGCGCAGCTGCCCTACGCCAACGTCACGATCAAGACCGACGTGCCCACCGAGGTCCTCTACTACCTGGAGGAGCGCCAGAGCACGTTCCCCGGCGTGATGATCCAGCCGATCTGGCTGCGCACCTACCCCCTGCACAGCGTGGCGGCGCAGCTGTTCGGGACGATCGGCCCCATCACCCCGGTCGAGCTCAAGCAGCCCCGGTTCAAGGGGCTGCCTCAGACGTCGGTGGTCGGCCAGTCCGGGCTCGAGTGGTACTACAACCACTACCTCCAGGGGATCGACGGGGCCGATCAGGTGCAGGTCGACGCGCTGGGGCGGCCGAAGGGCGCGCTCCGGGCTGTCAAGCCGGTGCCTGGCCACAACCTCAAGTTGTCGCTCGACGTCAACCTGCAGAAGGCCGGCGAGCAGGCGATCCAGGACTCGATCAACAACAACCCACCGGCCAACGGCGGCGCGTTCGTGGCGCTCAATCCGGACACCGGCGAGGTGTACGCGATGGGGTCCAACCCGTCGTTTGACCCCAACATCTTCACCAAGCCGGTGCCCTCGTCGGTGTATCAGCAGCTCAACAATCCCTCGTCGGGCTTCCCGCTGATCAACCGGGCCATCCAGTCGGCCGGCCCCGACGGCTCGACGTTCAAGCCCATCACCGCCACCGCCGCGCTGCAGAGCGGGTCCTGGGCGGTGTCGGATACCTACGACGACACCGGGCAGTTCTGCCTGGGTGGCGGCCAGTGTCGGCGCAACGCGGGTGGCGGGGCCAACGGCGTGCTGGGGATGGTGGACGCCCTGCGGGTGTCCGACGACGTGTTCTTCTACAACCTGGGCGCGCTGACCAACGCCAGCCCGTCCACTCATCCCGACGGGGGCGCGCTGCAGCAGTGGGCGCACAACTACGGGATCGGTCAACCCACGGGGATCGACCTGGGGGGCGAGGTGGGGGGGAACCTGCCCTCGCCCAAGTGGCGCACCCACATCGACGAGGTCGAGCTCCAGTGCGAACACAAGCGCCACGTGCCCAGCTGCGGGATCGCGGACGGGCGGCCCTGGTCGATCGGCGACAACGTCAACCTGGCCGTTGGGCAGGGCGATGTCCAGGTCACGCCGCTGCAGCTGGCCACCGCCTACTCGGCGATCGCCAACGGCGGTACGGTGGTGCGCCCGCACATCGGGCTCGACGTGCAGGAGCCTGACGGGACCGTTCTTCAGCGCATCGACCCGCCGCCGACCCGGAAGCTGAACCTGAACTCGCTGTACCTGGACACCATCCGCGCAGGCCTTCACGCTGCGGCGCAGTCGCCCGGGGGTACATCGGACGACGTGATGGGCAACTTCCCCCAGCAGGTCTACGGCAAGACGGGTACGGCCCAGTACAACGGTCAGCAGGACTACTCGTGGTACGCCTGCTTCGTGCCTTCCTCGGCGACGAACAAGCCGATCCTGGTCGTGGTCTGGATCGAGCAGGGCGGGTTCGGGGCCGCGGCCGCCGCCCCGGCGGCCCGGGAGATTCTCTCGCAGTGGTTCAACGGGAACCGCGGAGCGTTCGTCGCCGGCCAGTCCAAGACGCTATGAGCATCAGCCCAGCTGCCACTCCGATCCACGCGGTCGAGGAGACGACCGAGGCGCAGGCCCTGCCCCTGCTGCGATTCGACCCGTGGCTGATGTTGGGGGCGGTGGGGCTGATCGCCTGCTCGCTCATCACCCTGCACGGGGCCACCAAGACCGCGATCCCGGGGAGCCCGCTGTTCTACGTCGAGCGCCAGGCCATCTACGCCGCCATCGGGCTGGTGCTGGTCGTGCTGCTGGCCCGGATCGACTACTCGAGGCTCCGCGAGTACCGCTACGCGCTCTACGGGATCATGATCGCCCTCGATCTGGTGGTGTTCGGGATGCCCGCCGTCCGCGGCTCGCATCGCTGGATCCCGCTGCCGTTCTTCCAGTTCCAGTCATCGGAGTTCGGGAAGATCCTGCTGATCGTGTCGCTGGCGGCGTTCGCAGTCGAAGGGCTGCGGCGCCTGGGTGAGAAGCGCACCACGCTGCGGATCATGCTGCTGGCCGTGGGACCGGCGCTGATCGTGATCCCCCAGCCCGACCTGGGCACCGGGCTGGTGTACCTGGCCATCGGCTTCACGATGCTGTTCGTGGCCGGGACCTCGTGGAAGCAGCTCACGGCGCTGGCCGCGATTTTTGTGGCCTCGATCGCGATCATTCTGGCCGGAGCCCCGGCGCTGGGCGTGCACGTGCTCAAGCCCTACCAGGTGCAGCGCCTGACTGGGTTCCTGAACCCGTCGCGGGATCCCCGCAACCAGACCTACAACATCACCCAATCCGAGATCGCGATCGGATCGGGGCAGAAGGCGGGCCGCGGGGTGTCTGGGGCCAGCCAGACCAATCTCCACTTCCTGCCGGAGAACCAGACGGACTTCATCTTCGCCGTGGTGGGGGAGACCTACGGTTTCGCCGGGGCCGCGCTGGTGCTGTCGCTGTACGCGCTGCTGATATGGCGATCGCTGAGGATCTTGATGATGTCCAAGAACCTGTACGGCACCCTGATCGCCGGGGGCATCCTGGCCATGCTGTTGTTCCAGGTGTTCGTGAATGTGGGTATGACGATCGGGATCATGCCGATCACCGGAGTACCATTACCCCTGATGAGCTATGGAGGCTCATCGGTTTTAGTGACACTCATCGCGGTGGGGCTTCTCCAATCAATTCATGTGCAGGCGCGAATCGCCTCGGCTGGAAAGGCTCGAGGGCTTCTGTCGTGAAGGGGCACACCACCCGATCCAAGTCAAGCTGCGTCGCGGCTCTGCCGCCGCAGCAAAACAGGCGCGCGGCCCAGCCGGATGGCTCGGGCTCGGCCTAACCGGCGATGCCGGAGGCCGAGCGGGCTGACCAGCCCGAGGCCAGCGCGGCCCAATCAAAAAAGGACTATGAGAATTGAAGAAACAAGTATTGGTCAGCGTCGACCGCGGGGAGACTCGGGTCGCGTTGCTGGAGGCCGCCGGAACGGTGGCTCCACGGAAGACCAGCTCGGGGTCGCGTCGGCGACGTAAGCCGAAGGATTCTGCCGCTGGGTACCGCGTCGCCGAGCTGTATCTCGAGCGACGCAGCTCACGCTCGATCGTGGGCAACATCTACAAGGGCCGCGTGGACAACGTGCTGGCGGGCCTAGAGGCCGCCTTCGTGGACATCGGTCTCGAGAAGAACGGCTTCCTGCACGTCGACGAGATCGTGCTCCCCGGGGTGGAGGCGCCGCGCCGCGGCCGCGGCTCAGGCCGCGAGGGCCGCTCGATAACCGAGCTGCTCAAGCCCGGTCAGGAGATCGTCGTCCAGGTGGTCAAGGACCCGCTGAAGACCAAGGGGGCTCGGCTGTCGATGGAGCTGACTATCGCCGGGCGCTACATGGTCTACGCGCCATACGGAGAGGGCGTCGGAGTGTCCCGGCGCCTGGACGACAAGGAGCGCGATCGCCTGCGCAAGGAGGCGGCCAAGCTCGACCTTAAGGGGGCCGGGGCGATCATCCGGACCTCGGCTCTGGGAGCCAAGCGGGCCGATCTGGAACGCGAGCTCCTGTACCTGTTCAAGCTGTCAGAGGTCCTGCAGAAGCGGGTTGCCGAGACTCCGGCCCCGGCCCTGGTATTCCAGGAGGCGGACCTGTCGGTGCGCGTCGTGCGCGACGTGTTCTCCGGGGAGTTCGAGCGCGCGGTAGTGGATGACCCCAAACAGCACCACCGGCTGGTGTCGTTCTTCTCCCGCACCGCCCCCGATCTGGTCGAGCGGGTGGAACTGTGGGAGGACGAGCAGCCGCTGTTCGAGGCGTTCGGGGTAGAGGACGTGTTCGCCTCGACGCTCAACCGGCGGATCGATCTGCCCAGCGGCGGCTATCTGATGATCGACTATGGCGAGGCTCTGACCGTGATCGACGTCAACACGGGCTCGTTCATCGGGCGAGGCAAGGGCGCCCGGCTGGAGGACACGATCACCAAGACCAACCTGGAGGCGGCCGACGAAGTGGTGCGCCAGCTCAGGCTACGGGACATCGGCGGGATCATCGTCATCGACTTCATCGATATGGCGCGAGCCCGGAACCGGGACGCGGTGCTGAAGGTCCTGCGGAAGGCTCTGGACGAGGATCGGACCAAGACGTTCGTGGTCGAGATCTCCCCCCTGGGGCTGGTGGAGATGACGCGCCAGAACGTGACCGACGGGGTGCGGGAGATCATGACCCGGCCCTGCCCGACCTGCGGGGGCGAGGGCGTGATCAAGTCGGAGGAGACGCTGGCCATCGAGTTCGAGCGGCGGATGCGTGACCTGGGGGCTTCGAGCGATGCCGAGGCCCTGCTGATCCGGATGAACCCGCGGGTCAGCGCCGAGTTCATCCGTGAGGACGCCCGCGTGCTGAAGTCGATCGAGGAGCGCACCGGCAAGGTGTTCGTGTTCGAGGGCTCCGAGGGGCTGCCACTCGACGCGTTCGACGTGGCCCTGGAGGGCACCCGCGAGGAGGTGCTGGAGCGGGCGGTCCCGTTCCGGGTGGGTGACGAGGTCCACGTGCAGATCGTGGAGCCGCACATGTACAGCCCGGGCGATGCCGTGGCCAAGGTCGACGGCTACGTGATTTCGGTCGGTGGAGCCGAGCCTTACGTGGGCGAGAAGCACCTGGTGCGGATCGACGAGGCCGGCCGGACGTCCGCTGCGGCCTCCTTGATGGACGCCGAACCGGCGCTCCCGCCAGCCCCAGGCTCCGCGGGGGATGGCCTACAATCGAAGCCTCGGCGCCGCGGCCGAAGAGGCGGACGGCGCCGTTCGACCGCCAAGGCCAAGGCTGAGGCGGAGTGAGCCCATGTACGCAATCGTCAAAACAGGCGGAAAGCAATACCGCGTCGAGCAGGGACAGTCCCTGCTCGTCGAGCGGCTGCCCGCCAGTGCGGAGGGCGACACGGTCGCCCTCCGGCCGCTGCTGTACGTGGATGGCGACAAGCTGGTGGACGGCGATGCGCTGTCGCGGGTGACCGTGTCGGCGCGCGTGGTCGCCCACGAGCGCGGACCCAAGCTACGGATAGTCAAGTTCAAGCCCAAGCGCGGCTACAAGCGCCGGACCGGCCACCGTCAGGATCTGACCCGGCTCGAGGTGACGTCCATCAAGGTGGGCGCCGCGCGGCGGGCGGCCGCTTCCGCTCATGGTGCGGACGAGGCGGATGGCGGGGCGGCCGCCGCGGCGCCGGCCCGCGCGGCCGCGGCGAAGCCGGCGGCAGACGCGCCCGGGGCGAGGTCGGCCAAGCCCGCGGACGCCGAGGCCAAGCCGCGCCGAGCGGCGGCTGCTGGGAAGGCGAAGGCCGCGGAGGCTGAGGCCGCGGAGGCCAAGCCGGCTGCGGAGGCCAAGCCGGCCAAGCCCGCCGCGGAGGCCAAGCCGGCCGCGGAGGCCAAGCCGGCCAAGCCCGCCGCGGAGGCCAAGCCGGCTGCGGAGGCCAAGCCGGCTGCGGAGGCCAAGCCGGCCAAGCCACGGCGGACCCCGTCCACCCGTAAGCCGAAGGACGACGATGGCTCATAAGAAAGGTCTGGGCTCCTCGCGTAACGGCCGTGACTCCAACGCCAAGCGGTTGGGCGTGAAGGTGTTCGCCGGCCAGGCTGTGACTGGCGGCGAGATCATCGTCCGCCAGCGCGGCACCCGGTTCAAGCCGGGCGACGGCGTGGGGATCGGCAAGGACGACACCCTGTACGCGCGCGCGGCCGGCACAGTCGAGTTCAAGCGCTCCCGGGCCGGGCGTGTGGTCTCGGTCACTTCGGTCGCTTCCGAGTAGTCTGCTCGCCGGCACAGCAGACTTGTCACAAGCGCGTCTTGTTCCGTGACGCGCGGGGCGGGATGGTGGGTGGGTGGTGTGCGAACTCTGGCGCTGCAGGTAGCCCATGCCGAACCAGGGCGCCAAAGTTCGAGTGGCCGTGGTGGCCAGGCGGCAGTGGGGGCGGATCACCTGGCGACAGTTGCGGGCGCTGGTTTCCTCGGCCACCATTGCCGACTGGCTAGACCAGGGCTACCTCCACCGCCTCCTCCCCCGCGTCTACGCGGTCGGCCACGCCGGGAGGAGCACCG
>DASZGO010000141.1:0-16209 GCA_035938755.1 Solirubrobacteraceae bacterium | reverse complement strand
CCGCCACGATGGACAAACCCGGGGGCGTAACTCTGGACACTGGGCCCAAGCCCGTCGGATGGCGATCCTCCATGCTCCCCGTCCAAGCGATGATCGACGAGAACTTGAAGGAGGTGACCCCGAGATGCTTAACCCGCTCGCGATCGGCGTGACGGTCGGTGGCCTGCTCCTCGACGTCCTGGTACCGCGGCCCAAGCCTCGGATTGGTGTTCCCGATGAGTCGTCTCTCCTCTCACCACCCACCGGTTCGAGGACACGGCGGCGGACCTGGACTTACGCGGAGCACGACGGTCAGCTGGTCGCGAGCGGCTCAAACAAATAGGGTTGCTGCATGAGCAACCTGATCATCTCCTATGACGGCACGCTGAACGACGACGACGCGCTGGCGCTGGGCAAGATGTTGGCCCCGGCCGGTTTCACAGCTGCCCTGGCCTACGTGCGCCACTCGCACGAGTTTGATCCGGGGCGGGAACAGATTGCTCAGCATGACGCGGAGCAGCGCCTGGAGCGGGGCGCTGCCTTTCTCGGCGATCCCGCCACCAAGCGCCACGTTGTCGTCGGCGCCTCGACCGGAGCCGCCCTGGAGCGTCTGGCCCATGACGAGGGCGCTTCGGCGATCGTGTTCGGATCCGATTACCGGACCGCACCGGGCCGAGTGGAGCCCGGCACGTCGACCCAGCACCTGCTCGACGGAGGCTCGGTGGCGGTGGCCATCGCGGCGGCCGGGCTGCGAACTGCGCCGGACAGCGCGATCAAGTCGATCGCGGTGCCCCTAGCCGGCCCCACCAACGACGTGGCCCGACAAACGGCCCAGGCCCTGGCGCAGAAGCTGGGAGCGACGGTGGCAGAGTCGCCGGGACAGCCGGTGGATCTGATTGTGGTCGGGTCGGCCCCCGGCGCG
This sequence comes from Solirubrobacteraceae bacterium, assembly GCA_035938755.1. GTDB lineage: Bacteria > Actinomycetota > Thermoleophilia > Solirubrobacterales > Solirubrobacteraceae > Palsa-465. The sequence goes on along the minus strand of DASZGO010000141.1, from coordinate 15,308 downwards.
CCTTCGGGACGCGTGGTGATCGGAGGCGACGTTCGTTCCGAGCTGAGCAGCGCCCGCAGCTCGGTCCTCGTGCTTCCGGCCGATACACCGCTCATCCCGTAAGCCAGGCGCCCGCGCGCCCGCGCGTTAATCTATTGGCTCATGGCACTGGTCGGGCCTGAACCGATCTCGTTCAACCCGTGGCGACGGTTGACCAGCGATCTGCTGGCCGAACGGCGGACCGAGGTGCCTTTCCCGCCGGGAGAGACTTCGTTCAGCCTCAGCCGCACCCGGCAGTTCGCGGACTATCCCCTGCCCGTGCTGCTCGAGGCCCACGAGCGGTTCGGGCCGGTATTCACCATGCGGATCTTCCACGGCAACACGGTGTGGATGCTCGGCCCGGAGGCCAACCACTACATGACGGTGTCCCACGCCAGCAACTTCAGTTGGCGGGACGGCCACATGGGGGACCTGGCGCCATTCCTGGGCGATGGACTGCTGACCATCGACGGCGATTTTCATCGCCGGTCCCGGCGGATCATGCTGCCGGCGTTCCACCACGAGGCGATTGCCGCGGCCCTGGGGACCATGAACCTGGAGATCGACCGGGCACTGCAGGAGTGGCACCGGGGCCAGCGCATCGACGTCTACCACTGGACGCGGCGGTTGGCCCTGAGGATCGCCATGCGGTCGCTGTTCGGCTTCGATCCCGACGCCAACGGAGCCCGAGTCGACGCGGCCAGGAGGTTCGAGCAGGGGCTGGGCTTCTGGTCCCGTGACTATTTCCTCCAGGTTCTGCGCGGACCCGGAACCCCGTTCGCGCAGATGCAGTCGGCGCGCCGCGCGCTGGATGAGGTCATCTTCTCCGAGATCACCCGGCGCCGGGCCAGCGGCGAGCGTGGCCCTGATCTCCTGAGCCTCCTCATCGACGCCTCCGACGAGGACGGCGAGGCGCTGAACGACCAGCAGATCCGCGATGAGGTGATGACGCTGCTGTTCGCCGGCCATGACACCACGACCTCGACGGTGGCGTTCATGTGCTACGAGCTGGCGAGTCATCCGGACGTCGCTGCCGGTCTGCGGGACGAGCTAGACCGCGTGCTCGGCAGCGAGCGCCCCGACGCCGGAGTGCTCATGAGCGGTCAGCTGGAGCTGCTGGACATGGTGCTCGACGAGACTTTGCGCATGTACCCGCCGGCCTGGGTGGGGGCGCGCCGGGCGGTCGCGACCTTCGAGTTCGCGGGTCAGACGGTTCCGGCCAACGCCTACGTCAACTACAGCTCGTGGGCCTCGCACCACCTGTCCGAGGTGTTCGAGGAGCCGTTCGAGTTCCGGCCTGAGCGCTTCAGCCCGGAGCGTAAGGCTGCGCTGCCCAAGGGCGCCTATGTCCCGTTCGGCGCCGGCTCCCGGATCTGCATCGGGATGCGGTTCGGACAGCTGGAGATCAAGGCCATCGCGAGCCAGCTGCTCCGCGACTTCGAGTTCAGACTGGAGCCGGGCTACCAGCTGCGGACCCGACAGATGCCGACGATCGGGCCGCGCGGCGGGGTGCCGCTCAGGGTGCGTCGGCACGAGCGCAGTTCCGCGGGCGGGACCGCCGCTTCGGCAGAGCTCAGCGCGACCTGAACCGGCTACGCCTGTGCGGCCGGCGCCTCGTGCAAGGTGCGCTTGCGGGGGCGGGACGGCGCCGGCCGGCCCGCCACGGCCAGCAGCTCGGCTATCCCGTCCTCGATTCCCTGACACAGGACGCCGATGTCCGCCGCGGTGTCGTAGTCGCCCGTGATGCCGAACTTGAGCGTCCCGTCGTAGGAGAAGATGGCCACGCCCACCCGGACGTGACCGCCCAGGGGCACGAACGGAACCGCCTCCAGCATCCGCCTGCCCACCAGATAGAGGGGCTGCTGCGGTCCGGGAACGTTGGTGGTCACCGTGTTGAGGCTGCGCTGGGGCAGGCGCAGGACCGTGCGCATGCCCAGAGCCAGCAACAGCGCCGGCGCAAATCCGGACAGCGAGGTCAGCACCTCTCCGGCCACCGCCTCGTGCGAGCGCTTGAGCCCCTCCATCTGGACGCGGACGGCTTCCAGCCGCTCGACCGGGTCCTCCACCCCGATGGGCAGCTCGGCGAACATGGCCGATACCCGGTTGTTGTAAGTGCCGCGCTCTCCCGGCCGGCGAACCGAGACCGGGACCAGCGTCCGGACTTCCAGCCGCCCTGGATCTTCGTCCCGAGACAGCAGGAGCTGGCGGAACCCACGGGAGATCACGGCCAGCACGACGTCGTTGACCGTGCCGCCCAGCGCGCCCCGCACCTGCTTTACCTCGCTGAGCTGTGCTTCGGCCCAGCCCCAACGGCGGTGCGGCCCGATCGGTCCGTTGAGTGAACTCGGCGGCATCTGACGCAGGACGCCGCTCATGGCCAGCGTGCCCTGCACGGTCTGCACGGCCAGCTCGGCGACCTGGCGGGGACCCCGCAGCAGGGCCCCGATCGCCGCGGCCGCACTCACCGGGGTGACCAGCCGCCGGGCCAGCGGCTGGGCCAGCAACTCGGCGGCCGAGGGCTCGGGGCGCGGCTGCCAGCGCGTCCCGACGATGGGCTTGGGTTCACGCTCGGCATCGAGCAGGACCGTCAGGAGGTCGGTGGCCGACACGCCGTCGACCATGCAGTGGTGGACCTTGGACACCAGCGCCCAGCGGCCGGCGCCCAGGCCCTCGGCCAGCCACATCTCCCACAGGGGCTTGGAGCGGTCCAGCTGCTGGGACATCACCCGGCCGACCAGCGTGCGCAGCTCCTCCTCGCCCCCCGGCGAGGGCAGAGCGGTCCGCCGGACGTGGTAGCCGAGGTTGAAGTGCGGATCGTCGATCCACACGGGAGGCCCGGCGTGCAGCGGCGGATAGCGCACCTTCTGGCGGTACCGCGGCACCAGGTGGAGCTTCGAGCGCACGGCCTCCAGGACTTCCTCGCGACCCGGGGGCGGGCCTTCGAAGATGCCCACCGAGCCGATGTGCATGTGGCTGACCTCGTCCTCCACATCGAGAAACGACGCATCCTGGGGGCTCAACGGATCCATGTCAGACCTCTCTCCTCGATTGCGCCCAACCACTCGAGCAGGGCGCGATTCACTTCCCGTGGTGCTTCTTGGTTTACCCAATGTCCAGCGCCCGGCACCACGACGTGCGCCCGCAGATCGGTTACCCAGCCGTCCATCGCCTCCGCAGGCATGAACTGGCGGACCGGGTCGCGCTCACCCGTCAGGAACAGCGCGGGCTGATCGATCCGCCGATCGTCCAGGTCCGCGGTCAGCTCCCAGTTGCGATCGATGTTCCGGTAGTAGGCCAGCCCGCCGGCAAACCCGGTGCGCTCGAAGGCCTCGACGTACACGGCCAAGTCCTCCTCGGTCATGAATGGCGGAGTCGGAGGATCCTCGTTGGCGTCGTCCGCCCAGGCGGGATCCCACACCCGTGCCGTACTGAGCGTCCGCCGCACGTCACGGGACAGCGCCGGCTCGGCCACGCCGGGCTCCTGGAACCAGACGATGTAGAACTCCTCCCCCAGATGCTGGCGCATGATCTGGACCGGCGGAGCGGGGGCCCGAGGCACGAACGGCACGCTGAGCCCAGCCACGCCCGCGATCCGGTCGGGATGCATCCACGCCGTCTTCCACGCCACGTCGGCTCCCCAGTCGTGTCCAATGAGGACGCCGCGCTCTGCGCCCGCGGCGTCCAGCAGGCTGGTCACGTCCCGGCTCAGGACGTCGATCGAGTAGGCGGCCACGTCAGGCGGCACATCGCTTGAGCCAAAGCCCCGCAGATCAGGCACGATGACCCGGTATCCCGCGTCGGCCAGGGGGCTTATCTGGTGGCGCCACGAATAGCCGAGCTCCGGGAAGCCATGGAGCAGGATGAGGACGGGGTCGCCCTGGCCGCCCGCCTCCACCGTTTGGAGCTCAGTCCCGTCAGGCATGCGTACGCGCCGGACGCCCACTGACGCCAGCCTACGCCCTTGTGGGCCGCGGCAACTATCCGGCCGCCGCGGCCAGCGGCTCGTCCGCGGCCACGCAACCGAGGAACGTCTGGACGATCTCGGCGTCGAACTGGGTGCCCGAGTGTCGCTGGAGCTCGGCGATCGCTGTGATTACGGGCAGCGGCGAGCTGTAGACCCGCTCGGCGGTCATGGCCTCGAAGGCGTCGGCCACCGACAGGATCTTGGCCTCCAGGGGGATCTCCGGGCCGGGCAGTCCCAGCGGGTATCCCTTGCCGTCCGGCCGCTCGTGGTGGGCCAGCACCCAGCCGCTGATGTCGTCCAGATTGGCCCCGGCCAGGATGCGGGCGCCCAGCTCCGGGTGCTTGCGAATCTCGTCCCACTCGTGCGCGTCGAGGGGACCCGGCTTGCGGAGGATCGGGTCCGGGACACCGATCTTGCCGATGTCGTGCAGCAGGCCGGCCAGTCGGATGCGCTTGATTCGCTCCTCGTCCAGCTCGAGCGCCACCGCGATCATCTCCGCGTAGCGGCCCACCGTCTGGGAATGCAGCGCCGTCCCGGTGTCCCGCAGGTCCAGCGTCTCGGCCAGGATCAGCACCGCCGGAACGTGCTCCACGTTGGCCGGGCTCTCGCCCGGCTCGCCGTGCAGCGTCTGGCTGACCTCGGAGCTGTAGCTGATCGAGCGATCGCGTCCCAGGCGCTTGGCCAGGTACATGGCCTGATCGGCGCGGCGCAGCAGCTCGTCGCTGGTTTGTCCGTGACGCGGATAGCTGGCCACCCCCAGGCTCACCGACAGCGGCAGCCCGTACTCCACCAGGGCGTCACGCACGTGCCGGCGCAGCCGCTCGGCCAGCACGTGGGCCCCCGCGGCGTCGGTGTCGGGCAGCACCAGGGCAAACTCCTCTCCCCCAATCCGGCCCGCGCCGTCGATCGACCGCTTGCTCTCTACGACCAGGGCGCTGAACTTGCGCAGAGCCTCGTCGCCCACGTGATGGCCGAACCGATCGTTGACCAGCTTGAAGTGGTCAAGGTCGCCCACCACCAGTGAGACGGGATCGCCGGTCCGGGTGGCCCGACGCAGCTCGTCCTCCAGCCGCTCCTCGAAGCCGCGGCGGTTCAAGAGCCCGGTCAGCGAGTCAGTCCGAGCTGCCTCGCTCAGGCGGTCGATCAGCACCTCCGAGCGCGAGCGCAGGATGTCGGCCAGGAAACCGATCACGCCGACGGTGCCGATCAGCACCACCCAGCGTCCCACCTCGGCCTGTCCGGGGATCAGGATCAGGGCCAGCGCGTAGTTGAACCCGACCCACGCCAGGTTGGCGAACGCGGCTCGGCGCCCCAGGAAGAAGAAGCCGTCGAAGCCCACCCACACGTAGATGAGCGAGTACGGGCTGGAGATCGAGTGGTTGAACACCACGGCCAACGTGATCAGGACCGTCCCAAACGCCAGGACCATGCCCAGCCAGAGGTCCGAGGCCGGCAGGCGCTCGGCCGCCCAGACCAGGAACACACCGGTGATGCAGGCGGTGACGCAAACCACTAGCAGGGGCAGGATGTGTGTGCCGGTGTCCACCGGCAAAAGCAGCGATCCTCCGGCCAGCAGACCTCCGGCGACAAACAGCGCTCCGAGCGCGCGCCAGCGCACCTCGTGGTGAGACAGGCGCTCGATAGCGTCCCGCCGCACGCGGGCGAGAGAGAGTGCGGATACGAGCCGGCTGAAAGGCCGCCGGGCGCGCCCCCGGAAATTCACACACCGTTTATCGGCAGATCGCGGGCTGGACCTGAACCGGCCAACCTGTGACCGCGCGCACACAAGCCGGCCATCCCGACTCGCTAGTCTGACGCCCAGGCCGGGTCATCTCGCGTCACCGGGGGCGAGGTTGTCGCGGGGCCGCGGAGGGCGCCGGACCTGTCAGGAGACGTAATGCTTGGTCTGACCCGCTGGTGCATCTCCCATCGCCGTACCGTGATCCTGGGCTGGATCGCGATTGCCGTGATCGCCACCCTGGTGGCGCAGGCGGTGGGCCGCCAGTACGCGAGCAACTTCACGCTGCCCGGGACCGAATCCCAGCACGTGGTCAACCTGCTGAACGCCGAGTTCAAGTCTCAGGCCGGAGACCTCGACCAGATCGTCTGGCATACCTCGACCGGAACCGTCGACGCCCCCGCGGTCCGGCAGGCCATCCAGCGGGTGCTGACCCAGGTGGGCCACGTGCCGCACGTGGTCTCGGTGACCAGCCCATACGGCGCGGCCGGCGCATTTGAGATCTCCCGGGACCGCCGGACGGCGTTTGCCAACGTGTCGTTCGACAAGCGGGCCAATCAGCTTCCCAACGCCACCGGCAAGCCGATCCTCAACGCGATCAAATCCGTCTCGGTGCCGGGACTGAAGGTGGCGGCCGGAGGCCAGGTCATCGAGGAGGCCGAGGGGTTCAGCATCGGCCCCGCCACCGCGGTCGGGGTCCTCGCGGCGCTGGTCATCCTGCTGATCACGTTCGGGTCGCTGATCTCCGCCGGTCTGCCACTGATCACCGCCGGGTTCGGCCTGATCACCGGAGTGGCCCTGATCGGGCTGGCCACGCACCTCACCAGCCTGTCCAATGTGTCGCCCCAGCTGGCGCTGATGATCGGCCTGGGCGTGGGAGTCGACTACGCGCTGTTCATCGTCACGCGGTTCAAGGAGAGCTTCAGTCGCACCGGGAACGTGGAGCACGCTGTGCTGGAGGCCATGGACACCTCGGGGCGCGCCATCCTGCTCGCCGGGACGACCGTCGTCATCGCGTTGCTCGGCATGTTCGCCACCGGGGTTTCCTTCATGTACGGCCTGGCCATCGCCTCGGTGCTGGCCGTGCTGCTGACGCTGCTGGCCTCGATCACCGTGCTGCCGGCCATGCTCTCGCGCGTCGGGCACCGGTTGGGCCCGTCCCGGAAAGCCGCCGCGGCCATCGCCAACGGAGGGCCGGCGCGGGAGTCGCTGTGGCGGCGATGGAGCCTCACCGTGCAGGCCCGGCCCTGGCCCCTGGCTCTGGTCTCGCTGGCCGTGATGGTCGCATTCCTGCTGCCGGTGACCGGCCTCCGCCTGGAGAACAGCGACGCCGGCAACGATCCCAGCAACACCACCACGCGGCAGGCGTTCGACCTGCTGGCCCAGGGCTTCGGCCCGGGCTTCAACGGGCCCCTGGCCGTTGTGGTGCCGGTGGGCTCCGCCCATCAGGGCACCACGCTGGCCTCGATTTCCCATGCCGTGGCGGCCACGCCCGACGTGGCCCGGGTGACTCGGCCCCAGCTCAGCCCCTCGGGCCAGGTGGCCCTGATCCGGGCCTACCCGGGATCGGCGCCCCAGGACCCGGCCACCACCGCGCTGGTCAACCGCCTCCGCCAGCAGGTGCTGCCGCCGCTCAAGCGGCAGCTCGGGGTGCCCATCCTGGTCGGTGGCTTCACCGCCGGCTCGATCGATTTCTCGCACGTGCTGTCCAGCAAGCTGCCGCTGTTCATCGGTCTGGTGGTGGTCCTGTCGGCGCTGCTGCTGTTCGTGATCTTCCGCTCGCTGGTCATCCCCTTGCAGGCCGCCGCGATGAACCTGCTGAGCATCGGCGGCGCGCTGGGCGCGACCGTGCTCGTGTTCCAGAAGGGCTGGCTGGCCGGGGTGTTCGGCCTGCAAAAGGGTCCGGTCGAGCCGTGGGTGCCGCTGCTCATGTTCGCGGTGGTGTTCGGGCTCTCGATGGACTACGAGGTGTTCCTCGTCTCTCGCATCCGCGAGGAGTGGGTGCGCCGCGGCGACGCCCGACTGGCCGTGGCCGACGGGCTCGCGTTTACGGGCCGGGTAATCACCGCGGCCGCCGCGATCATGATCTGCGTGTTCCTGTCGTTCTTCATCGGCAACCAGCGCACGCTCAAGGAGTTCGGCTTCGGTCTGGCCACGGCGGTGTTCCTCGACGCGGTGGTCATCCGCTGCGTGATGGTGCCGGCGGTGCTCGAGCTGCTGGGCGCTCTGACCTGGAAGCTGCCCACCTGGATCGACCGCCGCCTGCCCCACTTCCGAATCGAGGGCAGCCCCGAGATCAGCGCCGGGTTTGCCGGCGACGGCCCGCCGGCCGTCCAGCGAGGCGAACCCGAAGCCGAGCCGGAGAAGGTCGCTCCCTAGCCTGGACGGATGTACGGGTTGCAGGCTGGGCCGGTACCCAGCAGAATGGCCACGGCACTCTAACTCGGGGGTTAATCGTGATCTTCCTCATCACTAGGCCGTTCGTCTGGCTGTTCAAGCTGCTCAAGTCGATCGTCACGGCGCCGTTCAGGATGCTCCGGGCCCGCCGCGACCGAAAAGCGCGGAAGGACGCCAAGTTCGCCGCCCAGGCGGTCAAGGACCAGGCCAAGGCAGCCAAGCAGACCGTGCCGTAGGCCCGACGCGCCCGGTTGGCCGGCTCAGGGTGCGTGCGACTAGCCCGGCAGGCTGTAGTGCGCGAAGGAGAAGAACCAGACCAGACCAGCCTCGGCCAGGATGACCACTGATCCGACCACGATCCTCTCGACCGCGGTCAACGGCCGCCTGACCTCAAACGTCCGGCGCTCGCCGCTCATCGGCTTCAGCCAGGGCGCCTGGCGTCGCGGGACCTTGCGGCCGATGGCCGCGTCGTAGCGGATGCTCAGCCAGGCCAAGAGGCGGTAGAGGAGAAACGTCTCGACGATTAGGACTCCGACCGTGGCGCCGATGGCGGCCATGCTCAAGCTGCCGACGGCGGTCTGGATCCGCGAGCCGACCCACAAGGCCAGCAGCGGCCCCCCACTCCACAGGTTGATACTGACCAGCGTCGTGGCCGTCGCCAGCACGATGCGAAGCAGCAGGTTGCCGAACCCGCGCGGCTTCTCTGAGTCCCCGGCAACGTTCGGGGCGGTGGGGAGGGGCGTAACCTGAGGCTGCTCGATGAGGGTCGACTCGGCCATCACCATCAAGGCTACCCCCGCGCGGCCGCGTACTCCCGAGATACGTCGCTCAGAATCTCCAGCATGGCCCGCGCCGCTGGGGATGCGCCGGCGCTGTCGGGGGTAGCGGCGACCACGTGGCGTACCGGGCGGCGGGGATCAAGCGACCTGATCACCACGCCGGGGTGGACATGGGTTAGGGCCAGACGCGGGATCAGCGCCACCCCCACGCCCGCGGCAACGAGGCCTTGAACCGTCTCGTAGTCGTCGCTCTCAAACGTCACCCTGGGCTCGAAGCCCGCGCCCAGGCACAGTCTGACCAGGTGCCGGGCACAGGGGCTGGCGGCCGAAGTCTGCACCCAGTCCTGGTCGCCTAGATCGGACAGCCGGAGGGCGCGCTTTCTGGCCAATCGGTGTTGGGCCGGTAGTGCCACGTCCATCGGATCCTCCAGCAGGTGGACCGTGCCCAGGCCCGCGCCCGGGCGCGCGCGCACGCCGGGGAAGTCGAACAACAATGCGAGGTCGAGCTCCCCGCCTCGCACCCGGGGCGCGATCTCTTCCGGCTCACCCTCAGCCAGGCTCAGGGCCACGCCGGGATGGCGCTCCCGGAACAGGGCCACGGCCAACGGCATCAGCGTCGCGCCGGCCGAGGGGAACGAAGCCACCCGCAGGCGGCCTGCACGCACCCCCAGGACCGCGTCGAGATCCGCCTGCGCCGTCTCGATCTGGCTCAGGATCGTGTCCGCGTGCTCAACCAGCGTTTCTCCAGCGGCGGTGGGTCGGACGCCCCGGCGATCCCGGACCACCAGCGGGGCCCCAGTCTCAGCCTCCAGCCGGGCGACGGCCTGGGAGACCGCCGACTGGGTATAGGACAGCGCGTCGGCGGCGGCGGAGAAGGACCCGCGGCGAACCACCTCGCGCAACACCTGGAGCCGGGAGGGGTTTAGCATTAGCAAAACTTATCATCTACATGAATTAGTTCACTGGACCTGATACCCCGTCGCTGCCATCCTTCCCCGAAATTCACGAATTCCATGGGGAGGCAACGCTCATGACGAAGGCAATAGTTTCCTACGACGGAACGCCGACCGACCAGGACGCCCTGGAGTTCGGCCGGTTGCTGGCCCAGGCTGGCGTCGAGCTCGTGCTGGCTTATGTCCGCCACACGCCCGAGCTCGGTCACGCCGACGAGCACGATGGCCCCACGCTGCTTGAGCGGGGCGCTCGCTGGCTGGACGACGTAGAGGTCGACCAGCGCGTCGTGGTCAGCGGTTCAACCGCCGACGGGCTGGCCCGGCTTGCCGAAGAGGAAGAAGCCGACATCCTGGTGTTCGGCTCTGACTACCGCACGGCGTCCGGCCACGTGGCGCCTCAGTCGTCCACCCACAAACTGCTCGAGGGCGGCCGTACGGCGGTGGCCATCGCCCCCGCCAACTACCGCCTGCACGAGCCCTTCCGGCGTGTCGGTCTGCTGGCGGCGCCTGGCGACGACGCGGCGCTGGAGACAGCCTCCGAGCTGGCCGAGAGCCTGAGCGCGCAGGTCACCCGTGACGAGCCGTTCGTGGATGTGCTGATCGTGGGCTCCCGCCCCGAGGCGCCCGAAGGCCGCGTGATGCTGAGCGCCCAGACCCAGAAGCGTGTTGAGAGCGCTACCAGCCCGGTGATCGTGGTCCCGCGCGGAGTCGGCGTGCGGTTCCCCACCACCGTCGGTCTGGCGTAGAGGCTCCCCCACTCGCGATAGCCGCGGTCTCGGCTGGCCGCGGCTATCGCTGCGCTAGCTTCCCGGTCTCATGCCGCGCCACTGGTTCTGGACCCAGGTGTTCCTCGTCGTGGTCGTGCTGGCGGGCATGGTGATCGCGATCACCAAGCTGGTGTAAAGGGAGGAGCGGGCCGTGTTCAGCTCGATCGTGGTCGGCACCGACGGGTCTGGGACGGCTGGGCAGGCGGTGAGCCAGGCCATCGCGCTGGCCCTGGAGCTGGGGTCGGCCCTGCAGATCGTCAGCGCGTTCGAGCCGCCCCCCGATCAGGGCGTGGGGAGCGAGGCGGGACCGGTGCAGGATCCCGGGTGGGCGGTTGGCCCCCGCGACGCGGTGCTGGCGCTGCTGGAGCGAGCCCAGTCGGAGGCGCTGAGCGCCGGCCTGCGTGAGGTCTCCACGTTCGCCCGGCAGGGAGACGCAGCCGACGCGATCATCGACGTGGCCGAGGAGCAGCGCGCGGAGCTGATCGTGGTGGGTAACAAGGGCATGAGCGGGGCGAGGCGGTTCCTGCTTGGGTCGGTGCCCAACCGCGTCTCCCATCACGCACCCTGCTCGGTGCTGATCGTGCGGACGAGCTAGGGCGCGGTAGCCGCGCCCGCATCCACCAACCCATATCCATAGTTGGAGTTGGGCCGGGTGCCGCCCAGCGGTTGGGAGGTCGCTTGGAGGCGAGCCAGCACCGCGCTGGGGCTGGGATGTGGGCCGAGCACGCCACTGGCGATCACCAGCGCCGCCACGCCGGCCACGTGTGGCGCGGCCATCGAGGTGCCGTACCAGCCGCCGGGGAAGCCGAACCGCTCGGGGTGCGCCGGGTTGCTGAACGTCATCTGGAAGATCGGAGGCAGGCTGCGCCCGGAATGACAGTTGGGATCGGAGCCGATGGTCGCGTCCTGCCCGCCCCCGGGCGCCACCAGGTCGAGGCCGTAGCCGCCGTTGGAGTAGTCGGCCAGGCAACGGTCGCGGGTGGTGGCCCCAACCGAGATCACCGAGTGATCACGCGCCGGGTAGGCCATCTGATTCTCCCCCTCGTTCCCCGATGCTCCCACCACCACCACCCCGTGCCGGTGGGCGTAGTCGATCGCCGACAGGATGCTGGGGATCTCGCCTGCCGTAACCGACGGATCGAACTCCAGGCTCAGGTTGATCACCTGAGCCCCGTTCCGGACCGCGTACCGGATCCCGCGACTGATCGTGGCCGCGTCGCCCCAGCCGTTGGCGTCGAGCACACGAACCGGCATGATCGTGGCTCCGTAGGCGATGCCGGTCAGTCCGAAGCCGTTCCCGGTGGACTCGGCGATCGTCCCGGTCACGAACGTACCGTGTCCTTGCCGGTCGAGCGGGTAGCGGTTGCGGGCCACGAAGTCATACGGAGCCGCGAACCGCGTTGTGTTGAAGTCAGGCGAACGGCTGAATTGGTGCCAGTCGCGATAGGCCACGCCGGTGTCCACCACGGCCACTACGACGCCACGCCCGCCCGGACGCCCGTCGGCTCTGAGGTTGGCCCAGGCACCCGGGGCGTTGATCCCAAACCCCGGCAGGAAGTTCCATTGCATCTGCTGCCACCCGCCCGGGTGCTGGGTCTTGCCCGGATCGTCGGGAACCCACTGGGCCGGAGTGGTCCCGGCCACGTGGGCCAAGTAATCCGGCACCGCATACGCGATCCCCGGCCGGCTCTGCAGGCGCGCCGCGGCCTGGGGCACGCTTTCGCCGCCCGATATGTGGAGAACTTGCTCCTGGATGGCGGCCGAGCTGGGCACGGTGGGCGATGCTCCCCAGGCCCCGGCCACGGCCCGGGTGGCCATCAGCAAGGGACTCGGCTGGTACCCGACGATCACCTCGCCGGGCCGGTAGGGCGCCGCACTGGTAACAGCAGCGCTGGGCCCAGCGCTGGCCGCGAGCGCCACCAGGGCAACCAACGTGGGTGCGGTTAACCGCCTGAGCATCAGCATGTGGTCATGGCTCGTGACCGATCGACCGGCCCCCGCCACTTAACATCTTCGGCCGGAATCTGCCTCAAACGGTACCGCGCCCCACTAGCCATGCCCCCGCACTTCTTCCCTCGTGATGAGTACTTCATGCGCCTGGCGATCCGTGAAGCCGAACGTGCACTAGAACACGACGACGTGCCGATCGGTGCGGTGGTCGTGCAGGACGGCGAGGTGTTGGGGCTGGGGCACAACGAGCGGGAGCTCCGGTCGGACCCCACGGCCCACGCGGAGATGATCGCGCTGCGGGAGGCGGCGGAGCGCCTGGGTAGCTGGCGGGTGCTGGACGCCGTGATCTACGTGACGCTCGAACCGTGCGCCATGTGCGCCGGCGCGATCGTCCTGGCCCGGGTCCCGCGGGTGGTGTACGGGGCCGCCGATCCGAAGGCCGGCGCAGCGGGCAGCGTGCTCAACGTCCTGGACGTGCCCCAGCTCAACCATCGCCCCCAGGTCGAGCCCGGCCTGCTGGCCGAGGACTGCGCCGACCTTCTGCGGGCATTCTTCGCCACGCGCCGGCGCTAGCCTGTCTGCTGCCTACACCGGAGAGGTGGCAGAGCGGTTGAATGCGCCGGTCTCGAAAACCGGTATGGGCGGTTTCGTCCATCGAGGGTTCGAATCCCTCCCTCTCCGCTGAGACGCCACGGAAACTTGCTGATTAGCAGGATATTTCTTCGGCGCTCCTGTAGCTGCCGCCGTACCGCGCGTTCGATGCGACCGGCTCCGCGCGAGTTCCCCCGCAAGGCGAGGGACGGGGTTGGGTAAACCGGTACGTTCGTGACGCCGCGGGGCTCGGGATACGGGTTGGCTGGTCCGGCGAAGAGCACTGCCCTGCCTGCCGCGCTTAGCGGGGCCGCTCCGGGTTCATTGCCAAGTTGCGCGCCGAGCTGAGACAGGTCGCGAGTGTGCGCCACGCGGGCTTCGGTCGGGTTCGTCTGGCACGCCATCCGCGCGCCCGTGCTTCGCGCCGTTCGTTAGGCGATTGCCGGCTCGGAGGCTGAGACGTGATAGATGGTCGCCTCGGGTGGAGCGGCGATGGATTCGGGGAGCAGCGCCATGACCTTTCCGACTTGGGGGAGCGACTCTTGACGCTCGCGCGCTCCTTGGTCCTCGAATATTTCGATGGCGATTAGCGAGTTCGGATCAGCGATGTCCCGAGCGACGTCGAAGCTGATCACGCCATCGGTCTCTCGGGCTGGGCCGATCACGTCAGAGAGCGCCGCCATGACCAGTTCGGTCTTCTCAGGGCGGCATTGCAGTTTGAAGCGCAAGACGATCATTAGTTCCTCCACGGCGGCGATGGCAGGTCGTGTCGGCTCCCTGGTGTGTTCTGGGGTCGACCGAGCCGGAGGATACTCTTATATTGGAGTTTTAGTCAATGCCGGGTACTCCGATTCCGCTCAGCTACGTGATTCTCGCCGCGATCGGCGAGCGCGGTGCCTCTACGCCCGAGCTTGTTGACATGGCCAGCCGCGGAACCATGTTCTGGAGCTCTGCGCCGAGCCAGATCTACGCGGAGCCCCGGCGGCTGCTCGCGCTCGGCTGGATAACCAGCAAGAAACAGGCAGGCAAGACGCGCAACCGGACGGTGTACCGCCTAACCGCAGAAGGACGGGCAGCTCTGCGCGACTGGCTGCGCACTCCGGCGGGGTTCCCGAAACTTCAACACGAAGCGTCCTTCCGGCTGTTCGCAGGCGACCTGATCGACGACGAAGAGATCCTCGCCAGCCTGCAACAACTCCGAGCAGACATCGAAGAGATGTCAAAACTCGTGGCAACGAACAGCGCCCGTGCTCCGAACCTCCCGCACCGCACCCGCTATCTGCTTCTACAACAAGACCTCGGCCGTCGACTACTCCAAGCACATACCGACTGGCTTGACACCGTCGAACACGAGCTTGCTCCCAACCGGACCGAACGGACGCGTTGAACCGACCCTCTCGGAAGGCAGAACGCAGCCAGGAGCTCACCGCATCCCTCCTCGTCGCCAAGCACCGTGTTCCGCACTGACATTGCTAGGCCGAGGGGCGATCGGCAGGCCGGGGTCGCCCCCGCAGTCCGCGCTAAGCAGAGAAGTCGCCGTCGCGCCTGAGATGCTCGTGCCATCTGTACAGCAGGTCTCGGCGGAGGCCGACGTCGCTGTCGGTTCGCGCCTGTACCTGTCACGCTCCCGCGCGGCCGCTTTGCTCGGCGACCGGTAGCGCGGCTCAGCTCGAGGTCGGTCGGCAGCCCCGGCCGGCGCAATCCGAGCGTCTCGGCGTCGTGCACTCGACGGCTGCTCGCCGTCCAACAGCTTGTCGGCTCGTAGAATCGTCGCGGGCGGATACGGCCCTCGATACACCACATTGCAGCGCCCAAGTTCCCGGTCTCGAAACCGGTGTGGGCAGGTTCGTCCATCGAGGGTTCGAATCCCTCCCTCTCCGCTAGATCGCGCCAGTGCGTTGGTAGAACTGGGCGCCACATATATGATCCATGTCGGATGGCGCTTGCCGCGCCAGGGGGCCAGGTTGATGACTCCAGAACGTAAACCTCGGAGCACTCCGCACGGCTGGCTGGCAGCTTTGCTGCCCGCGATGGTGGTTGCCGGACTGTTGCTGGGCGGTTGCGGAGGTGGCGGTCGCTCCGGATCGCACCGATCGCCCCCGGCCGCTCCTGCAGACGCCACAGTGACCGTCCCCGCCCAGGCGGCCGGAA
>DASZGO010000140.1:0-8893 GCA_035938755.1 Solirubrobacteraceae bacterium | reverse complement strand
ATCTCTCGATCACGCTTGGATTTACGAACACGATCACGATGAAGGTGTGGCTGGCCACGATCGCCATCGCGTTTGCGCTCGTGCAGATTCTGACGGCCCTGTGGATGTACGGCCGGCTTCCGCTACGCGCGGCTCCCTCGTGGCTGGGCCAGGTGCATCGCATTTCCGGCCGGCTGGCGTTCATCGTCAGCCTGCCGGTGGCCTACCACTGCCTGTACCAGCTCGGTTTCCAGCACTCGAGTGCTCGCGTGCTGGCGCACTCGATCCTGGGCTGTGTGTTTTACGGGGCGTTCGCCGCAAAGATCGTCGTGGTGCGCTCGCCAAAGCTGCCTGGCGCCGCACTGCCGATCGCCGGAGCGCTGAGTTTCACCGTACTGGTGTGCGTGTGGTTGACCAGCGGTGTCTGGTACATCTCCAACTCGGGCTTCCCCTCTCCCTGATGCTGCGGGTAATCGATCGCGGCCTCGCGCTGATCAGCGGGCTGGCCGCCGTGCTGGTGCTCCTGCTGCTGTTCGCGGGGCCCGGCCTGATCGGGGCGAAGAAGAGCGGGAACGCTGGTTACGGCAGCTCCTCCAGGTCCGGCTCCTCGTCCGTACCCGCGTACTCAGGGGGAAGCTCGACGTCGGCTGGCCAGAAGGTGTTCACCAGCGCGGGCTGCGCCACGTGCCATACGCTCAAGGCCGCCGGTACGACGGGCACGATCGGCCCCAACCTCGATCAACTACGTCCGAGCGCGGCCGCCGTGAGCTCAATCGTCCAGTCGGGCAGCGGCGCCATGCCCTCATTCGCCGGCAAGCTCAGCTCGGCCCAGATCTCGGCCGTCGCGCAGTACGTGGCTGGCGTCGCCGGACGCTGATCCGCCGGCGCTACTTCAACTCGGCGGACGTCTTGTCCAGCAGGTGCCGGGCCACGATCAGCAGCTGGATCTGCTGGGTGCCCTCGAAGATGTCGAGGATCTTGACGTCCCGGGCCCACTTCTCCAGGAACTCGCCTTCGCCGTAGCCGACCGCGCCGGCCAGCGCCACGCAGCGCAGCGTGATGTCGGTGCCCGAGCGGCCGGCCTTGGCCTTGGCCATCGAGGCCTGCAATGAATTGGGCTTGCGGTTGTCGGCCATCCAGGCCGCGCGCAGCGTGAGGAGCCGGGCCGCCTCCCAGTCGGACTCCAGCGAGATGAACTCGGCCGCCGCCGCGGGCTGGGCGTGGGGCGGCCGGTCGTAGTCGATCTCGATCCCAGCCTCGCCGAGGAGCTCGCGCGTTCGATCCAGGCTGGCCCGGGCCACGCCGATGGCCATGCCGGCCACCAGCGGGCGGGTGTTGTCGAAGGTCTGCATGACCCCGGAGAAACCGCCGTGCGGCGCGATCTCTGGGCTGCCCAGCAGGGCCTCCTTAGGCACACGGCAGTCGGTGAGGACGAAGTTGGCCGTGTCGGAGGCCCGGATCCCCAGCTTGTGCTCGAGCCGGTCGAGCTTGAGACCCGGGTTGTCACGTTCGACCACGAACGACTTGATGGCCGCGCGCCCCTGAGAGGGATCCAGCGTGGCCCAGACCACGACCAGTTCGGCCCGGTCCCCGGCGGTGACAAAGATCTTCTCGCCGTTGAGCACCCACTCCTGCTCGTCCTCGTCCCATTTGGCGGTGGTCCGGATGGCGGCCGAATCGGAGCCGGCCTCGGGCTCGGTGATGGCCATGGCGGCCCACTTGCCGCCATACAGTTTGAGCTGCTCATCGTTGGCCACGGCGGCGATGGCCGCCTGACCCAAGCCCTGGCGGGGCATGGTCAACATCAGACCCACGTCGCCCCAAGCCAGTTCGGTCAGCCCCAGCAAGGTGGCCATGTTGGAGCCGTTGCGGTTGCCGTCCTCGGAGCGCGAAGCGCCGTCGCTTCCGCCCCCCACTGCGCCCGCGCCGGCACCGGCCGGATTGGACCCCTCGATCACCGCAGCCAGCATGTCCAGCTCCTTGGGGTACTCGTGCTCGGCCAGGTCGTACTTGCGTGAGTTCTTGCGGAAGATCTCGATGGCGACCATGTGCGCCTGGTCGACCAGCTGTCCGAATTTCTTGGGAACCTCGAGGTTGATCGGCATCAGACGAGCAGCGCGCCTTCCATCAGCCCGGCCGCCCGCAGGTCCCGGTACCAGCGCTCCACCGGGTGCTCCTTGACGTAACCGTGACCACCCAGCATCTGCACCCCGTCGGAGCCGATGACCATCCCGCGCTCGGCGCATAGCCGGCGGGCCAGCGCCGCCTCGCGGGCGAAGGGAAGTCCCTGATCGACCCGGCTGGCCGCGCGGTAGGTGGTCAGTCGCATGCCCTCCAGCTCGACCGCGATGTTGGACACCGTGAATGCCACCGCTTGGCGGTGCGAGATCGGCTCGCCGAACGCCTTGCGCTCGTTCACGTAGGGGATCACGTAATCGAGCACGGCCTGTCCGGTGCCCACGGCCAGCGCGCACCAGCCCAGCCGCGCCAGGTGCACGCAGTCGCGGTACACCTCCGGGTCGCCGTCGCCCAGCCGGGCCGCGGCCGGCAGCTTGACGTCCTCGAACACCAGCCGGGCCGTGGCCGCCGCGCGCACGCCCATGGCCGGCTCAGGCTCCACGGAGATGCCCTCGTACTTGGACTCGACGATAAACAGCGCCGGGCCGCGATCGTCGAGCTGGGCGGCCACGATGAACAGCTCGTTCTCAGTCGCCCGGGGCACCAGCGCCTTGGCGCCCGACAGGACATAGCCGTCATCCGTGCTTCGGGCCTCAGTGCGCAGGGAGAACGGGTCAAACAGAGCCCGTGGCTCCAGCAGGGCCAGCGCGGCCGCGGGCGGGTTCTCGCCCACCAGCTCGGGCAGGTAGGTGGACTGCTGGTCGGCGTCGCCCCACAGGCCGAGGGCGGTCGACACCCCGGCCGAGGCCATACAAGCCAGGGCGATGCCCATGTCTCCCTGGGCCAGGGCCTCGCTGAGCAGGGCCGAGGTGACCGCCGATCGCTGCTCGACCGCTCCTCCCAGCTCCTCGGGCACCCCGACCATGGTCAGCCCCAGCTCGGTGGCCTGGGCCAGCAGCTCCGGCGGGACCGCGCACTGCGCGTCCGCAGCCTCGGCGGCGGGGCGCAGCCTGGCCAGCCCGAACTCACGGACCGAGTCCTGGAGCATCTGCTGCTCCTCGGATGGGGTGACGTCGAACAGGTCGCTGCGCCCCGCGGCGGGCTGGCGTGCGGGCCGCGAGCGCTTCTGCGCGGCCGCGAACGTGCGGCCGGCCCGCGCCGCGGTGCGGGCGCTGGTCTTGGAGGCGCTGTGCAGGAAGCGTTCGGTCTGGTCGCGGATGCCCAGCCGGTCCAAGAGATCCGAATTGGACAGCCAGTTCAGCGCCCGGAGGCCGATGGCCATGCCGCGCTCGGCGAGATTGGGCTCAGACGCCACGGCGAGAACCATACCCATCGTTACACCATCTGCTGTCATCGTCCGGGAGAGCTCGCGGCTTATGGAAGTCTTACTGCGCGCGCGTCATCCTGTAGGTATGCGGGTCCTGATCGCGGAGGACGAGCGTCGGCTGGCCGACGCGATCGCGCGCGGCCTGAGACGGGAGGGCATGGCCGTTGACGTGGCCCCGGACGGGCGTGAGGCGCTGATCAAATCGCGGGTGATCCGCTACGACGTGCTGGTCCTGGATCGCGACCTCCCCGGGGTCCACGGCGACGAGGTCTGCCAGTCCGTGCGCGACGAGCAGCCGGAGACCGGGATCCTCATGCTGACCGCCGCCGGCACGCTCGACGACGTGGTGGCCGGTCTGGCCATCGGGGCCGACGACTATCTGGCCAAGCCGTTTCGCTTCGCCGAGCTGGTGGCCCGGATCCACGCCCTGGCCCGGCGCTCGGTGCCCAGCCGCCCCCCGGTGCTGCGCCATGGAGACATCGAGCTCGATCCGGCGCGGCGCAGCGTGAGTCGCGCCGGCCAGCCGATCCAGCTGGCCCGCAAGGAGATGGCCGTGCTGGAGACGCTGATGGCGGCCGACGGAGCCACCGTATCGGCGGAGGAGCTGCTCGAGCGGGTATGGGATGAGCAGATCGACCCGTTCACCAACGTGGTGCGCATGACCGTGATGACCCTGCGGCGCAAGCTGGGCGAGCCGGTGGCCGTGGAGACGGTGATCGGCGCCGGCTACCGGATGTCCTGATGCGGGGAACCATCCGCCTGCGTCTGACCGTGCTGTACGGCGTGGTGTTCCTGATCACCGGAGCCGTGCTGCTGACCATCGGCTACGTGCTGGTCCGCCACAACCTCGACGCGCGCGGGGACTTCCGGCAGGTGCTGCAGCGGGCCGGTGTGACGGTTCCGCCAAACGCGCCGGGTTTCGAACCGCGTGCGTTCCTGCCCGGCTCCCAGGGTCTGTTCCGGGCCGTGGCCGCGGTGCGGGCGCAGCTGCGCGCCGACGCGCTGCACCGGCTGCTGTTGGAGTACATCGGCGCGCTGGCGGCGATGACGCTCGTGTCGGGCGTGGCCGGCTGGTTGCTGGCCGGGCGAGCCCTCCGGCCGCTACGGCGCATCATCTCCACCGCCAAGGCGGTGTCAGGCGAGAACCTGAGCGAGCGCATCGCGCTCGAGGGGCCGTCCGATGAGCTTAAAGAGCTGGCCGACACTTTCGACGGCATGCTGACCCGGCTCGAGCAGGCCTTCGCCAGCCAGCAGAGTTTCGCGGCCAACGCCTCGCACGAGCTGCGCACCCCGCTGGCCATCATGCGCACCGAGATCGACGTGGCCCTGGCCGACCCTGACGTGACTGAGGACGAGCTGCGTCGCATGGGCGAGACCGTCCGGGACACGGTGGACCGCTGCGAGCGACTGCTCGAAGGGCTGTTGATGCTTGCGCGCAGCCAGGCCGCGGCCCACGCCGAGGAGCCCGTGGACCTGGCCGGGCTGGCCGCCGACTGCGTCACGGATCTTCACGCGCCCGCCCAGGAGCGCCAGCTGGAGGTGCGCAACGAGCTGGGGCCCGCCTGGGTGCGGGGCGACGCGGCCCTGCTCGAGCGCATGATCGCCAACCTGGTGGACAACGCGATCCGCCACAACGAACCCCGCGGGTTCGTCGAGGTGGCCACCAGCTTCGACGCGGGGCGAGTCAGGCTGCGGGTGGCCAATGGCGGGCCCGCGATCGACGCCGACGATGCCGCGGCCCTGGCCGAGCCCTTCCGGCGCCTGCACCGGGGCGGCGACGGGTTTGGCCTGGGCCTGTCGATCGTCCGCTCGGTGGCCCAGGTGCACGGCGGCAGCCTGCACGTCGCCGCGCGCCCGGCCGGCGGGCTCGAGGTGACGGTGGACCTGCCGGGGCTCCCGACTCCAGACGTCCTGCCCATAACGAAGAATTCCCCTATAGCGCTTACGAAGAGCTGACGGCTGCCGCGCTACAACGCGCTCAGTCAACCCATTTCAAGGAGAGGCGTCTTGTTCCACCGCCCCACTCGTCTGCTCATCCTCACCCTGGCTACCGCTGCGCTGGGCGGCGGCCTCGCCGCTTGCGGAGGCTCCTCGACGCCGTCCAACGCAACGGCCAGCGGCGCCCAGTTCCAAGCCCGGCTCAACCTGGCCAAGTGCTTCCGCTCGCACGGGATCAACGTGCCCGACCCGACGAGCAGCGGCGGGGTGCGCGGTGGGACGTTCCGGATCCTCCGGCAGTACCCGCAGGCTCAGGTCCAGGCGGCCACCCAGGCCTGTCGCCAGTACCTGACCCAGGCCTTCCCACAGCTCAACCTGAGCCCAGCCCAGCGGGCCCAGATCCAGCAGCAGCTGGTCCAGTTCGCCCAGTGCATGCGCTCGCACGGGGTCAACGTCCCGGATCCGCAGCCCGGCGCCAACGGGTTCTTCGGCTTCCGCGGTCAGTTCCGCTCGATCGACCGGAACAGCCCGGCGTTCCAGTCCGCTAACCAGGCCTGCCAGAGCCTGCGGCCGCGGTTCGGTCGCGGCGGGCCGGGCGGCGGCGGCGGTGCCGGTGCCGGTGGCTGATCGCGTGATCGGTTTCCTGTCCGAGCTGCGGACCCGGCGGCTGCTGGTCCCGGTGGTGGCGGTGGCCGCGGGCGCGGTCACGGCCGCAATCGTGCTGGCCATCCAGCTCCCCGGCTCCAGTCAAGGCGCCAGCGGTGCTCCCAAGACCACTGGGTCGGCCACCGTGCAGCGGCAGAACCTGGTGGCCACGGACACCCAGTCGGGGACGCTCGGCTACGCCCAGCCGAGCACCGTGTACAACCGGCTGAGCGGGACGATCACCTGGCTGCCCAAGGTGGGCCAGCAGATCACCGCCGGCGGGACGCTGTTCAAGGTGGACAACAGCCCGGTGGTCCTGTTCGACGGGCCCACGCCCGCCTACCGGACCCTGACCTCCGGCGTGAGCGACGGCCCGGACATCCAGGAGCTCAATCAGAACCTGGTCAACCTGGGGTTTGATCCCAGCCACGAGATCACCGTCAACCAGACCTGGCAGACCGGCACCACCGACGCCGTGAATCGCTGGCAGTCGGCCACCGGCCAGACCCAGACCGGGAGCGTGACCCTGGGTCAGGTGGTGTTCCTGCCCGGTTCGCAGCTGATCACCACGGTTCAGACCCTGCTCGGATCGACCGGAGGTAGCTCCGGCTCGGGCAGCAGCGGCAGCGGCTCGAGCGGTTCGGGTTCCAGCGGTTCAGCCTCCGGCGCGTCGGGCTCGGCGGCCTCGGGCACCAGCCAGGCCAGCCTCAGCGGCGCTCCGCCGGCCCCGCAGTTCGTCGACCTTAAGACGACGACCACGACGCCCACCACGACCACCCCCGACTCGAACTCGGCCACGATGACGCCGTCGGGCTCGGGCTCGGTTAACGGCGGCTCCAGCGGCGACGGCAGCGCGAAGTCGAACGCCCAGCTGCTGGCGCTGATCGCCCTGCTCAAGGCCGAGATCGCCGAGCTCAAGGCCAGCAAGAGCTCGGCCCAGGCGGGCGGGAGCAGCCGCGGGGGTAGCGCCGGCGGGTCGGCCTCGGCGGCGGGCGGCCGCAGTTCCGGGGGTGGCGGCGGTGGCGGAGCGAGCGCGGGTGGAGGCTCAGCCTCGGGCGGCTCGGGCTCCGGCGCCGGATCGAGCGCGGGCGGTGCCACCGCCCAGCCCGTGCTCCAGACCACCTCGAACCAGGAGGTCGTGACCGTCAACCTCGACGCCACCAAGCAGACCGAGGCCGTGGTCGGCGAGGACGTGACCGTGCAGCTGCCCAATTCGAGCACGGTGGACGGCAAGATCACCCAGGTCAGCCCGGTGGCCCAGAGCTCCTCCAGCTCCTCCAGCTCCTCGGGCTCCGCGGGCTCGTCCGGCGCCGGCGGCAGCGGCGCGTCCGCGACGCCCAGCGCGACCATCCCGGTGACGATCACGCTGACCGGCAAGCGGCCCGTCCGCGGGCTGGACCAGGCGGCAGTGAGCGTCAACTTCGCCCAGCAGCGCGCCAGCAACGTGCTGTCGGTTCCGGTGACCGCGCTGATCGCGACCCAGGGCGGCGGCTACGTGGTTCAGCAGGCCGCATCGCCCCATACGCTGATCCCGGTTACTCCCGGCCTGTTTGCCGCGGGCTACGTCCAGATCTCCGGATCGGGCATCTACCCGGGGCTTCAGGTGACGGATTCGCAGGGATGAGCGCCGACGCCGGGACGGCCAATGGCGTCGCCCTGCGCCTACGCCAGGTCAGCAAGGTCTATCCCGGCGACGTCCACGCCCTGCGCGGGGTCAGCGTCGACATGCAGAGCGGCGAGCAGGTGGCCGTGGTCGGGCCCTCAGGGTCCGGCAAGACCACGATGCTCACGGTGCTGGGCACGCTCGAGCGACCGTCGAGCGGGCAGGTCGAGGTGGCCGGCCGCGACGTGGTGGGGGCGACCGACGGAGAGCTCGCCGGCCTGCGGGCTCACCGGATCGGCTTCGTGTTCCAGGGGTTTCACCTCCAGGACACGATGACCGCGCTCGACAACGTCGCCAACGGCATGCTGTACACCGGCGCCCCGGCCCGGGAGCGCCGGGATGCGGCCCGAGCGGCGCTGGAGCGCGTGGGCCTCGAACAACGCCTGACCCACCGGCCACCCGAGCTGTCCGGGGGTGAGCGCCAGCGGGTGGCCATCGCCCGGGCGATCGCCAAGCGCCCGCTTATCGTGCTGGCCGACGAGCCGACGGGGAACCTCGACTCGCGCTCCGGCCAGGAGGTGCTGGCGCTGCTGCACGAGCTGGCCGACGAGGGCTCGACGCTGGTCCTGATCACCCACGACGAGAACGTGGCCTCGACCTTCGGCCGGCGCCTGCAGATGCGAGACGGAGAGATCGTGGCCGACCATGCCTGACGGCGCGAGCATGCCGCCGCACGAGCTGGTCTCGGTCGCCCTCCAGGGGCTGCGGACCCGGCGCCTGCGGGCCGCGCTGTCGGCCCTGGGGATCGCCATCGGGATCGGGGCCATGGTCGCGGTCGTCGGCGTGTCCGCCTCCAGCCAGGCCAACCTGCTCTCCCAGATCGACCAGCTGGGGACCAACCTGCTCACCGTGGCCCCCGGGACGACCACCTTCGGCTCCGCCGAGGTGCTGCCCAACACGGCGCTGGCTTCGGTGCAGCGCCAGCCCAACATTCAGCAGGCCTCGGCCGTCTACCAGGTGTCCGGGGCGACGGTGCTTCGGAGCCCGTACGTGCCCTCGGAGCAGACCGGGGGCATCGGCGTGGACGCCACCGATCCGAAGCTGCTCGGTGCGGTCAGCGGCAGCCTGGCCTCCGGCCAGTTCCTCAGCGCCAGCAACCAGCGCTTCCCCACCGTGGTGCTGGGCGCTCAGGCGGCGAGCGTCCTCCAGATCCCCTCGGCCAGCCAGCACATCCAGCTGTTCCTGGGCGGCCGGTGGTTCACCGTGGTGGGGATCCTCAAGCC
>DASZGO010000139.1:0-8136 GCA_035938755.1 Solirubrobacteraceae bacterium | reverse complement strand
CGCTCGGCCAGGGCGTAGGGCTGGCTGAGAGCCAGGAGGTGGCCACCGGGCAGGGGCTCGACGTCGAGGCCGAGGCGCTCGCAAGCCACCCGCCGTTGGAGCTCGATCGGGAACAGCCGATCCTGGCGGCCGGACAGCACGGTGGTTGGGACATCCGGCCAGGCGGCAAGGGGCCAGGGCTCCGTGAAGACGGCCGGTCCTTCGGCGCCGGCGTCTGGATCGGCGCGCATGATCTTGGTCAGATCCGGCGGCAGGTCGTGAAAGAACAACGTCTCAAGGTCTCTGACGTCCGGCGCGGGACGCCCTTCGCGCTTGGCGCTGGTCTCAGCGGCCTCGCGCCACCCCACCGCGTCCCACCAGGCGCCGGCGGTCTCTCCGGGCTTCGGGATCATCGGGTTGATCAACACCAGCGTCTGAACCGGAGCGTGCTCGCAGGCCAACGGGCCGCTGAACGCGCCCAACGACTGAGCGACCAGAACGATGGGCCCGCCGATCCTCTGCGCCCCGTCCACGATGAGATCGCGGTACGTCAACAGTCCCGCGTCCGGAGCGGCGCCGGGCAAATCGACGGCCACAGCCTGATGACCTCGCTGGCCAAGCTCGGCCACCAGGCGGTGCCAATACCACCCGCTCCCTCCCGCCCCCGGCACCAGCAGGTAGCTCGTCACGCCCGGATCCGGGCGTCAAGTTGCAACGTGCGCAGGATGGTGGCGATGAATTGAACATCCATGCCCGCAGCGTATGACCCAGGGCCGAATCAGGCAGGCATCCGGCTGGGCGTTCGCCTCAGCTTGTCCTCAAGCGCTGGTGCACCAATTGGACAGCCATCGAGCCTTCGCCGACGGCGGAGGCGACGCGCTTGACCGAGCCGGAGCGGACGTCGCCAACCGCGAAGATTCCGTGCACGCTCGTCTCGAGGAAGAACGGACGCCCGCCATCGGGCACCGCCAGCTGCTCGTCCAGGATGTCACTGCCGGTGAGCAGGAAACAGTCCTTGTCCATCGCCACGCTCTCCCGCAGCCAGTCGGTGTGCGGTTCGGCGCCGATGAACACGAACAGCGCCTTCGCCTCCAGCTCGGACCGGTCGCCTGTCTGGGTGTTCTCGACGACGACCGCGTCGAGCCCGGACTCCCCTTTCAGCTCGACGATCTGCCGGGTGGTCATGACCTCGATCGGCTGATCGCGTTCGATCTCGTCGATCAGGTAGCGGGACATCGACCTGCCGAGGTCATCGCCACGGATCAACAGGCGGCAGCTGGACGCATGCTGGGATAGGAACATCGCCGCCTGACCTGCGGAGTTGCCGCCGCCGACGATCAGGACAGGGTCCCCCGAGCACAGCTGGGCCTCGGTCTGCGTCGCGGCGTAGTAGACGCCCAACCCCTCGTAACGATCAAGCTCAGGTAGATCAAGTCGTCGATATTGGGCGCCCGTAGCCACGATGACCGTACGGCCGCTCACCACCGACTGGTCAGAGAGCTCGATGGTGTGGACCCCGTCGCTGCTGGCCAGACCGACAGCCTGCCCGGGGACGACCATGCGGGCGCCAAAGCGCCGCGCTTGGAGCGTCGCGCGCTCGGTTAGCTCGCCGCCGGAGATTCCGGTCGGAAAGCCGAGGTAGTTCTCGATGCGCGAGGAGGTACCCGCCTGCCCCCCGAAAGCCACCGCGTCGATCACCTGCGTGTCCAGTCCCTCCGAGGCGCCGTACACCGCGGCAGCCAGGCCGGCTGGTCCTGCGCCCACGATCAGCAGGTCGCACAGGCTCGGCGAAGCACCCCGGGAACCGAATCCGAGCGACTCGGCGATCTGCGCGTTGGTGGGGTTGCGCAGGAGGCCACGGCTCGCGATCACGACCGGCGTCTCGGCCGCTGTAACCTCAAGCGCTCGCAGGAGCTGCTCCGCCTCCTCGTCGCTCTCAACGTCCATCCACTGGTGGGGCATGCGATTGCGCGCCAGGAACTCACGCACCCGCTGGGCATCACGGGAGTAGCGTGAGCCGACGACCTTCACGCCGGCACCCTCCTCGATCAGGATGGACCGGCGCGAGATGAACGCTCGCAAGATAACGTTGCTCAGCTCTTCGTCGTGGGCGAGCACCTCACGCAGGCGCGCGGCCGGCACCCGGATGACTTCGCCGGCGTCTCGGACCACGGCGGTTAGGTAAGCCGGCGATCCTGTCAAGAGGTTTACCTCGCCGACGAACCCGCCCGTCCCATACACAGCCACCACCCGGTTCTCCTGCCCGTAGCCGTGGACGATCGTGACCACCCCCGACTCGAGCACGAAGAAGTCGTAGTCGACGTCGCCCTCTCCGTACAGCAGCTCTCCCGACTGGACCGCCCTGAGCTCGCCCACGGCGCGCAGCCGCCCACGCTGCTCAACATTCAGCCTCGGGAATGCGCCCTGCCGGTCCGCGGACTCCTCCATGCCCGCTCCGACCGGCTCTCCCATCAGTCGGCGTCGCGAGGATCCATGGGGCGGGTGTTCAGTGGCCGGGCGCCGCCGTCAGTCGAGTAGACGGTCAACGCGGTCGGGCGTGCCAGCAGGCCGTCCAACCCCGCCTGAAAGTCGGCAAACGCCTCCGATCGATAGTGCGCGTCGAGCGCGTCCTCGCTTTCCCACTCGCTGAGCAGCACGAAGCGGCTGGGATCGGCCAACGTCGCGGCGAAGACGTAGCGCCGGCACCCCGGCTCCCCGGCGGCCCAGCGCTCAAAGCGCTCGAGCAGCCCTGCGAGCTCTTCCCGCCTCCCACTGATCCCGAACATGTCTGCGACAGCGATCACGACCACGACTCCAGATTCGCAGACCGGTGGCGTCGGTGACGACTGACTGCTCGCACCGACTACCCCGGCGAGCCAGGAGTTAGGACGACTGGCCACTGGCGGATGCGAGCGCGCGTGGCCGACCGCATCGTCTAGCTCCCGATGAGCACCCGCCCCATTTGCGATTCAGAGGAGGCCCTCGATGAGCAGCACCCGCGCACCTGACCGCTTCCTTGAGCTACCCGACGAGCAGACGCTCCCGAACGGTCCTCTGTGATGACCAACACCTTGGTGACGCTCAAGGACACCGGGATCGAGGCGGCCATCAACGAGGGTGGGCCGTATGAGTCGGTGCGCAACAAGATGCTCGCGCTGGACTTCGAGACCCAGGCCCAGGAGATGAATGTGCTCGCCGGCCAGTCTGACTTCGCCCTCGGGAGCGTCCACGCGATAGCTCGCGAGGGGACCCTCGTCATCGCTTCGGCCTCTGGCAGCCAGCTCGCCTCATGCTCGGGCGCTGGCCGCCTACGGGCAGAACAGCTCCGTGGGAAAGATCCTCGAGATCCACCAGGAGCTGGCGGGCCGCATCCACGTTGTCCTCATCCGCCAGCTCGTCGGGTTCTGAACCGCCGCGCGGCGTACTGCGACACGCACCTGGAGCCTGCTCTCCGCGAGGCCCAGCTGTGAATCAAACCAGTAGGTTCCTGCCGTGGACCCGGCGAGTCCGGCATACGCTGATCGCGCCCCCGAGTGGGTGGCGGGAGGGACCCCTGAGCCACTCCGCTCGCAGCTGGTCGGTCTGCTGGGGCCGGACCGGTTTCATGGGCGCGCGCTTGATCTGATCGCCTACGCCTCCGACGCGGGGCCCTACCGCCGTATCCCCAAGGCGGTCCTGACCCCGCGGGGCATCGACGACGTCGTCGCCCTGCTGAGGTTCGCCGGTGAACGGAAGACGCCCGTCACGTTCCGGGCCGGCGGCACATCGCTCAACGGGCAAGCGGGAACGGAGGAGCTGCTGGTGGACATCCGGCGGCACTGGCACCGGGTGCAGATCCTCGACCAGGGTAAGCGGGTGAGAGTTCAGCCCGGCGTGGTCCTGGGACTGGTCAACCGGATGCTCGCGCGCTACGGGCGCAAGCTGGGGCCCGACCCGGCTTCCAGCGAGATCGCCTGCATCGGTGGGGTGCTGGCCAACAACTCGGGCGGGATGCGGTGCGGCACGCATGCCGACTCCTACAGCACGGTCACCGCGATGAAGCTCGTGCTGGCAAACGGCGCCGTGATCGACACGGCCGCGCCCGACGCCGAAGCCGAGTTCGCCGCCGCCGCGCCTGAGCTAGCGGCCGGCCTCGAGCAGCTGCGCGACGAGCTGCGCACCGATCCGGAGCTGGCACAGCGGGTGCGGCACAAGTTCCGGATCAAGAACACCACCGGCTACCGCCTGTGCGCGTTTCTGGACGCCGACACGCCGCTGGAGATCTTCCGGCGGCTGGTCGTCGGCTCGGAGGGGACGCTGGCCTTCGTGGCCGACGCGGAACTTCAGACCGTTCCGTTCGGCCGTCACGCTGCCCTGGGGCTGGTGTTCTTCCAGAGCGTCGACGCCGCGTGCGCCAAGGTCGGCGAGCTGGTGGCCGCCGGTGCGACCGCAACCGAGCTGATGGTCGCCGCCACGCTGATCGCCGCCGGTTACAACTTTCCCGGAGCTCCGGAACGCTGGAAGGAACTACCGCCCGGGTCGGCCGCGCTGATGGTCGAGTTCCGGGACGACGACCCCCAGGCGCTGGACGGGCCAGAGCGGCGCGCCCTAGAGATCCTGCAGGACGCCGACCTGGTCGAGCCGCCCCGCTTCACCCGTGACGCCGAGGAAATCGAGCTGTACTGGCGGGTCCGCGAGGGCATGCAGGGCCTGATCGCGGCCGTGCGGCCTCCGGGAATCGCCCTGATCTTCGAGGACGTGTGCGTCGATCCGGCGCGGGTGGCGGAGGCGGCCCAGGATCTCCAGGCGCTGCTGGGCCAGCACGGCTTCCTCCAGGGCCTGGCCGGCCACGCCTCGGCCGGGAATCTCCATTTCTTGCTCACCGCCAACTTCACCCAAGAATCGGAGCTGCAGCGCTACGACGCGTTCATGGCCGAGCTCGTGGAGTTGATCGTGGGCAAATACGACGGATCGCTGAAGGCCGAACACGGCACCGGGGTGAACATGGCGCCGTTCGTGGAGCGCGAGTGGGGGCCCCGGGCGACCGACATGATGTGGCGGGTCAAGCGGCTGGCCGATCCGGAAGGGATCCTCAACCCGGGGGTGGTGCTCAACCGCGACCCGAAGATCCATCTCGCGGCGCTCAAGTCGACGCCGGAGGTCGAGGAGGCCGTGACCAAGTGCATCGAGTGCGGGTTCTGCGAGCCGGTGTGCCCGTCGCGAAACGTCACGCTGACGCCGCGTCAACGGATCGTGGTCCGGAGGGAAATCGCACGCCAGCTCCCAGATTCGCCGGTGGCGCGCGCGCTGGGTGACCAGTACCGGTACGACGGCATCGCGACCTGCGCGGTCGACGGCTCCTGCCGGCACGCCTGTCCGGTGGCGATCGACACCGGCGAGCTGGTCAAACAGCTGCGCCAGCAGGAGCATTCGAGGCCGAGCGACCGGCTGGCCACGACCGCGGCCCGCCACTACGCGGTAGCCGAGCGGGCAGCGCGCGCCGGGTTGCGGTTCGCCGGGCCGCTGGCCCGGCGGGTGCGTCCGTCGATACCCCAGCCCGCGGCTGCGCTTCCCCCCACCTCGCGGGACGCGGCCGCCGCGGTGTACGTGCCGGCGTGCATCAACCGCATCTTCGGCCCCGCTGCCGGCGACCGGAACGGGATATCGCTGCCCCAGGCGATGGTCACAGTGTCGGCTCGAGCCGGCCTGCCGGTGTGGATCCCCGCCGACGTGGCCGGCCACTGCTGCGGCACCCCATGGAGCTCCAAGGGCTACCGGCCGGGGGCCCAGACCGCAGCCCAGCGCGTGGCCGAGGCGCTTTCGCGGTGGTCGGACGGCGGTCGGCTTCCCGTGGTGGTGGACGCGTCCTCGTGCAGCCACGCCCTGCGCAGCGAGGCCGACACCGATCGGATCGAGGTGCTCGACTCGATCGCCTGGGTCCACGATCACCTGCTCCCGAGGTTGAACGTCGGACGCCAGCTGAACCGGATCGCCGTGCACCCGACCTGTGCCACCCGCCACCTAGGTCTGGTCGACGAACTCGTGGAGGTGGCGCAGGCGCTCGCTCACGAGGCGGTGGTCCCGGCCTCGAGCGGCTGCTGTGGCATGGCCGGCGATCGCGGTTGGATCCGCCCAGAGCTGCCCGCGTCCGCCCTGCGTGACACCGTGGCCGAGCTCCAGGGTCAGCGGTTTGATGCCTGTGTGTCCAGCAACCGGACCTGCGAGTTGGCGCTCCAGGAACACACCGGCCGGCGCTACGAGTCGATCGTGCAGACCTTGGAGGCGCTAAGCCGCTGACTCGGCGGCCCGCTCACGTGACAGTTCCCACAAAGTGCGCTTTTGCCCGAAGGTCATCAGCCACCACCGCTGGTGCTCTTCCTGCCACACATAGACGTTCACGTCGACGATGCTACGGACGCCCTTCAGCGCCTCGACGGTCTCTCGGGTGCCGCCGTCCTCCATCAGCGCCTGCCGTGTCATCAGATCCACGATCTTGAACTTGCGCGGGGGCCGGGGCTGAGGCTCAGGCGCTTTTGGCTTGGGCCGCGGTTTGCGGGGCACCAGGACCGGCTCGACCGTGGACGAGCGCTTGGTGACACTTTCCAGCGGCACCACCTGGGCGCCGGTGCCCTTGGTTTCTGTATGTAAGACCCAGGTCTTGGCCATGCTTCAACGATAGTGCGCACCCGGCCGTGCGCCGGCTCCCGCCGGCTCCAAGCCGTGGCCAATTGATCCGCGGCGGGCTGCGAAATCCTGAAGGTAGACTCGGCGCCAGTGGCCAGCGGCGCCAGTACATCGTGGGCCGCACGGCTGAGATGGCCGTCGCCGCTGATTGCCGGGCCGGCGCGGCTGCGAGAAGCCTGGTCTCGGGCTGCGGCGATTCGCGCCGTGCGTGCGGCGGTGGTCATGCCCGCGCTGTTTGCCCTCACTGATCAGGTGATCGGGAACCTGCAGATGGCGCTGTTCGCCGCGTTTGGCGCGTTCGCCATCCTGGTTTTGGCCAACTTCGAGGGAACGGCTCGAGAGAAGCTGGGCGCGCATACGGGCCTTGCGCTGGCCGGGAGCGTCCTCCTGGTCATCGGCACGGCAGTGACTCATGCGACGGCGCTCGCGGTGGCGGTGACGATTCCCGTGACATTCGCGGTTTTCTTCGCCGGAGTCGCTGGGCCTAATGCGGCCGGCGGCGTCACAGCGGCGCTTTTGGCCTATGTGCTGCCGGCGGCAACGCCGGGCGCCATCAGCACGATCCCGGACCGCCTGGCCGGCTGGTGGCTGGCCTCGGTGGTGGGGACAGCCGCCGTTCTGGCCATCCCCACGCCGAGGAGCGGCGATCGGCTGCGGGCGGCGATTTCTTCGCTCGCCACCCAGCTGGCCGATGAGATCGACCGGTTCCTCTCCTCGCCGCCCAGCCAGGCTCAGCTGGCGGCCTGCGTGGAAGCCAAGCACGCGCTGCTGGCGGAGTTCAACTCCACGCCCTACCGGCCCACCGGCTTGGCCGTGGCCGCCCAAGCCACGGGCAACGCGGTCGAGCTAGCCGGCTGGTGCGCGTCGCTGGTCGTGGACACCCTGCGCGAGGGCTGCGACGTGAGCCGGGGTCCGCCGCAGGTACGGGCGGTATGGCAGGCGGCCGCGGAGGTGTTGCGCGACAGCGCGGCGCTGTTCGCCGGCGGCAGTGCCTGGCCCCGCCTTGAGGAGCTGGAAGCGCGCCGCCAGGACGAGGTCACGCGGCTGGAAGAGATCGCGCCGGACAGCGCCGAGTTCGAGCGGGAGGCCCAGCTCTCCTTCCACGCTCACGCGTTCGCCGCGGCCACCCTGGCGTTCGGCGGCGACAGTGTTGTGGCGGCGCGGCTGGCTGGCGCCGATTGGCTGGCCCATGCCCGGGCTCGCTGGTTTGGGGACTCGACTCGTGCCGTGGGCAGCGGTCAGATGACCGGCGTGTCCAAGTACGCGGGTATCGCTCGGCGCCACACGAGCCTGCGCTCCACGTGGTTCATCAACAGCGCCCGGGGGTCGCTCGCCCTGGCCGGAGCGGTCGCCGTGGCCGACGTGAGCAACGTGCAGCACGGCTTCTGGGTGGTGCTGGCGGCGCTGTCCGTGCTGCGGACCAACGCCATGTCGACCGGGTCCACGGCTATCCGAGCCGTGCTGGGCACGACCGCTGGCTTTGTCGTGGGGGCG
>DASZGO010000138.1:0-10283 GCA_035938755.1 Solirubrobacteraceae bacterium | reverse complement strand
ACCACGCCCGCCTCCGTCGCCGCGGTCACCCAGCGGTTCCGGGAGCTGCTGACCGCGCTGCGGTTGTTCGAGCGCGGCTCCTACGCCCTCGGCCCGATGGCCTGGACGCGGATCGACTCGGGGCCCTGGCAGCCGGTCGCCCTGGGAGCGATGGCTCCGCCGAGTTCGCTGACGCTGGTGCCGGCGCGCCAGGAGGATGAGCTGCGTGGGTTCTGCAGCCTGATCCCCCGGCGGCTACCCGACGACGGCGAGGTGGCCTGGGCACTGGCCCGGTTTGAGATGGGCTGTGAGCGGGCGGACCCGTTCCAGGCGCTGACCGACTACCTACTCGCGCTTCGCGCCCTGCTCGAGCCCGAGGGGCCCACCAGCGGCAGGCTGGCCCAGCGACTGGCCATGATCTGCGCGGCGCCCGAGCACCGCGCCGGGCTGGCCGAGCGGGCGGCCCGGGCCGTCTCGATGGAGCGGGCGGTGATCGCGGGCGTGGCCCCCGGCCGGGCCGAGGCCTATGCGCTGGTCGACGAGATGGGCGACCAGCTACGGGCGCTGCTTCGCGACACGCTGTGCGGGCATCTGGATTCCGACCTGGTGCGGGTGGCGGATGGGCTGCTAGCCGCCGAGGCTGGGGAGGAGGCCGGGGGGGAGGTCGCACCCGCCTCCGAGGAACGGCGCGCCTTCGAGGCCGATCCCGATGCAGCTGCTTCGGGCGCGAGTGCCTCGGACGCGGATGCGACCTCTGGGTTTGAGCCGGTTTCCGCGGCGCCCGTTGGGCCGACCGAGCCGGACCCCGAGCCGTTCCCGGATCCCGACCCCGTCGGCGCGCCGGCGTAAGCCGTGTCTGCTCAGGGTCTTCTCCTCTTCTGCGGCGCCCTGAACCTCACGGCGAGCCTCGCCAGTGTGTTCCCGGGTTGGCTGATCGTCAGCTTCGCCCTCAGGGTGTGGAAGTTCGCGAGCAGCCGTCTGCCGGCCGGGTTGAGCCGGAGCCGGATGTCCTTGAGCTGACCGCCCGCGACGAGGCGCATGCGCTGTTGCGCGATTCGCGCGGTACCCTTCACGTCGTGGCCGCTCCCTACTCGGTTCGTACGCGGGCCGGGAGTGTCATGCCCACCAGGCACGACATGTAAGTCCTGGGGCTCAAAAGCAGTCAGGGGGAGCGCGACCATGCAGCTTCGAGCGGGCATCGCCCGCTCGAACTGTGTCTGGGGCGGTTTGGACGAGACGGGAATCCAGGTTTGAAGCGCACGCGCGGCGGGTCTATGCTCCGGGCTGTGGGAAGTGGAACCGCGCCGCTCACGTTGCCGGGGGTTCATCCCTCCTGCCGGAACGTTCCCCGGACCAACGACGACGGGTTCGAGGAGCTGTGCCACCTCGTCTCCGAGGGGGATCCGGATACCGCGCTGTGCGGTAGGGACGTGACCGACTACCCGTGGAACCCGCCCTGGCCCCTGTGCGAAGCCTGCGTGACGGTCTCCCGCGGCCAGATGAACTAGCCGCCCCGCCGTGAGCGTCGTGATCAACTGCGTGGTGGAGATCCCCAAGGGGAGCCGCAACAAGTACGAGTACGACCCGGACCTGGGCGCGATCAAGCTCGACCGGTTCATCTCCGCCTCGGTCGTCTACCCGACCGATTACGGCTACGTGCCGGAGACTCTGGCTCCCGACGGCGATCCGCTCGACGTCCTGGTCTGCGTGTCCGAGCCCACCTTCCCGGGCTGCGCCGTCACGGCGAGGGCGGTGGGGCTGTTCAAGATGGCCGACGAGAAGGGCGACGACGACCACGTGCTGTGCGTCCCGCTCACCGACCCCGGCTGGAACCACATCGAGCGGCTCGACGAGGTGCCCGCGCAGCTGCGATCGGAGATCAGTCACTTCTTCACCGTGTACAAGGACCTCGATGTCGACCGCCACTCCGAGGTCAAGGGCTGGGGCAGCGCCGAGGAGGCGGCGGCCGCGATCGAGCGGTCGCGTGAGGCATTCCCGGCCAAGCGCGGGATCTCCCCGGCCTAGCCGCAGTCCCTACCCAATCTCCTGGAGGGCTCGGCTTAGCACCTCGTAGGTCGCCTCGAGCGCCTGGGGCAGCACCCGGATGTCGGCCAGCACGGGCATGAAGCTGTTGTCCCCCTCCCAGCGCGGCACCACGTGCAGGTGAAGGTGGTCGGCGATCCCGGCGCCGGCCACGCCCCCCAGGTTGAGGCCCACGTTGAACCCGGCCGGGGACATCGCCTTCCGCTGAGCCGCCACCCCCCGGCGGGCCAGCTGCATCAGCTCGGTGAGCTCCTCGTCATCGAGCTCGTCCAACGTGGCCACATGGCGGAAGGGCGCGACCATCAGGTGTCCGGACGCGTAGGGGAATGCGTTCAGCAGCGTGAAGCAGCGGCGACCCCGCTCCAGTGGACGCTGGTAGGGCTCCGCCGTCTCGTCGGCCGAGGCCGCGGCGCAGAACACGCACTCGTCGGACTTCGGCCCCGTGATGTACTGGATGCGCCACGGCGCCCACAGCGGTCGCTCGGTCATCGGCCGACCAGCCTATGTGGGCGCGAGCCTCTGTGCCACGTCATAGGGATAGACGTACATCGTGGCCTGGCCGATGCGGTAGACCGCGTCCGGGCGCCCCAGATCCGGCGTGGGCCGCAGCAGCAGCCGGGTCCGTCGGTCGGTCAGCAGGAAGCTGCGGATCCCGGCGCGGGGTGTATACCAGCTGCTGATGTAGTGCAGGTCGAACTGGCACAGGTGCTTACCCTGATCACAGACTGAGACCGGGTACACCTGGACCCGGTAGTGCGTCCCCCAGGTGATCGGGGTGGCGTCCCAATAGCCGGCGTAGCCGATCCGCAGGTGCTCGCGGGCCGCGATTCGCTGGACCGCGGGAATCACCCGGGGCTCGGGAGCCTGCTCGGGAATGTGGGCCGCTCGCTTCTGGGCCATCCCGATCACCCCAGCCAGCGCGAAGATGCAGGTACCAACCAGCACCGCGCCCTGCCACATGGGCCGGCGAGCGGCGACCACCGGGATGACCGCGGCCGCGGCGTAGATCAGTCCCAGCAGGTAGCGGTAGGAGGCCAGGTCCCCGGGATAGCCGCTGACCACGAACGCGGCGCTCAGCAGGATGGCTGAGGAGCACCAGAACACGAGGAAGGCGATCCGCGCCGCCGCACGTGCGTCCGCGGCAGGCGACGGCGCCCTGAGCTCGCGCCAACCCACGCGGGGCAGCAGCACCACCGCGCCGATGCTGAGCACCGCGCAAACCAGGGCCAGGGCGGACGTGAAGCTGATCTTGTTGCCGAAGAAGTCCCCGTTGCCCAGCACCGCGATCGAGTGCCACCACAGTCTGAAGTTGCTGCCCACCTTGGCCGCCGAGGCCAGCGAGTTCGTGGCTACGCCGGGCTCGGGTGCGACATTTAGGGCCGACATCAGCGCCAGCGTGCCCGCCCAGGAGACGACCGTGACCACGAGCATGGCCAGGGCGGTGAACAGCGAGGTGCGATTCCGGGCAGGGGCCAGTCGGAGCGCAACGCCGAGAGCCAGAACGAAAGGCACCAGTCCCGCGACCGTGACCAGCGGATCCGACGCCGCATTGACTCCGACCACCAGGCCGACGAGAAGCGCGAGCAGTCCCAGCACCGCCGGATGCGACGGCCGCTCCCGGGCCGACGGTCGCAGCAGCCAGACCAGAAACGTCCCCAGGATGGCCAGACAGAACCAGGCCGGCGCGTGCTGGGTCATCGACATCAGGAGCCGCACGGCCTGCGGAGAGGCGCAGATCAGGATCGCCGCGGTCAGGCTGGCCGCTACCCGGCCGGCGATCACGTACACCGACCACGCGATCAGACCCGCCGAGGCCAAGGCCATGGCGTATGGCGCCGCCTCCCACACCTGCCGGTGGAAGGGAACCCACTTGGTGGCCAGCTCGAACAGCAGCGTCGAGTACCACCCGAACGTGCCCAGTACCACGTGAGCGTGGGCGGGGGCCGCGCCGAACAGCTGCCCGATGACCGGAGCCGAGACGGCGTCGGCATCCAGGCTGGAGCTGGTGATCACACTCCCGAACTGGACGGCGAGCAGGATCAGGTACACCGCGGCAAACGGCACGGCGGCCCACCACAACCAGCGGACCAGGCCCGCGGTCGGTCTCCGCGGGGCGGCGGTCGCTCGAGGCGGTGCGGGGTCGGCGGTGATCACGCGACCAGGTTGGCGATCAGCCGCTCGCGCTCCTGGCCGGAGGCGAACAGGTACTGGCGCATTTGCAGCAGGCCCTGGAAGTCGTGCACGTCGTCGTCGAGCTGGGGCACCAGCAGCGGCTGATGTCCGTCCAGCGCCTCCGCCAGGCGGGCGATGTTGCGTTCGTCCCGGCGAGCCAGGACGTGGTAGTCGTCGAAGTTCTGAGCCACCCGGGCCGCCAGGTCTCCCGACAGCGTGCGCGCCAGCGCCCGCCGAACGTCGTGCGGCTCAGCCCCGGACAGCAGATCGTGGTGCACCCGGTTCACCACCACGCCGGCAAACGGTAGATCCACCTGGGCCAGCCGGCGGTGAAACCAGATTGCCTCGTCGATCGGCTCGCGCTCGGCCGAGGTGACGAGCACGAACGCCGTTGTGGGGGCGGCCAGCAGCTTGTCCACCTGGACGGCGCGAAGCTTGAAGTCGCCGGTCATATCGGCCAGCAGCCCGAAGAATGTGCCCACGTCGGTGAGCAGGTCTACGCCAGTGACCCGTCGCAAGGCTCCCAGGACGGGGGTTGCCCCCCGGCCGAGGACCCGCATGCCGATGCCGGTCGGACGGGCCAGGGCTTTGACGGTGGGGCCCTCCAGGAACGCGTTGAGCCGCCGCGGGGCCTCGAGGAAGTCCAGCGCGTTTCGCGTCGGTGGGGTGTCCAGCACCAGCAGATCGAAGGCCCGGTCCTGGTCGAGCTCGTAGAGCTTGGCGATGGCGGTGAACTCCTGAGACCCGGAGACGGCGCTGGACAGCTCGCGGTACACCCGGTTGGCCTTGATCTCCTCGGCCCGCTCGGGTGTCGGGGCCAGCCGCTCCATCAGGTCGTCGAACGTCCTCTTGGGGTCGAGCATCATCGCCCACAGCTCGCCTGAGACCTGGGCCCCGCCCGCGGCCAGCGTGGCGTCGGCCACGCGGTGCGGCTCGTTGTCGAGCTCCTGGAGCCCGAGTGCGTTGGCCAGCCTCTGGGCCGGGTCGATCGTCACCACGGCCACCTTGGCTCCGCGGGCGGCCATGCCCAGGGCGATGGCGGCCGACGCGCTCGTCTTGCCCACCCCGCCTGAGCCCGCGCAGATGCAGACCCGCTTGCCTTCGAGCAGCTCGCTCATTCCCAGCTCGGCCTGGGGCGTGGCGGCGGCGGTCATAGCTGCCGATCCAGTTCGCCGGCCAGCACGGCGACTTCCTCGACCCCCAGCTGGTCGGCGAACACGTAGGGAAGCTCGACCAGCGACGCGCCCAGCCCGTTGCTCAGGCGATCCCGCTGCTCGCGCTGGGTCTCGGCCCGCGCATGCTCGGATAGCGCGGCCCGCAGAGCCGAGCGGGAGCGCGGCGACCGGGCGCGAGCCAGCGCCTGGCCCAGCTCCTCGACCTCGGCGTCATAGAAGCGCATCGGATACAGGGCGTTGAGGATCACCAAGTCCAGCTTCAGGCGCTCTCGGGCCAGCGATTCCCCGAGCGACAGGGTCTCGTTCACCGGCATCTCCTCCGGCGTGGCCACCGCGACGATTCCCGTGAACTCCCGGTCGGCGATGGTGTCGGCGATCGTCTTCCCCTGGTGGGCGATGGGCCCCACGCGGGCGATGTCGGCAAACGTGCGAGGGGTGCGCAGCAGGCCGACGCCGTGCCCCGTGGCCGGCGCATCCACGATCACCAGGTCGTAGGGGGCGGCGTCCCGGGTCCGCCGCTCGAGCTGGGCCAGCTCCCAAACCTTGCCGATGCTCAGCAGCTCCCGCATGCCCGGGGTGGCCATGGCGAAAGTCTGGAACAGCCGGCTGGAGCCCAGGGCGTGTCCCACCGCCCCAGCCTTGACCCGCAGGTACTCGTCCATCGCGTGCTCGGGGTCGATCGAGATGGTGAACAGCTGCTCGGCCAGCTGGACCTCCTCGAACTGGTCGGCCTCACGGCCGAACAGCCGCTGAACCCGATCCTGACTGGAGAGCTCGGCCACGACCGTTCGCAACCCCCGGCGCGCGGCCAGCAGGCCCAGCGAGACGGCGACGGTGGACTTCCCGACTCCGCCCTTGCCCGTGACGAAGATCAGGCGCTTGTCAAATAGCGCGGGCACGCGGCCGCAGGGTAGCTGGGTGGGCGAGGGCGGATTAGCCCAAACGGCGGAGGAATCCGCCAGGTACGTGCGAATACACACGCGTATGAGTCCCCAAGTGAAGCGGAGCCTCCCGTGAGCAAGGTGATCGCGTTCGCCAACCAGAAGGGCGGCGTCGCCAAGACCACGACCACGCTGAACCTCGCCGTGGCCTTCGTCGAGGAGGGCCACCGCGTCCTGTGCTGCGACATGGATCCCCAGGGCAACCTGACCATGTCCCAGGGCATCGATCCCGACACGCTCGAGAAGTCGATGTACGACGTGCTGGTACACCACGTCTCGATCCGCGAGGTGATTCGCCGGCGGGAGGTGGACATTGCCTGCGCGTCGATCGACCTGGCCGGCGCCGAGATCGCGATGTCCACCATGATCGGGAGGGAGCGCTCGCTCCAGAAAGCCCTGAAAGAGGTCGACGACGACTACGACTTTGTGTTCATCGACACCCCGCCCAGCCTGGGACTGCTCACGATCAACGCGCTGACCGTGGCAAACAAGGTGATCGTCCCCGTCCAATGCGAATATCTGTCGATGCGCGGACTGGTCCAGCTGCAGAACACGCTCGCCATGATCCGTGAGAACCTGAATCCGGACGTCGAGATCGAGGGCATCTTGCCGACCATGATCGATACCCGTACTCTTCACGCCAAGGAGGCGATTGAGTTACTGGAGGAGAACTTCGGGGACCGGGTGTTCACGTCGCGGATTCGCAAGACCATCCGATTCGCCGAGGCGCCGGTGAAGGGGATGTCGGTCCTGAAGTACGAACCGGACGGTAGCGCCGCCCACGCCTATAGGCAGCTCGCCAAGGAGGTCCTTGAACATGGCAACCGGTAAGCGCGCGAGCATGCGTGAAGGCCCGCTGGCGGCGCTGTTCCGCAAGACCGCCGAGGACGCGGGCGAGACCGGCGACACCCCGGTCGAGGAAGGCGCTGAGGCCCAGGCCAAGCCGCAGGCCCCGCCGGCTCCGCAGACGCCCGCGGCCCGCGCCGAGGTGTCCGCGCCCCCGCCGGTCAAGCCGCGGGTGGAGGACGAGCCCACGCGCGAAGTCCCCTCACCGCAGGAGCGACTGCGCCAGGCCTTCTCGTCCGACATTCCCAGCAGCCTGCTCGAGCCGACGACGCCTGACCGGTCAGCGGCTCCAACCGCCGATCCGTTCGCCCGCCCCGGGCGCAGCGCGGAGGGGTTCGCTGCTCCGGCGCCGATCGGCAAGCCGGTGATCCGGGTGGTCGGCGTGGGCGGCGCGGGCGTCAACGCCGTGAACCGGATGGTGGAGGCCGAGGTCGAGGGGGTCGAGTTCCTGGCCATCAACACCGACCTGCAGTCGCTACAGCTGTCGGCG
Source organism: Solirubrobacteraceae bacterium (assembly GCA_035938755.1). Classification (GTDB taxonomy): domain Bacteria; phylum Actinomycetota; class Thermoleophilia; order Solirubrobacterales; family Solirubrobacteraceae; genus Palsa-465. Next base: position 2,637 of record DASZGO010000138.1, on the reverse strand, counting down.
GCCCACGAGACGCTGCATATCGGCGACACCGTGACCCGCGGCCTGGGGTCGGGCTCCGATCCCGAGCTCGGCCGCCGGTCGGCCCGTGAGGAGTACGACCGGATCAAGGCCATGCTGAGGGGCGCGGACCTGGTGTTCGTGGCCGCCGGCGCGGGCGGAGGCACCGGAACCGGCGCCGCACCGATCGTGGCTCACATCGCCCGGGAGCTCGGCGCGCTGACCGTGGGGATCATCACCCGGCCGTTCCAGTTCGAGGGCAGTCGGCGGCGCGAGCAGGCCGACCAGGGCATCAAGGAGCTGGCCGAGGAAGTCGACACGCTGATCGTGGTGCCCAACAACCGGCTGCTGTCGGTGCTGGACCGCAACACCTCGATGGTCGAGGCGTTCCGGGTGGCCGACGACGTGCTCCGCCAGGGCGTCCAGGGGATCTCTGACCTGGTCACGCTGCCCGGCCTGATCAACCTCGACTTCGCCGACGTGCGCACGATCATGTCCAGTGCCGGCAACGCGCTGCTGGGCATCGGCATGGGCACCGGCGAGCGCCGGGCGATCGAGGCGGCCGAGCACGCGGTGTCGTCGCCGCTGCTGGAGACGAGCATGGAGGGGGCCCGCTCCATCCTGCTGTCGATCACCGGCGGCCGCGACCTGTCACTGTGGGAGGTCAACGAGGCGGCCAAGGCGGTAGCCGAGGCGGCGCATCCCGACGCCAACATCATCTTCGGCGCCATGCTCGACGAGAAGCTCACCGACCAGGTGTGGGTCACGGTGGTGGCCACCGGGTACGGCGAGTCGCGGACCCGACCGGTGCGCACCGACGAGCCCGGCAGTCGCGAGGAATCGCGCGAGCGCCGATCGGTGCTCCGCGAGCCGGGTGGTGAGCCTCGGGTCCGCCGGGTCCGTGACCGCCCGCTCTCGGCGGCCACGGAGCTCGACGTGCCCGAATTCATGCCGAGGCGCTGAGCTCCCAGCTAGGGGTCATCGCGGCCGGACATCCGGTCACCGCCCAGACGGGGGCGGATGTCCTGCGTGGGGGAGGCAACGCGGTCGATGCCGCGGTGGGCGCCATGCTGGCCTCGCTGGCCTGCGAGCCGATGCTCACCGCGCTGGGGGCTGGCGGCTACATGTTGGTGGTCCCGCCCGACACCGACCCGGTGGTGCTCGACTTCTTCGTCGAGGCGCCGGGGCGCGGCGCGGATGAACGGCGGCGGGCGGAGCTGATTCCGATCACGATCTCGTTCGGGGACGCGGTCCAGGTGTTCAACATCGGCGCCGCGTCGGTGGGGACCTACGGCAGCCCGGCCGGGATCTGTGAGGCATCCCGCCGGTTCGGCCGGATTCCGCTGGCCGACCTGGTCGGGCCGGCGGCCAAACTGGCCCGCGATGGCGTCGTGGTCACTCACGCCCAGGCCTACGTGTTCCAGATCCTGGGCGGCATCATCCTGGCCACGCCCGAATGCGCGGCGCTGTTTGCGCCGTCCGGCACCCCGGCTGGGGTGGGGGAGACGATCCGCCAGCCGGAGCTGGCCGATGCGCTCGAGCGCCTGGCCGCCGAGGGACCGCATCCGTTCTACGCCGGCGACATCGGCGGGGCCATCGTCGACTGGCTGGCCGAGCGTGGAGGCATGGTCACGACCGCCGACCTGGCGGCCTACGAGGTCATCGACCGGCTTCCTGTGTCGGCTCGCTTCCGGGGCCGGGACGTGATGACCAACCCTCCCCCCTCGGCGGGGGGGACCCTGATCGCCCGGGCGCTGGGTTGGTTGGACGCCGCCCCCGGCCCCCCTGATGCGGAGCAGATCGTCTCGGTCATGAAGCGCAGCCAGGAGGAACGCACGCCGGAGTTCCTGGCCGGACTCGACGATCCCAGCTTCCTCGAGCGATTCCTGCGCGGCGGCCCGTCCGCGCCCGGGCCGCTCGGCTCCACCACTCACATCTCCGTGCTGGACCGCGACGGTTGCGCGTGCTCGGTCACCTGCTCCAACGGCTCGTGCTCGAGCGTCGTGGTCCCGGGGACCGGGGTTCACTTGAACAACATGCTGGGTGAGACCGACCTGAACCCGCTGGGCTTTCACCGCCATCCCCCCGGTCGCCGCCTGCCTAGCATGATGGCTCCGACCGTCGTCACGCGGGACGGAGTGGCCGAGCTGGTACTCGGCAGCGCCGGCTCGAACCGGATCAGATCGGCAATCTTGCAGACCATCGTGCGAGTCATAGACGAGGGCATGCGGGCCGGCGACGCGGTGAACGCGCCCCGGCTGCACTACGAGGACGGAATCGTGTACGCCGAGCCCGGGCTGGAGCTCGGCCAGCTGGAGGCGGCCGGCCACGCGGTGGCCCCGTTTCGGGAGCGCAACCTGTTCTTCGGCGGCGTGCAGGCCGTGGAGCGTGATCCCCAGGGCCGGTTCTGGGGTGGCGGCGATCCCCGGCGCGGCGGAACGGCGGTCACGGTCGAGGCATGACTCGGGCGCGTCGGGTGATGGTGTTGATGGCCGCCACGGTCGCAGCGGTGGCCGCGATCGTCGGCTGTGGGCTCGGCATCACCTCGCCCGACCTGTTCGTGTTGACCCGCACGGGGGTGGGCGACAAGCTGACGCTCCTGCTCAACGACGGCGGCTCGATCAAGTGCAACGACCGCGC
>DASZGO010000137.1:0-6940 GCA_035938755.1 Solirubrobacteraceae bacterium | reverse complement strand
AGGGGACGAGGCTCGCGCGGCAGCAGGTCGTGAGCAGTCAGCACCACCGGCCGAGGTGGCAACAGCCACCGGTCCAGCCATTGCACAGGCAGCCACTGGAAATGGACCACGTCGGCCTGATCGGCCCGCGCGCGTAGCCGCAGCATGTCCGGACCGTGCTCCAGCAGCTTGAGCGCACGCCGGGCCGTCGACCCGGCGGCCCCCCACGCGCGCCGGTAGAACAGCTCGCGCACGGTGTAGCCCTGGGGCTGGGGCACCGAGCCGTAGGGAAAGCTGCTGGTCACGAGCTCCACCTCGGCGCCGGCCTGGGCCAGCGCGGCGCACAGCGAATGGTCGTAGGGGGGCGTGTAAGCCGAGGGATCGACGACCTGGACGCGCATCAGCTCTGCACCGGCCGACCGGTCAACGCGGCCAGTCGAGCCGCCAGGCGGCGCGGCTGCTCGCCACCCAGACTGTGCACTCGGGCTCCGGCGTCCCGCTCCAGCCGCCAGGCCACCGCGGCCAGGGTGCGGAGCGGCAGCTCTCCCCGGTCGCGCCGGAGCACATCCCACACGCAGCGCAGCGGGTGACGCAGCATCAGCCAGGCCATGGCCAGCCCCCGTGCGGCCAGCCCATCGTCTTCCACGTACTCGATCCGGAGTCCCCGATACGCGGCCAGGTCGGGCACGTCGGGGCGGGCCAGTGCCTCCACCCGCACCCGGTCCAGCGCCCCGGCCAGCTCCACCAGTGGATCGTCTCGGGTCGGGAAGCGGTCAGCCACCAGGACCACCTCGGCTGACTCGGGGCTGTGAGGACCCGGGCGGTTGGATAGCGCCAGGCCAGCCAGCTCGTCCAGCGACAGCAGCGCGTCGAGGGCCAGGAACGACCCGCGCTGGGTTCGCCGGGCCTGACCGACCGCGGCTGCGCGCGCCGGAGCCGAGCCGCCGGTCACGCGGGCCCGCCCGCGGGCCCAGGCGCGCGCCACGGCGGGGCGCGGGGCAAACCCCTCGTAGCGGCGGCCCAGCCAGGCCCGCCCGGCCGCGTAGCCCCGCCACTGTTGGCGTAGCTCCCGGAGAGTGGTGCGGTAGCGATGGTCCACCCAGGCCTCCGGACGCAGCTCCAGACGCCACCCCGCCGCCTGCAGGCGCCAGGTGAAATCGGTGTCCTCGGCCGCCCGCACACCCTCGAAGAAGCCACCCACCGCCTCGAAGGCCGACCGCCGCACCAGCAGGTTGGCCGCCGCCGCGCGGGGGCGGAACGGGTGCTCGAGATGCGCTTCCTGACCGAGAAACCCACGAGCAGCTCCGTACCGCTCGGCGAGGGTCCGCCCCGCCGACGCGGCTCGGATCTCTCCGGCCACCGCGCCCACGCCGTCCTCGATCGGCCGCGCGAAGAACTGGTCGAGCAGATCGGCCGGGGGCTGGACGTCGGCGTCGAGGAACAGGATCCAGTCCCGGGTGGCCTGGGCGGCGCCGGTATTGCGCGCGTGGGCGGGGGACCGCTCTCCGGCCACCCGAACCACACGGACCGCCGGGGGCGCGGTGACCAGACCGCCGTTGTCAGCCAGGATGAGCTCGTCTCCCGGTGCCGTGCACAGCGAGAGGAGCGCCTCCACCGCAGCCTGGGCGGCGGCCGCCTCGCCCGCGAACGCCATGACCACGCTGATCTCAGGCCGGCTCACCCGCGGCTCCTCTGCGTGTCGCGCGGGCCACCAGCGACCCGATTCGCTCCCGCTCCTGCGGACGGACAAACCCGGTCAGCCAGAGGATCACGGGGATCGCCGCCGTGGCGGCGGCTCGGGACAGAAGCCCCACGGCGCCGTGGCTCGGGAGCAGGAGTTCGCCACCCACGGCCACCGCGCCCATGATCCCCACCACCTGCAACAGCCGTCCCCACTCGAACCCCACCCTGAACGCCCGACGGGTCAATAGGTGCATGGCCCCCAGCATCACCACGTACGCGCCGCTCAGAGCGATCCCGGCCCCGGCGATGCCGAGCTTGGGAACCAGCGCCACGAGCAGGATCACGTTCGCCGCCAGGCCAGCCAGGGCGGCCGGGAAGTTCCGGGTCGTCACCTGGGCTCGTCCGGCGATGACCAGGAAGATCACCCACAGCCCGTACAGGGCCCAGCCCAAGGCGACCCAGGGCAGCGCCTTGTAGGCCCCGAAGTAAGAATGCGCAGCCAGCACGCGGACCACCCAGCGCCCGAGCAAGGTCAGAGCGGCCACCACCCAGCCGCCGACCAGCACGTAGTAGGTGGTGACCAGCGCGTACAGCCGTGACGCCTCGGCGTCATCGGTCACCGAATAGGCCAGCGGCGGCCACGCGTACTGGAAGGCCCGCACGATGAAGGTCACACCGGCCGCCAGCTTCACGGCGATCGAGTAAAGACCGGCCAGGGCGGGGCTGCGGTCGTGGTAGATGTAATAGCGATCGACGATGCTCAGGGCGTACACCGACGCCTCGGCGGGAACCGTGGGCAACCCGAACCGCAGCATCGCGCCCAGCCGCTCCACTCGGCGCGCGCCGACCACGCGCTCGGCCCGAGAGGGCAGCAGCCGCTGGCGCAACGTCCACCACAACCCGAATAGCACCACCGTCGACACCGCGTAGTTGCCCAGCAGCAGGCCCTGGGCGCCCCGTCCCAGGCCCACCACCAGGACCACTGATGCGGCCACGGTCAACAGAACGTTGGTCACGGAGGCCACCGTGTACGCGCGCACCCGCTCATCCACCCGGAGCAGCCCGTAGGCCAGCTCGAGGTTGGTGAACGCCCACAGTCCGAGCACGCTCACCCGGAATATCGCCGGGTCGCGGTGGGACAGGACTAGCTTCGACAGCGGGCCCGCGGCCGCAACCAGGGGTATCGACACCAGCGTCGAGACGACCAGCATGAACACCACGGCCCGGCGAACCAGGGCGTCGCGACGCGCCTGGTCGGTGTCCGTGAAGTAGTAGCGCAGGAACGCCTCGATCATCCCGAAACGTACGAGGATGCTGATGAAGATGACGCCGTTGCCCAGCAACTCGACCGTGCCGTAGCCAGCCGGATTGATGTACCGGGTGTAGACCGGCAGCAGGAACACGGCGATGGGCTTCGAGATGATGTCGGCCACCTGGTAGGCGGCCAGCGCGCGGACCAGGCGCCGCAGGTACGAAGTCATCCCACCAGAACCGTCCACAGACGGTTCCACAGCTCCTTGGCATCGACATCGTGGGCCAGGGCCGAGCCAAACCCGGGCAGGCCGATATCGAGCACGGTGCCGCGACCCAGTCCGTAGGCCACGACCGCCGACGCCCCGGCCGACGTGCCGGCCTGGGCCAGGATCTGCCCAGGCGGCGCCACCCCGGTGATGGGCTGATAGGTGTGGAACGCGGCCAGCACCCCGGAGGTGGTGGAGAAGATGCCCAGCTGGTCGCTGATCACCGCGATCAGCTGTCCGCCCGTACCGATGATTCGCCCCGGGCGGGCCCCCAGCGCATCGGTTGGGGCGGGCGGTGTGGGATCGGCCAGGAACCCACCACTGACCGTCACGTTGCGCTGCAGTGACCCGAGGCCCAACGAGACGACGTGCCCGCCGGCCTGCACGTAGGCCCGGAGCGCGGCGGCCAGCGACCGAGGCACCCACTGCTCGCTCCCGGCCAGGATCACCGCGCTGTGGGAGGACAGAGTGAGCCCGTGTCCGTCGATCAGCCCCACGTCGGTGGTCAGGTCATACGGGTAGTGGGCGGAGTCAAGGTAGGCGAGGAGGGCCGCCTCGTCGGCGTAGCCGACGGGTGGGCCGTCCACCAGTGGCCGCAGCAGTCCCAGCCGGCTCGAGTTCAGCAGCGTGTCGGGGGTCCCGTCGCCATCGTCGTCCACGGGATCGAGCCCCTGCCAGCTCAGCGCCGGGAGCACCACCAGGGCCCGCATCTTCCGCGGCGCACTGGCCACCAGCGGCACCGTGGTTCGAGTCTGCCCCGAACCCAGAGACAGCGCGTACAGCCGGGCCCGGCCTCGGGGCAGCGGAACCCGTAGCAGGAAGCTGCTGCCCCGACCCGAGGCGGCCGGCTTCCGTGCCCCGGCCGCGGTCAGTGTCCAGCGATAGGGGTGCTGGCGTGAATCCACGTACACCGCCGCGCGGTCACCGGCCCTCACCGGGTCCAGGGGCGGCTGCGCGGCCAGCTCGCGGACGGTCAGACCGGCTCCGGGGGTCGTCCCCACGGGCGGCGGCATCACGATGGGGAAGTGGCCGGTGTTGCAGGCCGCGTCGGTCACGTCGAGGCCCACCAGGTACACCCCGGCCGGGGCCGGGATGCGGTTGATCAGCCCGTCCCAGCGCACGGTCTGGCCCTTCCACGGCGTGAGGAAGCTCTTGACCAACCGGGGCGGGCCCGGCAGGTCGGTGCGGAAGAGCCGAATCGTGCCTCCACGGTTCTCGTTGCCCGCGTAGCGGATCGTCACCTGCCGCTGGCCATGCTGCGGGACGAGCCGGGGCGTCACGCTCATCACCCGGGGGGCCGGCGGCGCCGTCTTGACCCTGACCGGTTCTGGTCCGGAGGTGTCGGCGATCGTCACCGTCCGGCCCTGGTTGATCAACGCCACCCGGATGAAGTAGGTCCCGTCGGGGGCGATCCGGCCGTTGTCCTCGAACCCGTTCCAGGTGAACTGGCCATCCGGGATGCGTACGCCCTTGCGCATGCGCCGCTGGGTGGCCAGCGTGGCCACGATGTTCCCGCTGGAGTCGACGACGAACACGTCGACCACGTCGGAGCGATGGAGCAGGTAGAACGAGATCTTCATCAGCCGGTGATTCAGGCCTCCGCACACCTTCCCGTCGAGCGGGTTGATCACCGCGGGCGAGGGACGCGGGGAACCCGCGATCAGGGGCGTGGTCACCTTGAGGTGCTGGGTGATGAAGAACGCAGCCACGGTGGCGGCCACCAGTCCAGCGAACGACAGCAGCGGCAGGCGCTTCACACGCTCACCATCGCCGTGTTGGGCACCTGGAAGTCGTGGAAGGCGGCCAGCCCCCGCGGGTCGGACCGGCTCAACATCACGCGAATGCTGCCGCCATGGCAGACCGCCAACGCCGGTGCGGGCGCGCTGTGACGGATCTCCTCCACGCAGGCGCTGACCCGGTCCTGCTGCTCCTGCAGCGACTCCCCGCCGGGAAACCGCCACTGGGCTCCCGCCCGCAGATAGGTGGCCAACCGCTCGGGCTCGGCCTCGGCCACGTCGTCGAACAGGCGCCCTTCCCACCGGCCCCGGTTGGCCTCACGCAGCCGGGCGTCGAGGAGCGGCTCCAGCTTCAGCTCCGCGCCGACGATTTCAGCCGTCTCCCGGGCCCGCGACAGATCGGAGGTAAACAGCGCGACGATGCCCAGGCCCGCCACCCGCCGGGCCAGCTGGCGGGCCTGCCGGCGCCCGGTCTCGTTGAGCGGGGTGTCACGCCAGCCCTGGAACCGCAGAGGTGGGACGTTGTCGTCAGTCTCCCCGTGGCGCGCGAGGAGGACGCCGGCTGGGGTGGACATCAGCCGTCGCTGCGCCGCCGGGTCACGCCGAGCGTGTCTGAGCGCAGCCCGCGCCGCAACGTCTCCAGCGCCAGCACCTCTCCGACCGGCACGTTGCCCAGGTTGACCTCGGCGCCGAAGCGGCGGATGAACCACACCTGCTGGTCCTTTTGCGGCGCGTCGAACAGGATGCGGTCCGGGTCCACCTCATGCGTGATCTCGCCGATCAGGCCCTCCCGCACCTCGCCGTCAGGCCGGAAGATCCCGGCGGTCCCGGTCTCACGTCCTTCGGCGATCACCTTCCAGGCCCCGGCCGCCAGCTCCCGCTGCATCTGCTCCACCCACAGGTAGGGCGGGGTGATGGCTCCCGTGTCGTCTTTGGAGCCCACCTCCGACAGAACGGTGAACTCCCCGGCCAGGCGGACGATCAGCTCAAGCTTGCGCTCGTGCGGGAGCGCGATCGTGCCGTCGGAGATCTCGAAGTGCCGCAACCCCAGCTCGCGGACCCAGGCCACCAGCTCTTCGAACTTGTCCTGGGCAATGGCCAGCTCGGTCAGCGTGCCTCCGAGGACGGCCGGGATCCCCAGCTCGGCGTAGCGGCGGAGCTTGGGCTCGAGGTTCCCCGTGGCCAGGGCCGTGCCCCAACCCAGCTTGACCAGGTCGATCGCGTCACCGGCCACCTCGATCAGACCGTCGACATCGGCCAGCGACAGCCCCCTGTCGAGGACATGCGTGATCCCTTGTTCCCGGGGCTTGCCGCTCCGAGGCGGGAGCTCGAGAAAGCCCGCCACGACGTCTAGATCGTGGCCAGATCGCTGCCCGCGGTGACGATCACCTGGGCGCTGCACGGGTTCGGCGGCGGGCAGGCGATGGCCTGGGTGCTGGTGTCGACGGGAGCCACCGCCGACGCGCCCAGCCCGAGCGACGAGGCGACGTGGAGCGCGGCGTCGCGGTGGCCCGGGAGGTAGGCCACGACGGTCTTGGTCCGCGTCTGATCGGAGGCCGTGGCCAGGGCCCCCTGCTTGTAACCGCCTGAGGTCAGCTTGGTCCCCACCTTGTGCGCGAGGTTGTTGGTCGCGGTTCCGTTGAGCACGGCCACGGTGACCGAAGCTGGGTTGAAGGCGGGTGCGGCGGGGGCCGGAGCTTTGGGCGCCGGCGCGTTGCTCGCCGGGGTGGTACCGGCCGGGGCCTGGCTCGAGCCGCCGCTGGAGGTGGCGATCAGCAGGCCGGCCACGACCCCGACCACCAGCAGAGCGCCCACCGCTGCAATGAACCGGCGGCTACCCCGGGAGGCGCGGCGGGGCGGCGGCTGGGGCGGCAGAGAGCGGGACCGGCCCGCGGGTCGGCTTGGGGCGCGGCTCGGGGACCGGCGCGGTGGTGGGGGCATGGTCGGCGGGTCGGCGGTTGCGGCCGCGCCGGCGGGGGGGGCGTTGCCGCGCTCGCGGGCGCCGTTGGCCGCACCGGCGGC
>DASZGO010000136.1:0-8408 GCA_035938755.1 Solirubrobacteraceae bacterium | reverse complement strand
AGCGCGCCGTCGAGGTCCGGCGTGGTGATGGCGATGTGCCCGTACCCGGTGCCGATCTCGTACGGCTCCTCGCGCCCCAAGTTGTAGGTCAGCTCCAGCCGCGGTTCGGGCCCGTCCTCGGGCAGCCCCATGAACACGTTGATCGCCTCATCACGGATCGGCAGCCGGCCGATCTCGCTGAAGCCGAGAGCGTTGTAGAACGCGACCGAGCGCTCGATGTCAGTGATCCGGTAGCAGGTGTGGATCAGACCCATCGCTTCGACGCGCAGAGTACCCGTTAGCCTGACCGCGTGATCATCGAGCGCTCGATGCACGATCAGTTCCTGTCCAACACCTACCTGGTGGCAGACGAGCTCGGCTCCCACGCGGTCATGATCGACGCCGGCGGGCCGGTGGAGCCGCTGCTGGCTGTGCTCGACCGGATGCGCTTCCAGCTGACCCACGTGCTTCTCACCCACCACCACTTCGACCACGTGGCCGAGCTGGACAAGGTGCTGGAGCGCCACCCGGGCACGCCGGTGTTGATCCACCCGCTCGAGCGCGACCAGGTGCCGGGGGCGACCGACACGATGGAGCCGGGCGCCGCGATCGAGAGCGGGGCCCTGACGATCGAGCCGCTGCACACACCCGGCCACACCGCCGGCATGCTGTCGCTGCTCGTGGAGCGAACCGACGTTTTCACCGGCGATACGCTGTTCAAGGGGTCGGTGGGCGGAGTCAGGGCACCCGGGCATACCACGTACGCGGACCTCAAGCACTCGATCATGGAGACGCTGCTCAAGCTGCCGCCGCCAACCCGGATCCACCCGGGCCACACCGACCCCACCACCGTGTCTGACGAGCTGGAGCACAACCCGTTCGTCCGGATCTGGCGCGGCGCGGATCCTGAAGGCCAGGAGCCTTGCACCGCGCTGGGCCAGCCGGCCACGCTGATTCTCCTGGCCGAGGACTACGACGGAGGGCACAAGGCCTGGGTGCGCTGGCCGGATGGCTCCGACGACATCGTCCCCGGCTCGCAGGTGCAGCGTGGCTAAGGACCGGATCCCCACCTCTCGCGCCGGGCGCACGGCCAAGGTGGGACGGCTGGCCGCCGGCCAGGCGGTCCGCCAGGCCGGGACGCACGTGACCAACGTGGCCCGGACCAAGGAGGGCAAGAAGGTGGCCCTCGAGCGGCGGCACATCGAGGCCGCCGAGCAGATCGTCGATGCGCTGGGCCACATGAAGGGCGCGGCCATGAAGGTGGGCCAGGTCATGTCGTTCCTCGACGTCGGTCTGGTGCCCGAGGAATACCGCGAGGAGTTTCAGCGCAAGCTGGGGAAGCTGCGCGACGCCGCCCCTACGGTCACCTTCAAGGACATGCGCAAGGTGATGGAGTCGGAGCTCGAGGAACCGCTGGACAAGTTGTTCGAGGAGTTCGACGAGGAGCCGATCGCCGCCGCCTCGATCGGTCAGGTCTACCGGGCCCGGCTACGCGATGACGGTCGCCAGGTAGCGATCAAGGTCCAGTACCCGGGCGTAGACGCCGCCGTGCGGGCCGATATGCAGAACCTGGGCCTGATCCTGCGCGTGGTCAAGCGGATCGCGCCGGGCATGGACCCCCAGGCCATCGGCAAGGAGATCCGCGACCGGATCGAGGACGAGCTCGACTACGAGCTGGAGGCCGGCAACCAGCGGGCGCTGGCCCGGATCTTCCGTGGACACCCCTTCATCGTGGTGCCTGACGTGGTGACCTCGCTGAGCCGCCAGCGGGTGATGGTGTCCGATTACGTGCACGGCACCGGATTCGAGGCTCTCAAGGGCTATCCGCAGGAGGAGCGCGACCGGATTGGCGAGATCCTGTTCCGCTTCTACTTCGGCTGCCTGTACCGGCTGCACCAGTTCTCTGGCGACCCCCATCCCGGCAATTCGCTGCTGCTCGACGACGGCCGCATGGCCTTCCTGGACTTCGGGCTGTTCAAGCGGATGCCGCCCGGCAGCGTTGAGCTGGAGGTGCTGGTCGCCCGGGCGGTGGTGGAGGGCGACCTCGACACGATCATGCGCGTGGGCACCGAAACCGGCTTCTTTCCCGAGCCCGAGAAGTTCACGCCCGACCGGGTACTCGAGCACTTCCGAGCCGCTACCTCCTGGTACACGGTGGACGAGTACGTGGAGCTGACCCCGGAATACGCCACCCAGGTGCTTATCGACATGAGCGACCCGCGCTCCCAGTACTTCGGGCAGCTGCGCCACGAGTCGGCCCCGCCTGATCATCTGTTCGGCCGGCGCATGGAGGTGCTGACCCTGGCCGTGCTGAGTCAGCTGCACGCCCGGGGCAACTTCCACCGGATCGCCCGCGAGTGGCTGTATGGCGATGAGCCGGCCACCGAGCTGGGCCGCCAGGAGACGGAGTTCTTCGCGCACGGGGCAGCGGTCCCGCGGGCGCGGTAAGCGTCGACCGTCAGCGCATGCTTGGGAAGTTCGGGACGTAGGGGACAGCAAGCGGCCCACCGCGCCGGCCGCCCGGCGGGACGCCAGCCCGGCCTCCCGCGCCCTAAACCTTCTGTATTTGCATGAGCGACGTGGTCCCGGGGCGTCCGCTGGGCAGCCCGGCGGTGATCCCGACTCGGGCGCCTGGCTTGACCCAGCCGAGCTCCACCACCCGCCGCGCGGCGTCGGCGATCAGCGCTTCGGTCACCTCGTGGCGCTTCATCGAGGCCGCCTGAACCCCCCACATCAGCGAGCAGCGGCGGACCGTCTCCCGGCCCGGGGAGAGCGCATAGATGGGGACGGTGGGGCGGTGCGCCGAGATCAGCCGGGCCGAGCGACCGGACAGTGTGGGCACGACGAGCGCGGCCAGCCGGAGCTCGCGGGCCGCGGCGCAGGCCATGTAGGCCACGGTGTATGCCGGGTCCCGCGTGTCGCGTCGTACCCGATGCTCGTTCCAGGTCTCATACGGAGCCGACTGCTCGGTCCGCTCGGCGACCGCCGCCATGATCTGCACCGCCTCAACCGGGTAGGCCCCGACGGCGGTCTCCTGGGACAGCATGACCGCATCGGTGCCGTCGAGGATCGCGTTGGCCACGTCGGCCACCTCGGCCCGGGTGGGCCGGCTCGAGGCCACCATCGAGTCGAGCATCTGGGTGGCGGTGATGGACGGCCGGGCCAGCCGTCCCGCCACCTGGAGCAGCTGCTTCTGGACCATCGGGACTTCCTCGATCGGCAGCTCTATCCCCAGGTCGCCCCGGGCCACCATCACGCAGTCCGCCGAGCGGATGATCTCCTCGGCCGCGACCACGGCCTCGGGCTTCTCGATCTTGGCGATCAGCGGCAGCCGGGTGTGCTTGCGCACGCTGGTCACGTCCTCGGCCGTCCTCACGAACGACAGGGCCACCATGTCCACCCCGATCGACTCTCCGTAGCTCAGCATGTCCAGGTCCTCCTGGGCCACCGACCTCAGCCCGCGGATCGCACCCGGGATGTTGAGCCCCTGGCGGGAGGCCACCGAGCCCCCTACCTCGACCGAGGTCTCGAGCTCGCCGTCCCCGTCGCGGATGCTGTCCACCCGCAGACGGATCGCGCCGTCGGCCAGGTACATGACGTCGCCGGGATCGACGGCGCCGGCCAGCCCGGGCCAACTGACCGACATCTGCCGCTCGTCGCCGGGCTCGTCGCTTCCGCACAACAGCACGAGACGCTCGCCGGGCTTGAGCTCGACCACGTCGTCCCGCAGGGAACCGATCCGGATCTTGGGTCCCGGGAGATCCTGGAGGAGTGCGACCTGACGGCCGGCCTCGCCGGCCGCCTGACGCACCCGCGCGGCGTTCTCGGCGTGAAGGTCCCGATTGCCATGGGAGAAGTTGAGCCGGGCCACGTCCATGCCCGCTTCGACCAGCGCCCGCAGGGTCTCAGGATCCTGGCAGGCGGGGCCGATGGTGACGACGATTTTGGTGCGGCGCATAGTCAGTCGCACGCTACTGAACTGAACTGTTGGCCCCGGTTAAGGACCAGAAAACGGATCCAGGGGCTCGCCGTCCACGCTCAGCCGGCCACCCTGGCGCAGGTCGCAGATCAGATCCCAGTGCAGTGCCGAAACGTTCCGCCCGCCGGTTTCCGGATATGAGCGGCCCAGGGCAAGGTGCACGGTGCCGGCGATCTTCTCATCGAGCAGAATCGAGCCGGTGGCGCGATCGATCCCGGGGTTGGTGCCGATTCCCAGCTCGCCCAGCTGCCGCGCCCCTTCATCAGTGGCCAGCGCCGCTTCCAGGTACTCCTGGCCTCGCTCGGCCCGGGCGTCCACCACCCGGCCGTCGGCGAACCGCAGCTCCACGCCCTGGACCTCGACACCCCGAGGGCTGGTCGGCACGGTGAAGCGGATCGTGCCCTCGGCCGAGTCCTCCAGCGGTCCGGTGAACACCTCGCCGCTCGGCATGTTGTGCTTGCCGTCTGAGTTGATCCAGGTCCGTCCCTCGACTCGGAGCCGGAGATCGGTCCCGTCGGCTTCTATCCGGATCTCCCGAGCGCTGGTCAACCGTTCCACCAGTGCCGCCTGGCGGTCGCCCAGCTCCCGCCAGGATGCCACCGGGTCAGGCCGGTCCAGAAACAGCGCCCCGGACAGGAAGGTCTCGTAGTCGGCCTGGCTCAGACCGGCCTGCTGGGCCAGGGCCGGAGTGGGCCATTGGGTCCCGCACCAGCGCAGCGCCAGTCGCGCCTCCTGAACCGGTGCGCGGGCCCGGGACGCGCGGGCGATCAGCGCCGGATCAACCCCGGCCAGAGCCCGTGTGTTGGCCGGCGCCTCGACCCGGAGCCAGGCGTCGATCGACTTCACCTCAGTCAGCTCCAGCGGGGCGTATGCGTCCAGCTGGGCCGGACCGGCGTGGCGGTAGAAGTCCTCGACCAGCCCGGGCGGGCTCAGACGCAGCAGCGGCCAGGCCTGGCGAGCCAGCACGGCCCGGTGCAGGGCGACGACGACCGGTTCGGCCAGGGTCGTCGAGGCGATCAGCACCTGGTGCCCGGGCTGGACGTCCAGACACCAGTCGCAGAGCAGCGCGGCGAAGGCGTCCGGGTCGATCACGGCGCCTGAAGCTCGGGGAAGTGCTCGGCCAGGTGTGACCGCAGGGCGTCACGAACGAATTCCCTCTCTGACGCTGAGGCCATCCGGTAGCGCGTCAGCAACTCTTTCTGGCGCTTGGTCTCCAGCCCGGCGATGGTCCACGACACGGCCAGTCGTTCAAACAACAGCTCGGTGGCTCGCTGCCAGGCATCCTCCTGGTTCACTCCACCGGCGAGCGTCTCGGCATAGACCAGCCGAGACGCCGGTGTCAGCGACCCGCGCAGGGTCAGCACGTTGCCCTCCTCGTCGGTGTAGTCGTAGCTGGGAGCGGTGAGCTTCTCGCGCGCTCGGCTGCTCGGCATCCGGCCTCGCTCACCGCCGGCGCGCGAGTCATCCCGCTGCGCTCGGCTGCGACGTCCCACGCTTACCCCGCGGCGGCCCGGTGCAGCTGCGACACCACGTCCTGTCGCAGCGGCTTGCCGTGCCCGAACCAGGCCTGCGCCGGGTCCAGCCCGGCCAGCTTGCGAATCGATTCGCGGGCCAGCTGGGTGTTGCTGTTGAACGCGGGGTGCGGGACCCGCGGTTTGCCGTGGATCCCGGTCTGGGGATCGAGCGTGTACACGCAGTCCGAGCCCAGCGCCAGACGGTCGCGCTCGCGGAACAGGCCGATCTGCCCGGGCGCGTGCCCCGGGAGCTCGACCACCCGGAAGCCCGCCAGAACATCGCCCTCCTTCACCGTACCGGCGATCTCGACCGCACCTCCGTCCCACACCGGCAGCAGCCGGGAGAGCAGGAACCGGCCGTGCGGGGCCAGCTGGCTGAGGTCGTGATAGGGCCGGATCGGGCTATCGCTCTGGGCCGCCTCGACCTCGTCGGGATGGCAGTACACCGGCCCGCCGAGGGCCGGCGCCGAGCCGCGGTGGTCGGCGTCCGCGTGGCCCAGCACCACCCGGCGCACGCCCCCTAGCCGTGCCGCGGCGGCCCGCACAGCCGACGCCATGGCGGCGATTCCGGCGTCAAACACGGTCGCGGCTCCCTCGTCCTCGATCAGGTACACGTTCATCTCCCGGGCCGGGAACCCGCCCCGCACGATCCATACGCCGGCGGCGATCCGCTCGGGCTCGGCGGCCTGGAAACGGCGGGCCAGCCTGATCCGGAGGTTGGCCAGTCGGGTCAGCCGCGCCTCGCCCGCTGAGCCCACCGCGGGCAGCAGCCCGAGCTGACGGGCCAGGTCGCCCGAGTCGATGTACGCGTTGTTGTGCTGGATCTTGTCGTCCTCAACCCTGAGGACATCGCAGCCCTCGAGCTCCAGGCGAGCCCCGTTGGGCTGGAAGCCCTGGAACGTTCCCGGCCCGGCAAACGTGCCCGAGGCCCGCCAGCGCACCGCGGTGCGAGCGCGCGAGGTGGTTGTGTCGATGATCTCGATCCGGAAATCGGGGAAGGCCTGAAACAGGGCGGAGAAGTAGGTCCGGACCCCTTCAGGCGCGATCAGCTCCTGCTGTCCGACCAGCCGTTCGATGGCACCGGGGGCCCAGCAGTCCAGCGCGGCGTCGAGATCGCGGGCGGCGAGGGCGCCGAAGTAACGCTTGGCAATCTCGGTCGCGGAGGCCATGAGCGCGTCGGAGTCTACGCGTGAATATCGTGCGATCCGATGCTCGACCATCGCCACCGCACATGAGCGCCCGCCGCGAGCTGGGCCGCGGAGACCGGGTCCTGCCGGGCCTGTGGCGGCTCCGACTCCCGCTGCCCTGGCCCGGGGTGCCCCACGGCAACGCCTGGGCCATCGCGGCCGGGCCAGGCGTGGTCCTGGTGGACACGGGCTATCACGAGCGGGGCTCCATCGCCCAACTCGAGCGGGCGATGGACCAGGTCAACCTGCGGCTGGAGCACGTCCAGCTGGTGGCGGCCACCCACGCCCACTCCGATCACTGGGGCCAGGCGGCGACGATCGTGGACCGGGCGGGCTGCGAGTTCTGGATGCATCCCAACCACGAACACGGCACCCGGTCGGCCGACGACCCGGAGGCCGCGCTGGCCCGTCGACTGGAGGTGGCGCGCCAGAGCGGGGTTCCCCAAGCCGCGCTAGAGCGCTATCGCGAGCGCTTCTCCCAGGGCATGCCGTCGGGCATCGCCCGGGTGATCGAGCCCGACCGGCCGCTGGTGGACGGGGTGCAGATCGAGACCGACCTGGGCACGTGGACCGCGTACGAGACCCCGGGCCACGCTCCCTCGCACGTCTGCCTGTACCAGCCCGAGCGGCGCCTGCTCATCTCCGGCGACCACGTGCTGGGCCGGACCTCGCTGTTCTACGACTTCGGCTGGACCCCCGACCCGGTGGGAGAGTTCCTGAGCTCGCTGGACGTGGTGGATCGCCTGGACGCCCGGCTCGGGTTGTCCGGGCACGGCCGGCCATTCGTCGACGTCCACGGTCACATCGAGTCCTGCCGCCGGCTGGTTCACGAACGGCTGGACGCCGTGCGGGGAGCCCTCCGGGCGGGGCCGCACACCGCCGTGGAGGTCGCGCCGGACGTGCACGGCCAGCCATTGAACGAGGGCAATGCGTCGTGGTTTCTGTCCGAGACGCTCAGCTATCTGCGGCACCTGGAGCGGCTGGGGCAGGTGGCACCTGAGCCCGATGGGGACGCCGTGCAGTGGCGCACCACCCAACCTTGACACAGTCGTGTCAAGGTCGCTAGAGTGGCCGTCCCGTGCGCATCGACGAGATCCTCGCGTCCGCAGAAGAGCCGGTCTTCTCGTTTGAGTTCTTCCCCCCCAAGACCGACGACGGCGAGCGCAACCTCCGGGCCGCACTCAAAGAACTGGCCCGGCTGGAGCCTGACTTCGTCTCGGTGACCTACGGCGCGGGTGGCTCGACCCGGGAGCGCACGGTCGAGATCACCAAGTGGATCAAGCAGGAGCTGGAGATCGAGGCCATGGCCCACCTGAGCTGCGTGGGCACCAGCCGCGAGGAGCTGGCGGCGATTCTCGACGACATCGCCGAGGGCGGGATCGACAACGTGCTGGCCTTGCGCGGCGACCCGCCGCGGGGCGAGACCGAGTGGCGTCCGCATCCGGGAGGGCTCCAGTATTCGACCGAGCTGGCGGCGCTGATCTCCGCGGGCTACCCCTTCGGCATCGGCGCAGCTTGCTTCCCGGAGGTCCATCCCGACGCGCCCGACCTAGCCCACGACCTGCACTTCCTGAAGCAGAAGGTTCAGTCGGGTGTGTCGTTCTTGATCACCCAGCTGTTCTTCGACAACGAGCTCTACTTCCGGTTCATCGAGGAGGCTCGCGCGGCGGGTGTCGAGGTCCCGATCATCCCGGGGATCATGCCCATCACCGACGTCAAGCAGATCAAGACGATCACCGGCATGTGCGG
>DASZGO010000135.1:0-1558 GCA_035938755.1 Solirubrobacteraceae bacterium | reverse complement strand
CTTCCTGCCCAGGATCGTGCGTGAGCCCTTTGCGGTCACCTGTGCCGCACAGGTCGGAACCCTGCCCATGATGGCAACCGATTTCCACGTTCTCTCGCCCGTTGCTCCGCTGGCCAACGCCCTCGTAATACCCATCCTTCCGGCTCTTGTCAGCTGCGGGCTGCTGCTCGGCGCCCTGTCGCTGCAACCGGAGATCGCCCGCCTCGCCGCCATCCCGATCACCGGCCTGCTCGCGTATCTCGAACAGGTCGCCTACGTGCTCGCGCGCGTCCCTGCCGCGGTCATCCCCATTCCCAAATTTCCGACCTGGGCGGGCGTCGCCTACTACTCGGCGCTCGGGCCCGGCATTGCGGCCGGCCATGCGTCAGGCAGAAACCGCCGCGTGGCCGTGATCACCGCGGTCCTCGCGCCCACGCTCATCGCCGGCACGGCCCTGGGCATGTGGGCGAACGCTCCACCCCAGGCCATCGTGATGGCGGTCGGCGATGGGCAGGCAATCCTGTTTCGTGGACCGCACGGTGCGGTCCTGGTCGACGGCGGCCCAAGCCCCGCTCGACTCAAAGACGAGCTCGGCGTTCAGCTCGCTCCGTGGCAGATGACGGTGGATGCGCTGGCGATCACCGCGCCGACGCTCGGCCACGTCGGTGGTCTGGCGGGCTTCGATCGCCCCGCCCGCGACCTCCTGATCCCCGACGCTAACCTCACCGGCTCCGCCTGGCGCACGGCCGCGCTCGAAAGTACGGCTCGCGGCGCTTCGGTCTTGAGGCTCAGCGCCGGGTCAACGATCGCGATCGCCGGATTTGATCTGCAGGTCCTTGCGCCTGAGTCCGGCGCCCCTGGCGACCAGGTCGGCGCAGCCTACCTCGCGATGCGGGTCGTGGGCCCGGATGGCCACAGCTTCTGCGACTTCAGCGACCTTGACCTTGATGCGCAAACCATCGCCGCCGCGCGGCTGCGCGGACCCTGCACGTATCTGCTGCTGCCGGTGGGTGGGCGCAGCCAGCTCTCACCCGACCTGGTGAATGCAGCGATGACCACGACCACTCAGCTCATCGCCTCGCGGACCGCCGGCCGGCTCGCGAATGGATTCCCGCCCAACGTGCTGCGGACAGACCAGGAGGGAACCATCACTCTGCCCATGTGAGGTAGGACTTACGATCCCAGCGATGGCTCGAGCCGCAACCAGCCACGAGAGGACCGTCCTGCTCCTTCACGGTGAGGAGCGATTCCTCATCGTCGAGGCCGCCAACTCGACTCTTGACCGGTGGAAATCGGAGCTCGTCTCCGATTTCGGCTTCGAGACGCTCGAAGGCACGGGTCTCACCACCGCACGCCTCCAGGATTCCATTCTCCAGGCCCCCTTCCTCGATCCCTACCGGGCGGTCTACGTGCGCGTACTCGCCGCCACTCGCGCCGAGTCGATGGCGCCGGCCCTGGCCACGATCCCGCCCACGACCCGCCTGCTCATCACGGTCGCCGGCCGGCTCGGCCCTGGCAACAAGCTCGTGAAAGCGGTCACCGCGGCGGGCGGAACGACACAGGAGATGCAGCACCTGAA
>DASZGO010000134.1:0-26105 GCA_035938755.1 Solirubrobacteraceae bacterium | reverse complement strand
CAGAGCTCGACGCCGCCTGGAGCGGGTCGCTGACGCCGCCGGTCGTGGGCCGCGCGGTGGTGGACGGCTCGAGCTGGGAGGCGGAGCGGGGACAGGCGGGCGACATCCGCATGGCGCACGCGCTGGGTCGCTTCTACATCGGTTCCGGCGCCAACCTCATGCGCTGCGCTCCCACTGACCTCAACGCGCCGGCTTGGAGGCGGCTGCTGCTCGACACCGCCCTGGTCACCGCCAGCCTGGCGCGGGGTCGCGACGCCCTGCACGCGGGTTGCGTGGTCAGCCGCGGCACCGCGATTGCCATCGCCGGGGCCAGCGGCGCCGGGAAGACGACCCTGCTGCTGGAGTTGCTCCGATCCGGGGCCCGGTTTCTGGCCGACGATGTCGTGGCGCTGGAGCCGAGCGACGACGGGGTGCTGGCTCTGCCCGGCCCGCCGGTGGCCAACTTCCCGTCCTGTGAACTCGCCGACGAGCTGGCTGACCGCCTGCACCGGCTGAGCGGCGAATGGTGGGTACGGATCCGGGAGCCGGATCAGGCGCCGCGGCCGCTGGGCGTGGTGCTGGTGCTTGAGCCGACGCAGCCCGGCAGCGATCTCCCCCTGGTGCGCCGCGTGGAGGCGAAGGCCGCGCCGCTGCTCCAGCACGCCCTAAACAGCGGCGCTCGGCCGGACCGCCTCGAGCGGCGGTTTGCCCTGCTGTCCCGCCTGGCCGCGGGCGCGGAGGTGATCGAGGTCAGGGTGGATCGGACGCGGCCCGTGGGCGAGCTCACAGACCGCGTGATCGAAGCGGTACCGCTGCTCCAGGCGTGACATGCTGGCGCATCGATGCCTGGGATCATCGAGCGCTACCGCGATCGCCTGCCCTTCGGGCGGGGGGACCCGATCGTGTCCCTCCAGGAGGGCTCGACGCCGCTCGTGCCCGCCCCGCGGTTGTCCGAGCGTGCCGGCACCGAGGTGTGGCTGAAGCTGGAGGGCGCCAATCCGACCGGCTCGTTCAAGGATCGGGGAATGACCTGCGCCGTGTCGGCCGCGGTCCGGGAGGGCGCCCAGGCCGTGGTGTGCGCCTCGACCGGCAACACGGCGGCGTCGGCGGCGGCGTACGCGGCTCGCGCCGGCCTGCGCGGTGCGGTCATCGTGCCCGAGGGCAAGATCGCCACCGGCAAGCTGGCCCAGGCGTTGATCCACGGCGCCCAGGTGATCGTGTTGCGGGCCAATTTCGACGTCGCCCTCAAGCTGGTCCGAGATCTGGTAGAGCGCCATCCCATCTCGCTGGTCAACTCGGTCAACGACTTCCGGATCGAAGGTCAAAAGACCGCCGCGTTCGAGATCGTCGAGGCTCTAGACGGCGAGCTCGACGCCCTGTGCATCCCCGTGGGCAACGCGGGCAACATCACCGCTTACTGGCGCGGGTTTAAGGAGTGCGGCTGCGCGCCCCGCATGCTGGGCTTCCAGGCGGCCGGTGCAGCCCCCCTGGTCCACGGGGCCCCGGTCGAGAATCCAGAGACGGTGGCTAGCGCGATCCGGATCGGCAATCCGGCGCGCTGGGAGGATGCCATGGACGCCATGACCTCATCCGAAGGCGCGGTGAAGGCGGTGACCGACGCGCAGATCCTGGACGCCTACCGGCTGCTGGCGGCGGCCGAGGGGGTGTTCTGCGAGCCGGCCTCGGCGGCCAGCGTGGCCGGGTTGCTAGCCCACGGGGCGGGCGGCGCGCGGCGCGTGGTCTGCGTGCTCACCGGGCACGGGCTCAAGGACCCGCAGACTGCACTGCGCAGCGCCGGCGCGGTGGTCCCGTGCGATCCTCAGCTCGAAGCCCTCGAGCAAGCAGTGCTGGGATGAGCCTGAAGCGCCGCCGGCTGGTCCAGGTCCCCGCCTCCTCGGCCAACCTGGGCCCAGGGTTCGACGTGCTGGCCGCGGCGATCGCGCTGCATTTGGAGCTCGAGGTGCAGGAGACGGGGAGCTTCGCCGTGCACACCGAGCTCGACGTGCCGCGGGACCGGCAGAATCTGGTGGTGCGCGGCTTTGAGGCGCTGCACCCGGCCGATGGGTTCGAGTTCCGTATCGCCTCGGACATCCCCCTCGCCGGGGGCCTGGGCTCTAGCGCGGCCGCGGTGGTGGCCGGCCTGCTGGCCGCCGATCACCTGTTCGAGCTGGATGCCGACGTGCAGGGTTTGGCCGCGAAACTCGAGGGCCATCCGGACAACGTGGCGGCCGCGCTCAACGGAGGATTCGTGATCTGCGGTGGATCCGAGATCCATCGCTTCGACGCGCCGATGGGGCTCGAGGCGGTGCTGGTCGTGCCATCCGAGCCGGTGTCGACCGAGGAGGCCCGCCGCGCGCTGCCGGCCTCGGTCCCGCTGGCCGACGCGTCTTTCAACGCCGCGCACGTGGCCATGCTGATGCTGGGGCTGGCCGGCAGCGACTGGGAGCTGATCGCGGCCGGACTCCGGGACCGGCTGCACCAGCCCTACCGGGCGTCGCTGTACCCGCGCTCGGCCCAGCTGCTGGAGCGCGCCCCCGCGCTGGGGGCGCTGGGGGCGACGATCTCCGGGGCCGGGCCGACGGTGCTCGTGTGGTGCCATTTCGAGCACACGGGCGCGGTGATGGCGGCGCTGGAGGCCGAGGTGGCGGGCTGGGGCCGGGTGATGCGGGCGCCGTTCGAGTCCCGCGGCGCCGACGTCAGCGAGTTGTAGCCCGCTCGGGCTGGCCCGCCCCGAGCTCCTGGCGGAGCTGCGCCAGCCGCCGGCGCGGAGGCGCCAGCTCGAGGCGCGCCAGCAGCTCGTCGGCCACGTCCACGTAGTCGACCCCCAGGTCCGGGCGCCAGTCGAGGATCGACTGCGCGCGCTCGGCCGACTCCGCGTAGGCGATGGAGCTCCGGATCGTGGTCTGGATCAGCTTGTCGCCGTAGTGCTGGCCCAGGGACTCAAACGCCTCGCGGGAATGTCGTGTGCGCATGTCGGCGATGTTCAGGATCACACCCAGCCACTCGAGTTCCGGGTTGAGGTTCTCCCGGGCCAGCTCGATCACCTCCAGCGCCTGCTCCACGCCCTGCATGGCGAAGTACTGCGCCTCGGCCGACAGCAGGGCGTAATCGGAGGCCACCAGCGCGTTCACGCTGAGCAGCCCCAGGGCGGGCGGGCAGTCGATCAACACCAGGTCGTAGTCGCCCTTGAGCTGGCGCAGCGCCTTCTTCAGCGCCAGCTCGCGGCCCATCTTGCCGCCCAGCGCCAGCTCGGCCTCCGCCAGTCCCAGGTTGGCCGGGATGATCCCGCCGTGCACCGCCTCCCGCGGCTGGGCCCGACCGGACAGGACGTCCCCGATCGTGGGCGCCACGTCCGGGTCGACGTCCAGGTAATCGGACAGATTCCCCTGGGGATCGAGGTCGACCGCCAGCACGCTCAGCCCGATGCGGCGGAACACGTCGGTGAGCGTCCGCACCGCCGTGGTCTTTCCGGTTCCGCCCTTCTGGGATAGGACAGAGATCGTGGCTGCCATTCGGCGCGTGACTATATGACAGCTGGCTCGGGGCCGCTGGCGGACGTCGCGGAGCTCTTCAGTTCAGGCGGAAGGGCTCTCGGCGGCGGCGGTGTAGCGCACGCCGGAGACGACCGGAAGGTCGAGGAAGTACAGGCGATGGCGGCCGATCACGACCTCGTCGCAGTCGGCCAGGGCGCTCCATTCCACTCGCTCGCCGTTGACGAACACCCCGTTGAGGCTGCGGTCGTCCAGGACGCGCAGGCCGTCTGGCTGGCGCACGATCAGCGCGTGCCGCCGGGACACGGTGGGGTCATCGAAGCGGATGTCGGCGGCCAGGCTGCGCCCGATGCGCGTCCACTCACGATGAAGGGCGTAGGCCACGACGTCGGAATCGTCTGTCCGGTAGGCCAGGTACTGACCCGGGTCGGTGAGCCCCACGCGGACCTCCTCCACCCAGGCCAGATCATCGGTCTCCGGGACCACGTCCACCACGTTGGTGGGGGAAGTCGTGAACAGCGAGGCGCGGACGAACGAGGTTCCGCCGCAGCTGGGGCAAGTCGGAAGCTCGTCGACGGCGTCCAGCGACACTGCGTAATCGCAGTCTGTGCACCGGAACGTGCCTGTACCCGCAACATTGCCTGACGTCCAAGCTTTCATCCAGGGACCATCTCCTTACTGCAACCCGACCTGTCGGTTCCTGCCCGGTTAGGGAATCATATCCCCCAAGTCAACATCTGATTAAGAATCCGTCGACCTTGGGAAGGACTCGAATGTGTCCCGATCCTGTCCGTTTTGGGCCCCGGTCAAACCGGTGCCTCAGCCGGGTGGGAGGAAGGCCGGGTCGCCTGCCGAATGTTGGTGCGATGGACCTGTCCCGCCACTCTCCCTCGGACCTCCAGCGCGAGATGGACCTTTTGGAGCTGTCTCTGCTGAGGCGCGGCATCGATGAACGCGCTGAGCACCGCGAGCGGTGTGCCCGGTGCCGTCGGACGCCCCTCGTGGGTGAACGGGTCTACGTGAGCGGCCCGGAGTCGATTGTGTGTGAGCTGTGCCACTTCTCCGGGGACGAGACGGGGGACATCCGGCTCGTGCACACCCCGGCCTTCGGACACACCCTCCGGATCATCGATCAGCGCGCGGCCTGAGCGTCGGCAAACGGCGCCCAGCGCGTAGCGCTCCTCGCCTATCCGGGCTGGCTATCGCCGACCTCGCCGTCGGGGAGCTCGACGATCTCCAGCCAGTACCGCGACCAGGTCCGCATCACCTCGACCAGGCCCTCGAACGTGACCGGTTTGGTGATGAACGAGTTCACGCCCAGGTTGTAGGAGCGCAGCACATCCGACTCGTCGCTGGAGGTGGTGAGGATGACCACAGGGATCCGGCGCAGCGACTCATCGGCCTTAATCTCGGTCAGCGCCTCGCGCCCGTCGAGCTTGGGCATGTTGAGATCGAGCAGGATGATCCCCGGGCGGGGGGCATCGAGCGAGGCGTCGGCGTAACGCCCCTGGCGGCGGAGATAGTCCAGCAGCTCCTGACCGTCGCCGACGAACCGCATCTGATTGGCCAGCCGCGAGTCCTGCAGCGCGTCCCGGGTGAGCTCGCAGTCCTCCTCGTCGTCGTCGGCCATCAAGATGGTGATGGGGTGGGACCGTCGGTCAGACGGAGACATGAGCCTCCTCCTCCACGTGCTGGTGGCCGTTCTCGGGAACGGCGATCACCTCCCGTTGCAGGTCCACGGGGATAGTCACGGTGAAGCTGGCGCCCACGTCCGGCACCCCGTCCGCCGTCACGGTGCCGCCGTGCCGCTCGGCGATCTTGAGGCACAGGGCCAGCCCGATACCGGTGCCCGGATAGCGCCCGCGGCCATGCAGGCGCTCGAACACACGGAAGATCCGGCCGTTGTACTCGGGCTCGAAGCCGATTCCGTTGTCCCGCACGACGATCCGCGCCACGCCATCGACCGCGGTCCCGTCGATCGTGACCTCGGTGGGGACTCCCTCGCGGCGGAACTTCAACGCGTTTGAGATCAGGTTCTGCATGAGCTGGCGCATCTGCGACGCGTCGCCGTTGATCGTGGGCAGATTGCCCACCCGGACCGCCGCCCCGGCGCGAACGACCTCGAGCTCCAGGTCCTGGAGCACGCCGGCGGTCAGCTGGTTCAGGTCGAGCGGGGCGAACGGGCGGCCGTGGGTCGAGACGCGCGAGTACTTGAGCAGGTCGTCGATCAGCTGCTGCATCCGCTCGGCGGCCAGGTTGGCTCGTTCGATGTAATCCAGACTCTGTTCGGACAGGTTTTGGGCGTCCACCGCGGCCACCTGCTGGGTGAACGTGCGCACCTTGCGTAAGGGCTCCTTGAGGTCGTGTGAGGCGATTGAGGCGAACTGATCGAGCTCGGCGTTGGAGCGGGCAAGCTCGCGGGCGCGGGTATCCAGCTCCTGGTTGGTGGCCTCCAGCGCCCGGTTGGTCTCGGCCATCCGAACGTTGGCGCCGCGGAGCTTCTGGGCGTCCCGGAGCACCCGGAGGCCGAGGGCCAGCGCCAGCCCGGCCACCAGGGCAAACCCCACGAAGATCAACCACGGCACCAGTTTCCGTGACCCCGATACTGAGGCGAACAGGGGCCCGTTCGGCGCCGCCAGCACCACCCGCCAGGTGGAGTTGGCGACCACGGTCTGGTCGTAGTAGCGGCCGTTGACGTCACCGGACGCCTTGGTCAGCGAGGTGCGCTGGGCGGGCGAGTTCAGCACCTGGCCC
The DNA here is from genome assembly GCA_035938755.1 of Solirubrobacteraceae bacterium. GTDB lineage: Bacteria > Actinomycetota > Thermoleophilia > Solirubrobacterales > Solirubrobacteraceae > Palsa-465. Next base: position 19,881 of record DASZGO010000134.1, on the reverse strand, counting down.
ACCGGCACCGCTGCGTTGGTCGAGCCGAGGACGGCGTCGTTGCCGTCGAGCACGTAGTTGTGCGAGCCGGTGACCCCGGGGATCTTGAACAGGTCGGCGCTGAGGAACGGGCCCAGCGCGCGGGGCTCGAAGCCGGTGAGCAGGATCCGGACCCCGAACCGGGTGGGGAACGGGACGGCCAGGTTGATCACGCCGGCCCGGTTGTAGGGCAAGAGGTTGCCCAGGCCGTACGGGTGCCCGGAGACCAGGGGCAGCGCCGCCGACCGGCCCAGGTCTTGCCGGGCCTGGGCCGTGAAGCCGCGGGAGTGCGCCAGCACGCGGCCGGACGAATCGAGCACAGCAATATAGGCGTTCTGCTGTTGCTGGCGGTCCAGGGCCCGTGCGCTCACCACTCGAGCTCCGTACAGACGCTCGTCCTGGGGGATCTGCTGGACGACCGTCCCGAACAGGCTGTCGATCAGCGCCGCCGCCAGCACGCCCCGCTCGTGGACGCGCTGCTTGACGTCGCGCTTGGATTTCGCCTGCGTGTCCGCCAGCTCGATGGCGAACACGGTCAGCAGGCCCAGCACCAGCAACGACGCGGAGAGCAGGGCAACCAGCGCTGCTCGCCGGGTCAGCGAGCGCCTGGCGCGTGGACGGAGGGCGGGCGTGTCGTTGATGAGCCAATTATCGGTCGCTTAGGCGTTTCTCTACAAGAGAACTTGAGTCCAGTCCGCCGGCGGACAAATGTTCTAGGAATGTCCGCGCACGTGGACTGGATCCCCACCCGCCCCCCACGCCCCGCCCCCCACCCACCCCACCCACCGCCCCCGGCGGCGACGTCAACCCCGGGGCGCATAAGATGGCGGGCGTGGATCTGGCGCTGGAGACGACCATCGGGCTGCCGCGGGAAGAGGTGTTCGAATACCTGTCGGACATCGCCAACCACGCGGAGTTCAGCGACCACTACCTGGTGGATTGGCACCTGCTGCGCGAGGATTCCCGGGGCCTCGGAGCCGGGGCTCGGTTTCGGGTCACAGCTCCGTTGAACCGCTTCGCCTGGGGCGATATGACGCTGGCCGAGGTCGACCCCCCGTACCGGATCGTCGAGCGCGGGCGAGGAGGCAAGTACAACCGCGTGCGAATGCTGGGTACCTACACGCTGTCGCCCGCGGCCGGCGGCACGACCCGGCTTCAGTACACGCTGGAAACCGAGCCGATGGTGCCCTCCGACCGGCTGTTCGAGGCCCTGGGCGGGCGGGCCTGGACCCGGCGTCAGGCCGCCAAAGCAATGCGGCGGCTGCGCACGATCCTGGAGGAAGGCCGCGACCGAGGCCAGCGGCCGTCGGTGGCCGCCGGCTGAGCTCCTCCCGCCGGGCCGGCGGATGAATAAACTGCCGGGCCCGTGCGCGAGACCTCGACTGCCCGCTCGAGTCGGAGCCTGGCCCTGGCCGGCCTGTCGGCGCTGGCCCTGATCACGGCGGGCTGCGGGAACCTGGTGCATCACGAGGCCCAGGCCGACAACAACGGCGTGTACGTCAACGCGGGCCCGATCACCTATCAGCTCGAGGTCTCCCGGGAGCTCAACCAGTACTCCGTCGAAGACTCGCAGTACCTGGCCGGGGTGTCCGGGGCGGCGCGCACGCTCGCGGCCAACCAGCTGTGGTACGGGGTCTTCCTGTGGGCCAAGAACCAGAACAAGGCGAGCGCGCCGACGACGGCCAACTTCGTGATCCAGGACACTGAGGGCCACCGCTATTACCCGCTGGCGGTCCCGCACACGCTCAACCCCTATGTCTGGACCGCCCAGACGCTTGCTGCGGGCGCGATCGAGCCGGGGCCGGACACCACCGCGTCGTTCGGTCCGACCCAGGGCGGCCTGCTGCTGTTCAAGCTCGACAGCTCCGCGTATGACAACCGGCCGCTGATCCTCGAGATTCTCGGACCGTCACGCCAGGTCTGGGGCACGATCTCGCTCGATCTGTGAGTCGCCCCCGCCCCCCCGGGGACGGGGCGGTGAAATGGGCGATCGCGCTCGGCGTGCTCAGCCTGAGCATGACGCCGGCGTCAGCGGCGGGCAGCGGCTGGGAGCAAGCGTTTCGCCTGGCCGGACCGGTCACCGCCGATCTCACCGCCTCGCGGGTGGCCACCGCGGCCAGCGGCACGATCGCCGTTACCTACTCCCGCTACGACCAGGACAGCCCAACCGACTCGCAGGCCTACCTGGTTCTGCGCTCCCCGCAAGGTCGCCTCACCGGCCCCCGCGCAGTGAGCCGGGCTCAGCAGGTCCTCGATTTGACCTACAACCGGTCCAGTCTCGAGCTCTTGCTCGGGGGCAGCGAACGCGGCCAGGCGTGCTGCAGCTATGCGCGGGTGAGCACCGCGTCCGGCGGCGGTATCGGCCGTCCGCGCATGGTGGTGGACGGGCTGGCGGGCTTCACCCTGGGCCGGCTGATCGCGGTGGGCTCGGGACGACTGCTGGCGGCGGTGGCCACCGAGCGGGGCGTGTGGGCCGCCCAGTCGGATACCGGCGGGCGCCTGGGCCCGACCCGTCGCCTGAGCGCCAAAGAGCGGTCCCCGTGGACGCTGGCCGCCGCCATCCTCCCCTCGGCCACCACGTTCATAGGCTGGACGGAGGCGGCGCAGCAGCCGGGGGGCTCGGGCCCCCGAGAGTTGATGCTGGGCCAGGGATCCGCGTCGGCCGGGCCCGGCTCGGGTCGGGCGGCGGTGACCGTGGCCGCCGGCCATCAGCTCGACGAGGTGGCCTTGGCCCCCGGGGGACCGGTGGCCACTGGAGCCTGGATCGAGGGCTGGTTTGCGGCCGACGGCAGCTACCGCTCGCAGGCGGTGGTGGCCGATCTGGGAGCCCGGCCGCGGGGCCGGCCGTTCCCGATCGCCGGCACGGTGGCCTCCGGGATCACGGCTGCGGGCGACGGAAGCGGGGAGGATGTCGTGGCCTGGAAAGCCTGCGATCGCGCGGCCGCCTGCTCGGTGTGGGCGGTGTTCCGGCGGGCCGGCGGGCGGTTTGCCTCGCCCACGCGGCTGGGCGCGATCGACACCGCCCAGGTGCCGGTGACCGCGGTGGGCGACGGCGGGCGGGCCGTCGTCGCATGGGTCGGCTCCGGGCGCGTGCTGGCGGCCGGGCGGGGCCCACGCGACCGAGGCTTCGCCGCCCCGCGACCGGTCGCGACCAGCAGCTTCGCCCATGACCTGACCATGGCCATCGCCGCCGATGGCTCGATCGTGGCGGTGTGGACCCAGGGCACGCTGAGCCCCAGCGTGGTCGGGGCGTTCTATCGCCCGTAGGCGCTCAGGGAGTGTGCAGGGCGGCCACGAGCACGTCGTGGACCGGTGGGGCGGCGACCGCGCCGCCACCGCCCTGGTTGGGGAACAGCGCCCCGACCACGATCTTCGGTGAACCGACCGGGGCGTAGCCCACGAACCAGGCGTCGGTGTTGGCGACCGCGTTGCCCGCTGTGTTGGGGTTGCCCAGCTCCGCGGTGCCGGTCTTGCCGGCCACGTTGACCCCCGAGATCTGGGCCGAGGTCCCCGTGCCGAACTCGACCACCGCCAGCATCATCCGTTGCACCAGTGCGGCGATCGGGCCCGAGGTCACGTGCACGAAATGCGGCGGCTGGTCGGCCAGCAGCGTGGGGATGGGCCGGCGGCCGCCCATGGCGATCGTCGCGGCCACGTCGGTCATCCCCAGCGCGGTCGACTGGACCTCGCCCTGGCCGATGGCCGAGGACCCGACGTCGGTGTCACTGCCGATCTTGCTCGCGGACGGGATCGTGGGCTCGGCCGCGCCGGGGATATTGGTCGGCTGGTTGAATCCGAAGCGCTCGGCGATGCTGACCAGCCGGGATCCACCCAGCTTGACGCCGAGGGGCGCGAAGACCGAGTTGCAGGACACCGCGAATGCGTTGAGCAGCGTGCCGCCACAGGCTTCGCCGTTGGCGTTGTGCAGGATGAAGCCGCCAACGTTGGACTCGGTCTGGATCGGGAATGTGTCGGTGATCTTCACGATTCCGGCCTCCAGCGCGCCGGTGGTGGTGACGATCTTCATCGTCGATCCCGGGGGCTGCAGGTCCGAGAACGCGGATCCGGCTAGCGCCAGGATCGCGCCGGTCCGCGGGTCCATGGCGGCGATGCCGGCGGAGTTGCTGCCCATGGCGGCCACCGCGGCGCGCTCGATCGTGGGGTCGATCGTCGTCTTGACCGTCGGGCCGGGTTTGGGGCTGGTCTGGGCCAGCGCGCGGGTCCCAGCCTTGAGCGTGCCTCCCGGCGTGCCGGCCAGCTTGCGCTGGAACACGCGCTCCAGGCCGTCGATCCCCACCTTGGCGTCGGGCGGGAAGCCCCGCTCGGTGTAGAGCGTTTGCTCAGCGGCGGGGATCGGGCCCAGGCTGCCGACGATCTGCGAGGCCACGTCCGGAATGGTGGAGGTGCGCTGCGGGCCCTGGGCCAGGGGGGTTCCGTTCCGGGCCAGCAGGCTCGCCCGGGGAGGCAGAGAAATGTCGCGGCTCAACTGCTCGCCGGGCTCCAAGCCAGGGAACAGAAGCGTGCTCGAGAAGCTGACGGTGGGATTCGCGCTCTTCAGATCGACCGGCACCAGTAGCGTCTGACGCAGGGCTCCGAAGATCGCCGTGCTGGCCAACATGGAGACCGGAACCACGCCGTTCAGCGGTTCGCCTACCCGGATGACCGAGACGTCTCTCAGGGTCGCCGTCTGGGCCGCGTCGGCGTATCGCGCGGTGAACTGAGACTCGTTCATTTGGGCCTGGGACGCCGCGTCGAGCAGCGAGTACATGCGGGTGAAGTCGTGTCCGGCCCACGCCTGGACGTAGTTTCGGACCACTCCTCGTACGGCGTCGGAGTGCGAGCCGCCGATCACAATGCCCACGACGAACGCCGCCACCGCGACGACGACCAGCGGCGCTGCTCGGTTGCGCAGGCGTCGCCTCCGTGACCGCCGGCGGCCGCGCCCCGTTCTGCCCTCCTCCATCAGCCCTACTCGCACTCTGGATAAAGGTAGAAGATCGGTCAGCTGTTTCGCGCCTTGTGAACCATGTCCAGGGATCTAGTCTCCCGCGGGTGACGCTCGTCGACTGGATCATCGTGGTTTTCGTCGTGCTCCTAGGCGTCTACGGCTTCCTTCAGGGCTTCCTGGTGGGGGCGCTCTCGCTCCTGGGGTTTGCCGCCGGTGCGTTCGTGGGCACTCGCATCGGGCCGCTGGTGCTGTCGGGGGGCGACCGGTCTCATTACGCGCCGCTGTTCGGTCTGCTCGGCGCCCTGATCGCCGGGGGGTTGCTGGCCGCGGGGCTGGAGGGGGTCGGCCTGCGGGCCCGGGCGGCGCTCCGCTTCCCCGGGCTGCGAGCCGTCGACGGCGTGCTCGGCGGCCTGCTCACCGCCTGCGTGGGCCTGGGGATCGCCTGGATCGTGGGCTCCATCGCCCTCCAGTCCGCGGGCTCGCGGCCGCTGCGTCGGGACATCCAGCAGTCGGTGATTCTGCGGGCGCTGAATCACGTCTTGCCTCCGTCGGGACCGATCCTCAATGCCTTGGCCCGCTTCGACCCGCTGCCGTCGGTCAGCGGCCCCGCGGCCGGCGTGTCATCTCCACCGAAGGGGATCCTGGCCGCTCCCGGGATTCAGGCGGCCAAGGCCAGCGTGGTGCGGATTCTGGGCACGGCCTGCGGGCTGGGCATCGAAGGCAGCGGCTGGGTGGCCGGTCCTGGGCTGGTGGTGACCAATGCGCACGTGGTGGCGGGGGAGACCGACACGGTGGTCCAGGTGGGGGGTCAGCCGCCGGACCTGTCCGCCCAGCCGCTGGTGTTCGATCCCCACGACGACATCGCCGTCCTGCGCGTGCCCGGGTTGAGCCGCCCGGCGCTCTCGCTGGCCAGCCATCCCGCGTCCGGGACCGCAGGCGCGATCGAGGGGTACCCGCTCGACGGTCCGCTGAACCTGCAGCCGGCCCGCATCGGGGACACCCAGGTGGTCAGCACGGAGGACGCCTACGGCAACGGGCCCGTGCTCCGGAGCATTACGCCGTTGCGTGGCCTCGTCCGGCCTGGCAACTCAGGCGGACCGCTGGTGGATGCCGGCGGCAGGGTGCTGGGTACGGTGTTCGCGGCGATCACCGGATCCGGCGGCGGCGGCTTTGCCGTGCCTGACGACAAGGTGAGCGCGCAGCTAGCCCGCGCCCGCGCCCAAGCGGCTGCGGTCAGCTCCGGCGCGTGCGCTCAGTGAGTGGCACCTTGGGGCGGGCGGTGGTCTGCACACCGCCGCCCCGTAGGTGCTGTCTACCCCCGGGCGCCTGACGGCGCAGAGTCCCCGACGTCCTCGGCCATTTGCAAGACCACCTCCGGCTCCAGTGCCCCTAGGAGCTGGGGGTGATGGTGTGCGAGGTGCCCCTCAACCGCCTCGAAGAGCAGCTGATCCGTCTCGCCCGCGAGTTGCGCCCCGCACTCGCATACAGCAACACGGCGCTGTCCTTGTTCGATCATCTGCATAGAGCTTGAATCGAGAATGGTGGTTGATATTCCTCTAGTGCGCCCCGCCGAGAATTTGGGGGGCCCCGGTCTCTGAGCTAAAGATGGGCAACGGCCATCGCCGATACGTTTCCAGATCGTTTCCGTGCCTCCGCCGCGCCCTGACCCGAGGACTCGCGTACAACTCTGCGGCCGTCTGTCGGTAGAAATCGACGGAGCCCAGGTGGCGAACCGGCTTCGCGGCCGGCAGGTGCGCCTGCTGCTGGTCTACCTCGTCCTGCACCGCCAGCGCCTGGTCGGGCGCCAGGAGCTGATCGGTGCCCTGTGGCCCGACTACGCCCCAGCGTCGGAGGAAGCGGCGCTGAGGACACTGCTGTCCCGCGTGCGCTCGGGGATGGGCGCCGATTCCCTGGCCGGGCGCGATGAGCTGGCCCTGAGCCTGCCCGAGCCTCTGTGGGTCGACGTCGAGGCCGCCAACTCCGAGCTCCAGCGGGCGGCCGTAGCGCTCGAACAGGGAGACGCCCGCACCGCCTGGGCGGTGGCCCAGGTACCGCTGAACATCGCCGGCCGGGGCCTGGCCACGGGCCTGCAGGCCACCTGGCTCGACGCCGCACGCGCAGAGCTCGAGGAGACGCGACTGCAGGCGCTGGAGGTCGTCGGGGGTGCCGGCCTGACCATGGGCGGAGGACAGCTGGCCTCGGTGGAGCGGGCCGGACGGGCATTGATCGAGGCCGACCTCTACCGGGAGTCGGGCTACGTCCTGTTGATGCAGGCAGCGGCCCGACGCGGGAATCCCGCCGCGGCCGTCCGCGTGTTCGAGCGGCTGCGCGGGCTGATGCGCGACGAGCTGGGGACCACTCCCTCGGCCGACGCGATCGCGGCGTACGAGCGCCTGCTGGAACCCGCGGTCACGGTGGCGGCCCGGCCGGACAGCGTCCCCTCCCGCCCGTCGGCCGGCCTGGAACTGCCGGCCGAGCTCCAAGCCGTCTCGCCGCCGGAGCTGGTCGGCCGCCGGAGCGAGCTGGGGGAGCTAACCACCTTGTGGAACCAGACCCGCGACGGCGAGCGGCCGGTCCCCCGTCCGGGCGGGGAGGCCAGCGTCCGGAGCCGGCGAGTCGTGGTGCTGGCCGGTGATGCCGGGATCGGCAAAACCAGCCTGGCCAGCAGCCTGGCCCGCCAGGCCCACGGCCACGGGGGTGTGGTGTTGTTCGGCCGGGCGGCCGAGGAGGGGCTGGCCCCCTACCAGCCGTTCCTGCACGCGCTGCGGCACTACCTAGTCCTGGCCGACCTGGACGAAGTGGGCCCGGCCGTGCGGGAATACGGACCGGAGCTGGCCCGGCTGGTGCCGGAGATCCGCCGCCGCGTGCTCGACTTACCGGCCTCGCCCGAAGCCGAGCCGGAGGGCGAGCGCTACCGCCTGTTCGAAGCGGTGGTCGGACTGCTCAGCGCGATCTCTGAGCGCGCGCCGATCCTGCTGTTTCTCGACGATCTGCATTGGGCCGACCGTCCCACGCTGCTGCTGTTGCGTCACCTGGCCCGGGCGCCCGGGCCGAGTCGCCTGCTGATTCTCATCGCGTACCGTTCCGAGGCCCCAGCCGAGGGCTTGAGGGACCTGCTGTCGGATCTGAGCCGCGAGAACCTCCTTGCCCAGCTCGACATCGGCGGACTGGAGCGGCACGAGACGACGAACCTGGTCCGGGTTCGGGCCGGTCAGGTGCCCTCACGGCCCCTGGGCGCCGCCCTGTACGAGGCGAGCGAGGGTAATCCCCTGTTCATCGAGGAGATCGTGCGCAACCTGACCCAGGCCGGCGTCGAGGTGGGCACGGCCAGCGCGGCTGTGCTGCGGGGTTTCGCGCTGCCCGAAGGCGTCAAGCGGATGATCGCCCGGCGCGTGGATCGTCTGGATCCCGACACCGTGCAGCTATTGCGGATGGCCGCGGTGGTGGGGCGGGACTTCGATCTCAGCTTGCTGGAGCAGGTCGCCGGGCGCGGGGAAGAGGAGGTCCTGGAGGCGCTGGAGGCCGCACTGGCCGCGGCCGTGGTGATCGAATCCCCCAAGGAGCCGGGCCGTTACGCGTTCTCGCACGCGCTGATCCGTGAAGCGCTCTACGAAGGGATGTCCGCCTCGCGCCGGGCCCGCATCCATCGTCAGGTGGCGGCGGCCCTGGAAGGGCGGTCTGCGTCGCCCGGGACGCTGGCCTACCACTTCACCCGTGCGGCCAGCGCCGAGGATGCCGAAAAGGCGATCGCTTACGCGATCGAAGCTGCGGCCGCGGCCACCTCGGTGCTGGCGCATGAGGAGGCGGCTGAGCATTATTTCCGCGCCCTGGAGGTGCTGGATCGCTACCAGCCCGAGGCGGAGCGCCAGCGCCTGGAGCTCCTGCTGCTGTTCGGAGAGGCCAGCGTGCGGGCCGGGGAGCGGGCCCGGGTCCGTGAAGTGTTCTTCGAGGCCGGCGCGCTGGCCGAGAAGCTCGGCGACAGCGCCCGGCTGGCCCGAGCCGCAATCGCCGCCTCGAGGCGCTACGTGCCGCAGCCGGGGGTCGTTGACCCTGAGCTGATCGCGATGCTCGACCGGGCGCTCGAGCTCGGTTCCAAGGAGCCTTCGATCGAGCGGGTGAAGCTGCTGTCCCGCCTTTCCGGGGCGCTCTACTACTCCCCACGGCGCCGGCAGATGGGCCGGCTGAGCCAAGCGGCAATCCGCGCGGCCGAGGCGCTTGACGATCCGGTGGCCGAGGCGCATGCCCTGGCCGCGCGGCGGGCCGCGCTCTGGGATCCCAGCCACCTCCGCGAGCGGATCGCGAGCTCAACCGAGCTACTCCGGCTGGCCCACCAGATAGGCGACGCGGAGCTGCGGTTGCAAAGCCATGCTTGGCTGGTGGTCGATCTCATGGAGGCGGGGGATCGCAGTGGCTTCGAGGCGCAGGTCGAGGCATTTGAGCAGGCGGCCGACGACGTCCGTGAGCCGTTCTACTGGTGGCAGGCCACCCTGTGGAAGGCCATGCGGGCTCTGCTGGCTGGGCAGCTGGACCAGGCCGGCAACCTGGCCGCCGAGGCCCTGGCCATCGGGATGCCGGCCGAGCCCGTGACCGCGCCCCAGTACTACACGAGCCAGATGGTGACGATCCGGCGCCAGCAGGACCGCGGACACGAGCTGCTCGCGCCGGCGGCGCAGCTGGTGCACCAGGCTCCGTCGCAGATCGGGTGGCGGCTGACTCTGGCCGTGCTGCTGCTGGACGCCGGTCGGCGGGACGAGGCTCAGGCCGGGCTGGACCTGATCGCGCAGCGCGGCCTGGCCGGACTCCCCCACGACGGCCACTGGCTGCCCACGTTCGCGGCGCTGGGCGAGCTGGCCAGCGGGCTTGAGGACCGCCGGCAGGCCCGGCTGGTGTACGACGCGTTGCTTCCGTATGCCGAGCTCAACGTGGTGGCCTCGCACGGCGGGATGTGCCTAGGCCCGGTGTCTCGCTACCTGGGCAAGCTGGCCGTTGCCCTGGGAGAGCGCCCCCGGGGGCTCGAGCATTTCGAGCAGGCCGTCACCCTCAGCGATCGTATGCGCTCCCCGCTGTGGCGAGCCAACGCTCAACTCGACTACGCGGAGGCCCTCGGCGAGCGGTCGGTGAAAGGCCGGCAGATGCGCGATGAGGTGGCGCGGACGTCGGCCAAGCTGCGGTTGCCCGCGGTGGCCAAACGGGTTCAGGCGCTGGATTCCGTCTGACTTTGGCGGGGTCCGGGCGGCCGGCGCGGCTTAGACCTGGTTGACCGGAGCGCTACCCTGCCCAAACTCCATGGGCAAGGCGTTGGTTATTGCCGAGAAGCCGTCGGTGGGCCGTGATCTGGCCCGCGTGCTTCCGGGTGCCTTCACCAAGAGCGAGGGGTATTTGGAAGGACCCGACCACATAGCCACGTGGGCAGTGGGGCACCTGGTGCAGCTGGCCGAGCCCGACGAGTACGACGACCGGTTCAAGAAGTGGCGGATGGCTGATCTGCCGATCGTCCCCGAGCGCTTCAAGCTTGTGGTCCGGGACGAGCGCTCAAAGAAGCAGATGAATGCGATCAAGCGCCTGCTCGGCCGCGACGACATCGACCTGGTGGTGAACGCCTGCGACGCCGGGCGCGAGGGCGAGCTGATCTTCGCCTACCTGTACGAGAAGGCCGGGTCCCGGAAGCCGGTCAAGCGGCTGTGGCTGAACTCGATGACCACCACCGCGATCAAGGACGCGTTCGCGGAGCTGCGCGAGGGGTCTGAGCTGGCCACGCTGGAGGCGGCCGCGCGCTCCCGCTCGGAGGCCGATTGGATCGTGGGCATGAACGCAACCCGGGCGGCCACGATTCGCCTGCGCGCTGCGTTCGACGGCGCCGTGTCGCTGGGCCGGGTGCAGACGCCGACACTGGCCATCCTGGCTCGGCGTGAGGAGGAGATCCGGGCCTTCGTGCCCGAGCCCTACTGGGTGGTGGACGCGGTGTTCGATCCCGAGGCCGAGCCGGCAGGCCGCATCTACGAGGGGCGGGTCCACGTCGGCGCCAACCCTCGGCTGAAGACGGCCGAAGAAGCGACGGCGATCGTCAGTGCGTGCCAGGGGTCCACCGGCCAGATCACCAAGCTGGAGAAGTCACAGCGCAAGGAGCGCCCGCCGCTGCTCTATGACCTGACCACGCTGCAGCGCGAGGCCAACAGCCGGTTCGGCTTCTCGGCCCGCCGGACGCTGGGTGCGGCCCAGCGTTTGTATGAGGAGCACACCGCGCTGACGTACCCGAGGACCAGCTCGCGCTATCTGCCGAGCGATCTGATCGGCGACATCAAGCCGATCGCCCGACTGGTGGGCGAGCGGGCCGACTACGCCGCCGCGTCGAAGTACGTCCAGGGTCTCGATGTGCTGCCTCTGGCCAGGGTGGTCGACGACGCCAAGGTCACCGACCACCACGCGATCATTCCCACCCGGGCCGAGCGGGAGGGTGGGCATCCCATTGACAAGATGTCCGAGGACGACAAGCGGATCTATGATCTGGTCGTCCGGCGCTTCCTGGCTATCTTCCACCCCGAGGCGGTGATCGAGAACACCCGGGTCGAGACCACGGTGGCAGACAACGTGTTCCGGACCCGCGGCAAGCGCATCCTGGTGCCGGGCTGGCGCGGGGTGTACGGCGAGACTGCGGATGTCGAAGGCGCGGAGCGCTCCGACGAGGACGAGGGCCGCGAGCAGCAGCTGCCCAAGCTCGAGCAGGGCGAGACGGTGGCGGTCCAGGAGGTCACCTCGGAGGAGAAGGAGACCAAGCCGCCCCGGCGCTACACCGAGGGATCGTTGCTCGGCGCGATGGAGACCGCGGGCAAGCTCGTGGACGACGAGGAGCTGCGCGAGGCCATGAAGGACTCGGGGATTGGCACGCCGGCTACGCGCGCCGCCATCATCGAGCGCCTGATCCAGGTCGGGTATGTGGAGCGCGACGGGCGGGCGCTGGTCGTGACCGAGAAGGGGACGAACGTGATTCGCCTGCTGGGCGAGCACGCTCTGACCTCGCCGGGGCTGACCGGCGACTGGGAGCATCGCCTGGCCCGGATCGAAACCGGCGAGGACTCCCGGGAGGCGTTCATGGGCGACATCGTGAAGTTCACCGAGGAGACAGTGGGTGAGCTGGACGTGAAGTTGAAGGGTGTGCGGATCCCGCGGGCCAACCTGGGTCCCTGCCCGGTGTGCGGCCGGGACATCATCGAGAACCGCAAGGGCTATTCGTGCTGGTCGCGGGACGATCCGGGCTGCGGCCTGGTGATCTGGAAGTCCAAGGCGGGCAAGAACCTCCCCGTGTCGGTGGCCAAGGAGCTGATCAAGACGGGCCGGACCGAGAAGCCGGTGACCGGGTTCAAGGGCCGCTCGGGCAAGAGCTTCCGCGCCCGTCTGGCGCTGCAGCAGGGCGAGGACGGCAAGTGGCGGGTGGAGTTTGACGAGCCGTGGGCTCGCGAGGCGGGAGCCAAGCCGCCGGAGGCCTCAGAGGGCGAGGCCGCGGAGGGCGAGGGCGGCGCGGCGTCGGCGTCTCCCGAGGAGACGCCGGCCGCGGCGTAAACGGGCGCGGCGCTGGCGCGTTGTGCGCGCTGGTCCGTTTCCACCTATGACGGGGATTTGGGACGACGGTGGGGGCGCGGCGGCGCACCTGGGCGTCCAACTTCCCATGGCGTCAGGGCCCCAGCGGCGCGATGTCGATATTCCCCAAATAGTCAGGAAAAGTGACATCACGAGCGGGCTCGGGAGCGTGGGAGATTTCTATCGCTCCGCCGGCCTTTTAGCCCTGGACCGGCCATGTGGAGGTCGGTTGGGAGGTTTTGGCCGCAAGGTGGCCAAGATCTCGGGCTCGCTCCCGCTCCGTCGTCCCCGCCCGCCACTATGAGTGGATGCCGCTCACGCTCGTGCTTGGACCCGCCAACTCGGCCAAGGCCGGAGAGGTGCTGGGCGCCTACGCCGAGGCCGCGCCCCGGGGCGCGCTGCTCGTGGTGCCGAACCTGGCCGACGCCGACCACTACTCGCGTGAGCTGGCCGAGCAGGGCTGCGTCCTGCGCTCGGTGCTCACGTTCACCGGACTGGCCGAGCGCATTGCCTGGGCGGCCGGTTACGCCGCCCCGCGCCTGACCGCCCTCCAGCGCGACCGGGTGATTCGCCGGGCGGTGGCCGGCTGCCGTCTGGACGCGCTCGCGGCGGCGGCCCGGACGCCCGGCTTCACCGCGGCCGCGGGCCAACTGCTCTCGGAGCTCCAAGGCTCGCTGATCACCCCCCAGCGGTTCGCCGCCGCACTCCAGGCCTGGGCCCAGGAAGACGAGGCCCGGCAGCCGTACGCGGCGGAAGTTGGGGCCATCTGCCTGGCCTACTCGCGTCAGCTCGACCGAGTGCGGCGCGTGGACGGCGAGCTGTTCGCCTGGCGGGCCCTCGACGCGCTGCGCGGGGCTCCGGGACGCTGGGGGAGCACGCCCGTGTTCTTCTACGGCTTCGACGACCTCACCCCGCTGGAACAGGATGCCGTGGAGACGCTGGCTCGGGTGGTGGGGACTCAGGTCATGGTGTCGCTGACCTTCGAGGCCGGCAAGGCGGCCACCGCCGCGCAGGCCGAGCTGGTGGCCGAGCTGACGCCGCTGGCCGACACGGTGAGCGAGCTGCCGGCGCGCCAGGACTTCTACGCGCCGGCGTCCCGGACCGCGTTGCACCACCTGGAACGTGCGCTGTTTGAGCCCGGCGACGAGCGCGTTGATCCCGGTTCTGCGGTGCGGCTACTCGAGTCCGCCGGCGAGCTGGCCGAAGCCGAGCTCGTGGCCAGCGAGGTGCTGGCCTGGCTGGACCGAGGCGTGCCGGCGCAGGAGATCGCCGTGGTGGTGCGGGCGCTGGAATCCGGTGCGTCTGCGATCAATCAAACACTGCGCCGGTACGGAGTGCCGGTAGCCAGCGCCAGCAGCGCGCGCTTCGCCCACACGGCGCTGGGCCGCTCGCTGCTCGGCCTGGCCCGGTGTGCGCTGCTCGGAGACCGGGCGCGGACGGACGATCTGCTCGACTACCTGCGGGCGCCGGGCCGGCTCGGCCCCGAGGTCGCCGACGGGCTGGAGCGCAGAGCCCGGCGACAGGGGCTTTCCAGCGCCACCGCGGCGCGCCAGGCGCTCGGCTTCGAGGTAGACGAGATCGACGCGCTGCGGGCGGCTGCCGCCCCCTTGGACGAGCTGGCCCGCCAGGGCCGCCGGCTGTTGGGAGCCGCCCACCGCGGCCAGGCGGCGGTGCTCGGAGCCGGCGAGGAGCTCGACGCCCTGGCGCTGTCCGCGCTCCTGGCTCTGCCCGCCCAGCTGGCGGAAGTCGGAGAGGCCCCGCGCCGCGAGGAGCTTCTGGAGCTGCTGGAGGCGCTGGAGGTGAAGCGTCCCGGCGGACCCGGCGCCGGGGCGGTGCTGCTCAGCGATCCGCTGGCCCTCCGGGCCCGGCGGTTCCGCGTCGTGGTGGTTTGCGGGCTCGAGGAGGGGACGTTCCCGCGCGCACCCGCGCCTGAGCCGTTCCTGCCCGACGAACTGCGCCGGGAGCTGACCGCGGCCAGCGGCCTGCGGCTGCGGCGCACGGAGGACGCCGTCGACCGCGAGCGCTACCTGTTCTACGCCGTGCTCTCGCGGGCCAGCGAGGAGCTGGTGTTGAGCTACCGCAGCTCCGACGAGGACGGCAACCTGAAGCTGCCCTCGCCGTTTCTGGCCGATGTGGAGGCCGTGCTCGAGTCCGGCTGGCCCCAGCGGCGCCGACGGCGGTCGCTGGCCGATGTGGTGTGGCCGCTCGACGAGGCACCAACCCCGCGGGAACGGGCCCGGGCGCACGCCGCCGAGCTGGCGCCCGCCGCGGGCGAGCCACCGGCGCCCGACCGCCATCTGCACGCACCGGCACTGGCGGCGGCTCGGCATAGCCGGGTGGTCTCAGCTGGCGCGCTGGAGAGCTACGCGCAGTGCCCGGTCAAGTGGCTGGTGGAGCGGGAGCTGAGTCCTCGCCCGCTGGAACCCGACCCCGAGCCCCTGGTCCGGGGCAGCTACGCCCACGACCTGCTGGAGCAGATCCTGGCCCGGCTGGGCCGCGCCGTAACACCGGAGTCGCTGCCCGCGGCGCTGGAGCTGCTGGAGGCCGGGCTGGTCGAGCTGTCACCCCGCCTGGCTCCCGGCCGGTCACCGGCGCTGCGCCGCGCGGTGGGCGAGGCCATCGCCGGCGACTTGCGGCGCTACCTGGAGCACGAGGCCCGCTACGGCTCCGGATGGGAACCGCGCGAGCTCGAGCTGGGGTTTGGTTTCGATCCCGAGGAAGCCGAGGACTCGCTGCCGCCGCTGGCGCTCGAGCAGGATGGAGAGCAGGTCACTGTACGGGGCATGATCGACCGCGTGGACGTCGAACCCGGCGGCCGACGGGCCTTGGTCCGGGACTACAAGAGCGGTCCGGCCAAGTCGCAGCATCGGGGCAGCAACTGGCATGAGGAGCAGCAGCTGCAGGTGGCGCTGTACATGCTCGCGGTACGAGATCTGCTGGGCCTGGAGCCGGTGGCCGGGCTGTACCAGCCGCTGGGGGGACGCGACCTCAGAGCCCGAGGTGTCTATACGGAAGGTGCACCGATCGGGGCGGGTCTGGTGGATCGGGACGCTCGCGATCCGCAGGAGCTGGCCGACGAGCTTCAGGATGCCAGCGCCCGGGCGGTGGCGCTTGCCGTCCGGCTGCGTCGGGGCGAGGTGGAGCCGGCTCCTGCCACCTGTTCTCGGGACGGCTGTCGATACCCGGGGATTTGCCGGAGCGTCTGATGGCGATGTGCGAGCAGGAAGCCATCCCGGCCAGGCTGGACTGGACTCCGGAGCAGCTGGAGGCGATTGAGAGTCGCTCGGGCGAACTGTTCCTGGACGCGGGCGCCGGCAGCGGCAAGACCGCGGTGCTGGTCGAGCGGTTCGTGCGGGCCGTTCTCCAGGACGGGATCGACGTGGCGCAGATCCTCACGATCACCTTTACCGACAAGGCGGCCGGCGAGATGCGCGAGCGCATCCGCGAGCGGCTACGGGAACTGGGGGCGGTGCAGGCGGCCCGAGATACCGAGACGGCATTCATCTCCACGATCCACGGGTTCTGCGCCCGGCTGGTGCGCACGCACGCGCTGGCCGCGGGCATCGATCCCGAGTTCACCGTGCTGGACGAGGTCGAGGCGGCGCGGCTGGCCGAGCGAGCGTTCGACGCCGCGGTAGAGGAGGTCGCCGCGGACCCGGAAGGGGAGCGACTGGTGGCCACTTACGGCCTGCCCGACCTGCGGGGAGCCATGCGAGGTGTCTACGGTCAGCTGCGCGCGCGGGGGCAGACCCGCCCAGCGCTACCGGCGCCGCCCGAACCGGCGGGCGACCCCGGTGCCGGAATGGAACGGGTCCGCCAGGCCTCGGCGGCGCTCCGGGCCGAGCTGGCGGCAGTTGCGGAGCCGTCGGCGCGGGTAGCCGAGGCGTTGGACCGGCTCGAGCGGGTGGGCGACGCGGAGCCGGGCCAGGAGGGTTGGCCGGGTGACCTCGACGCATTACGGCTGCCCTCGGGCAACGGCGCGGCCCTGCGCACGCCGGCCTGCGAGGAGTACGCGGAGGCCCTGAGCACCCTGCGCGAGCAGTGGGCCGCCGCCTGGGCGCGCCGCGCCTTGCCGCAGCTCGAACGCCTGCTCGAGGCCTTCGGGCGCCACTACGAGCAGCAAAAGCGCGGGCGCTCGGGCCTGGACTTCCAGGACCTCGAGCTAATGGCCGCCGCCCTGCTGCGTCAGAGCCCGGGGCTAAGCCAGCGCTACCAGGAGCGCTTTGAGCGGGTGATGGTGGATGAGCTCCAGGACACCAACGCGGTCCAGCTCGAGCTGATCGAAGCGGTGTCGAAGCAGAACCTGTTCACCGTGGGGGACGCCCAGCAGGCGATTTACGGGTTCCGCCACGCTGAGGTGGAGCTGTTCGAGGGCCGAGGCCAGCGACTGGCCGCCGCCGCCGCCCGGGCCACGCTGCAGACCAACTTCCGCTCGCGACCGGAGATCCTGGACGTGATCAACCGGACGTTCGCCGACGCGTTGGGCGACGCGTTCCGCCCGCTGGTGGCTGGACGCTCGGACGAGCCCGACCCGGCTCAGCCCCGGGTCGAACTGCTGCTGGCCGACCGCGAGGCCGAATGGGCTCGGGCTCCGGACAGTCTGGCCGCGCCCTGGCGCCTGGCCGAGGCGCGGATCCTGGCCGACCGCGTGGCTGAGCTGGTGGCTGAAGGAGCCAGCCCAGGCCAGATCGTGGTGCTGACCCGGGCCAGTACCGACCTCCGGGCCTACGAGCGGGCGCTCGAGACGTGTGCGGTGCCCACCTACCTGATCGGAGGCCGGGGCTACTGGTCGCATCCCCAGGTGGTGGATATGGTGGCGTATCTCCGGCTGCTGGCCAACCCGCGTGACGAGGAGGCGGTGTACACGGTGCTGGCCTCGCCGCTGGTCGGCGTCTCCTACGACGCGCTGGTCCTGTTGGGTGCGGCGGCGAGGCAGGCCGACCGGGATCCCTGGTGGGTGCTGTCCGATCCTCCGGAGGGTGGCCTGGATGGGCTGGACGCGGAAGAGCGGGCGCGGTTGACCGAGTTCGCGGTCTGGGTGGCCGGCGAGCGGACCGCGACGGCGCGGATGGGGGTAGAGGAGCTGATCGACCGGGCGCTCGAGCGAACCGGCTACGACCTGGCTGTGCTGGCCATGCCCGGCGGGCAGCGCCGGCTGGCCAACGTGCGCAAGCTCATGCGCCTCGGCCGCGAGCACCAGGCGGCCGAGGGGCCGCATCTGCGCGGATTCCTGGAGCTGGCGCGCGACCGGGCCCGGGGAGCCGGGTTCGGCGGCGGCGGCCGGGAGGGCGAGGCGCCGGTTGAGTCCGAGGCCCTCGACGCGGTCCGCCTGATGACGATCCACCGGGCCAAAGGCCTGGAGTTCGACATCGTGTGCGTGGCCGATCTAGGCCGGGCGCCGTGGCGGCCGGTGGAGCTGGTACGGGTGGGCGGGGATGGCCGCGTCGGGCTGCGGCTGGCTCGGCCGGGCACCGGACCCCGGGAGAACGCGCTGGCCTACGACGAGTTGGGCGAGGAGCAGAAGGCAGCCGAGGCCGCCGAGGAGCGGCGCCTGTTCTACGTCGCCGCAACGCGGGCCAAGGAGCGGCTGATCTTCAGCGGTGCGGCTCGACTAGACAAGTGGGGCGTGCCGAACGGTGGGGCACCGATTTCGTGGCTGGGGCCCGCGTTGGTGCCGGAGCTGCCCGGGCTGGTCGAGCAGGGCGAGACTCGGTTCGACGGTGTCCGGTTTGTGGTGAGGAAGCCTGAGGATGAGCCGGCGGAGGGTGAGGGGGCGGCCGGGGGAGGCTCGCGCCGAAGCAGTCCGCCTGCGTTAGCACTGGAAGGCGCGTCGCCTCCACCGGCGGCCCCCACGCCCGCAGCCACGCCGAGTTCCCTCAGCTACAGCGCCATCTCCGAGTACCAGCGCTGCGGGTACCGGTTCTATGCGCAGCGGGTCCTGCGGTTGCCAGCGGTCGACACTCCGACCGGCACGGCCGTGGTTCCCGGCCTGGCCGCAGCTGATCGGGGCACCCTCGTTCACGCGCTGCTCGAGCGGCTGGACTTCCGTCGCCCGGTCATCCCGGGCCCGGAGGCGATCGCGGCGTCTGAGGCGGAGGCCGAGGAGATCGCTCGGCTGCTCCAGCGGTTCGCCGAGAGCAATCTGTGCCAGCGCCTCGGTCGGGCCCGGGGCGTGGCGCGCGAGCAGCCGTTCGGCTTCCTGCTCGGGCAGACGATGATCACGGGCGTCCTCGACGTGATCACGCGGGAGGGGCCCGGGAAGGCGCTGGTCGTCGACTACAAGACCGACCGGCTGGAGGGTGCCGACCCGGCCAGCGTCGTGAGGACCCGATACGCCACCCAGCGCCTGATCTACGCGCTGGCGGCCTTGCGTGACGGCGCGGCCGAGGTAAAGGTGGTCCACGTGTTTCTGGAGCAGCCAGAAGCGGCCGTGCTGGCCAGCTTCACCGCCGCCGACGCGCCCGCGCTGCAGCGCGAGCTGGAGCAGCTCGTAGCCGGCCTGGAGCGCCGCGACTATGCCGTGACCGAGTCGCCGCAGCGGGGCGTGTGCCACGGCTGCCCGGCCGAAGGCGGCCTGTGCTCCTGGCCGCTTGAGATGACACGACGGGACGCGCCGGATCGGTTGTTCTAGCCGCGTCCCTCGATCGCCAGCAGCGTCCGCTTGCGCTCCAGCCCTCCCGTGTACCCGCCCAAGCCGCCGGTGGAGTGGAGGATCCGGTGGCACGGGACGATGATCGGGATCGGGTTGGCGCCCAGGGCGTTGCCGGCTGCGCGTGAGCCCCGCGGGCTACCGGCCTCGATGGCCACCTGCTTGTAGGTGGAGACGGAGCCGAACGGGATGCGGGACGTAGCCTCCAACACGCGGCGCGCGAATCCCCGGACCAGGCGCCAGTCGAGCCGGACCTCGAACTGCTCCCGGTCCCCCGCGAAGTACTGGTCAAGCTCGCGCCGCGGCTTGTCCAGCTTGCGCGGCACGGCCAGCACGCGCGGGGAGACCTTGACGGACAGCTGCTCCAGCACGGCATCCTCCGCCTCGCCGCCATCGAGGTAGGCCAGGCGAATCAGGCCGGTCGGGGAGGTGGCCAGCAGCAGCTTGCCCACCGGTGAGTCTGTGGTGGCGTAGGCGACATCGAGCAGGCCGGCCGCGTCGGCCGCGGCCGAGATGTCCGGCGGATCGCCGGCTACGTCCCTCAGCAGTCGCGCGATCTCGATCATGGCTGGTACTCCGTCCTTAGTCGTTTGAGTCCTTCGTAGACGTTGCGGCGAGCGGCGTCCTCGCTGGTCTTCATCACACCGGAGATCTCGCCGTACGGCGCGTCGGCCACGAACCGGAGCGTCAG
>DASZGO010000133.1:0-7337 GCA_035938755.1 Solirubrobacteraceae bacterium | reverse complement strand
CACCTCAAGGCGCAGGGCCTGCACTATGAGAAGGGGCTGACCAACAAGAACTTCCTCTGGCTGCTGGTGGAGGACATCGGCCTGGACGAGGTCGCGTCCCGGGTCAAGCGCCCGCTGACCGATCTACGGGTGGGTCCGTTCTACGGCTGCTACATCGTGCGCCCGGCCAACCGCCTGGGTATCGACGAGGAGCACCCGCGCGACCGCTACCTGCACCGGCTGATCGATGCCCTGGGCGGCACCGTGGTCGATTACGCGGGCGTCTACAAGTGCTGCGGGTTCCCGATCATCACCATGAACAAGACCGCCTCGCTCAAGCAGGCGGGACGCCATCTGGGCGACGCACTCGATGCCGACGCCGACTGCCTGGTCGTCCCCTGCCCGTTATGCCACCTGAACCTGGATCTCCAGCAGCCGCTGGCCGAACGCGTGGTCGGACGCGAACTCGGTCTGCCGGTGCTCCACCTGCCCCAGCTGGTCGGCCTGGCCCTGGGGCTTGAGCCCAAGGAGCTGGGCATGAGCAAGCACGTCGTGCGGCCCACGTCGGTCATCGACTGGTCCACGTCGGTGGTGGCCAGCGCGTAGTGCTCGGGCTCGGGCTGCTGCGCCGCCTGCTGTCACGCGCGCC
Organism: Solirubrobacteraceae bacterium; assembly: GCA_035938755.1. Classification (GTDB taxonomy): domain Bacteria; phylum Actinomycetota; class Thermoleophilia; order Solirubrobacterales; family Solirubrobacteraceae; genus Palsa-465. The sequence goes on along the minus strand of DASZGO010000133.1, from coordinate 6,709 downwards.
CGAGAGGCCGAAGCCCACGGAGGCCACGCCCTGGTATCTGAGCTCCGATCAGGCGGTCACGCCCGAGCGGATCGAGGCGGCCCGACAGCGGCTGAAGCAGACGATCCCTCCGCCGGAGCCCGAACCGCCAGAAGCCGGCCCTTAACGACGAAGAGCGAGGCTCGGTGCCTCGCCCTCGTCGTACCCTTTGCCGTCCCGCTGGAAGTCTCTACTTCAACTAACGCGGGGTTGGGGCAAAACTTTTAGGGCCGGGTCTGGGCCACCGGGCGGCGGCCCGCCACGAGCTCGGCCAGCTGGACGGCGTTGGTGGCGGCACCCTTGCGCAGGTTGTCGCTCACCACCCACATCGACAGGGCGCGGGGGTGGGAATCGTCCCCGCGCAGCCGTCCCACGAACACCTCGTCCCGCCCCTCGGCGCGCAGGGGCGTGGGCACGTCCTCCAGCTCGACGCCCGGGGCGCCGGCCAGCAGCCGGCGCGCCTCATCCACTCCCAGCGGCTCGCGGGTCTGGACGTTCACGGCCAGCGAGTGGGAGACCCGCACCGGCACGCGGACGCAGGTCACGGCCACCCCGATCGACTCGTCCTCGAGGATCTTGCGCGTCTCGAACATCATCTTGCGCTCCTCGTCGGTGTGGTCGTCGCCGTCGGCGAAGCTGCCGGCGGCCCCGATGACGTTGAACGCGATCGGCTCCGGGTAGATGTCGGGCGCCGGTACATCCATGCCGTGCAGCACGGCGTGGGCCTGGTTGTCCAGCTCGTCGATCGCTGCCCTGCCGGTTCCCGACACCGACTGATACGTGGCCACCACCAGCCGCTCGATCCCGGCGGCGCGGTGGATGGGGGCCAGGGCCACCACGAGCTGCATGGTCGAACAGTTGGGGTTGGCGATCAGGCCCTGGTGTTGCTCGAGGGCATGCGGGTTCACCTCGGCCACCACCAGCGGGATGTTGGGGTCGCGCCGGAAGGCCGATGAGTTGTCGATCACCGTGGCGCCGTGCTCGACGAACCGGGGCGCCCATTCCCGGGATACCGATGCCCCGGCGGAGAACAGCGCAATGTCAAACCCGTCCAGACCGTCCGAGCTCAGTCCGCGGACCGTGGAGCCGTTCAGCTCCCGGCCGGCCGAGCGCTCCGAGGCGAACGGCACGATCTCGCTGGCGGCAAACTGGCGCTGGCGCAGCAACTCGAGCATGGTGCCACCGACGAGGCCGGTGGCACCGACGACGGCGACCCTCATCGGGCCTCCTGCCCGATCGGCCGCTCCTCCCGGATGTCGGACTCCCCAAGCTCGAACGCGGCGTGCAGGGAGCGGACCGCCGGCGGCACGTCCTCGGAGCGGATCACGCAGGTGATCTTGATCGGCGAGGTGGAGATCATCTCGATGTTGATCCCTTCCCCGGCCAGCGTGCGGAACACGGTCGCCGCCACTCCCGGGTGCGAGCGCATCCCGGCGCCGACGATCGACACTTTGCCGATGGCCGAGTCGGTGTCGATGGCGGCGATCCCCAGCTGGTCGCGGAGCGGAGCCAGGGCCCGCTCGGCGTCGGCCAGGTCCTCGGAGGAGACGGTGAACGAGACCTCGGCCTGGCGTCCTTCCTCCAGCGGCTCGTTCTGGATGATCGTGTCGACGTTGCAGTTGGCGTCGGCCAGGGCGCCGAAGATCGCCGCGGCCGCGCCGGGGCGGTCGGGCACCCCGAGCAGGGTGATCCGGGCCTCCTCAATCGAGTGGGTCACGGCGGTGATGAGCGGTTGCTCCACGGTCTCGTCTTCTCCTAACACAACGGTACCTGGAGCGTCCGAGAAGCTCGAACGGCAGTGCAGCCGGACGCCGTGGGCCCGGGCGTACTCCACCGCGCGAAGCTGCAGCACCTTGGCCCCCGACGCGGCCATCTCGAGCATCTCGTTGAAGCTGACCTGGACCAGCTTGCGGGCATCGGAGACGATCCGCGGGTCGGCGGTGTAGACCCCGGCCACGTCGGTGTAGATCTCGCACATCTCGGCGCCGATCGCCGCGGCCACGGCCACGGCTGAGGTGTCCGAGCCACCGCGGCCCAGGGTCGTGACATCCCGGCTGGCCGAAGACACGCCCTGAAACCCGGCCACCAGGACGATGCGGCCCTCGTCCAGGGCCTCGCGAATCCGGTCTCCCCGCACGTCGACGATCCGGGCCTTGGTGTGCGAGGTATCGGTCACGATCCCGGCCTGAGATCCGGTGAGCGACACCGCCCGGTGCCCCAGGTCGTTGATGGCCATGGCGCACAGCGCGCAGGAGATCCGCTCGCCGGTGGACAGCAGCATGTCCATCTCCCGCGGGTCGGGATGGTTCGACACCTCGGCCGCCATGGCGATCAGCTCGTCCGTGGTCTGACCTCGCGCCGAGAGCACGGCGACCACGCGCTTGCCCTCCTCGCGCTTGGCCACGATCCGCTGGGCGGCGCGCTTGATCCGCTCGGCGTCGGCCACCGAGGTGCCGCCGAACTTCATGACGATCGTCGATGTGTCGCTCACGCCAGCAAGAGTACGGGCGCGGCTATACCGCGCGCCGTCCCGCCAGGGCCCGGCCCAGCGTCAACTCGTCCGCGTACTCCAGGTCGGCCCCTACCGGCAGCCCGCTGGCCAGCCGGGTGACCGCCACCTCCGGGGCGACCGAGCGCAGGCCCGCGGCGATGTGCAGGGCCGTGGCCTCGCCGGTGGTGGTCGGATTGGTGGCGATCACGACCTCCCGAACGGCCCCGTCGGCCGCCCGCTCGTAGAGCTCGGCGATCCGCAGATCCTCCGGGTCGATGCCGTCGATCGGCGACAGGGCGCCGCCCAGCACGTGGTAGCGGCCCGCGAACTCGTGGGTGCGCTCGATCGAGATGACGTCCGAGGGTTCCTCGACCACGCAGATCAGCGCCGGGTCACGGCGCGCGTCGTCGCAGATCCGGCAGGTCGGGCCCTCGGCCAGGTTGAAGCACGTGGTGCAAAGGCCGATCCGCTGCTTGACCTCGGTGATCGCGTCGGCCAGGGCCACGGCGTCCTCCTCGCTGGCCCGCAGCAGGTGGAAGGCCAGCCGCTGCGCGGTCCGGCCTCCCACCCCGGGGAGCTTTGACAGCTCGGTGATCAGCCGCTGGACTGGTGGGGCGTACACGCTGCGCCTAGAGCCCGGGAAGCCCCAGGCCGCCGAGTCCGCCGGCGATTCCCCCCAGCTTGCTGGAGGCCAGCTCCTGGGCCGAGCGCAGGGCCTCGTTGGTGGCGGCCAGGACCATGTCCTGGAGCAGCTCGACGTCCTCGGGATCGACTGCTTCCGGCTGGATCGTGATCGACTTGATGTGCAGGTCCCCGGTCACCTGGACCGTGACCATGCCACCGCCGGCCGAGGCCTCGACCACCTCGTCCTTGAGCGACTCCTGGGCCGCCATCATCTCCTGCTGCATCTTCTGGGCCTGCTTGAGCAGCTGCTGCATGTTCGGGGGTTGCGGCATCAGTGGGATTCCTCCTCGATGATCTCCTCGGCGTCGAATTCCTCGAGGAACCGCTGCACCAGCTCCTCGCCGGTCAGGACGTCCTGGCTCGATCCCTCTCCGGGCACGGTCAGCTCGCGCAGCTCGTAGCGCAGGGCCAGACGATTCCCGGTGACCGCCCGCAGTGCGTCCACGGTGGCCCGGCGATGGTCCTCCTGCTCGGCCTTGCGCTTCAGGAATGCCGCCCCGTCCGGAAAGGCCAGGGTCAGCTCCTGCTCGGTCACGGCCACCGGCCGGGCCTGCTCCAGCAGCGCCGCCAGCATCGCGTTGTCGGCCCGGATCAGATCGACCACCGCCGGCCAGGCCCGGGCGGCGCTGTCGACGTCGTGGGTGCCGTTGCTGGGCGGCTCGGGCGGGGCAGCCGGCGCGGGCTCAGGTTCGGGCGCTGGCTCAGGCTGTGGCACCGACGCCACGTCGATGGCGGAAGGCGCCGACGCGACCGCGCCCTCGAGGAGCTCGATCCGAGACATGAGCGCCGCCACGGAAGGATCGACCTCCGGGGCCGCGGCCTTGGCCAGCACGAGCTCGAGCTGGATCCGGGCCTGGGCGCCGTTGGCCGTGGCCTCGAGCGCCGCCGCGATCAGATCGAGCAGCCGGACCGCGTCGGTCCGGGACAGTGCGGCGGCCTGTGCCCGCAGGCGCTGATCTCGCTCGGGATAGAGCCGCAACTCGGCCGGAACCTCGTCGAGCACCTGGACGACCAACAGGTCGCGGGCGTGGGCTTCGAGATCGCGCAGCACCCGGCCGGGATCCCGGCCAGAGCGGGCCAGATCGGCGGCCACGCGCAGGGCTCGGGCCGGGTCGCGAGCCGCGATCGCCTCCACGGCATCGAACAGCTGCTCGGAATCGGTCACGCCCAGCACGGCCAGGACGTCGGCCGACCGGATCTGGCCCGCGCCGGTGTAGGTGACGAGCTGCTCGAGCGTCCCCAAGGCATCCCGGAAGCTGCCGGTGGCGTGGCGGGCGACCAGGGCCAGCGCCCCGGCCTCCGCCTCGATGCCCTCGGCCCCGACGACCCGCTCCAGGACCGCCGCCACCTGCTCGGCCGAGGGGCGGGCGAAGTCGAACCGGTGGCAGCGATCGACCACCGTGGGGAGCACCTTCTGCGCCTCGGTGGTGGCCAGCACGAAGATCGTGCGCGGCGGCGGTTCCTCCAGGGTCTTCAGGAACGCATTCCACGCCTGGGGGGACAGCATGTGGGCCTCGTCCAGGATGTACACCTTGTGGCGCCCGGATACGGGCGCGTAGCCCACCTTGTCCCGCAGGTCCCGGATGTCGTCCACCGAGTTGTTGGACGCGGCATCCATCTCGATCACGTCAAGTGAGGTGGCGTTGGCGATGGCCAGGCACGACTCGCACTGGCCGCAGGGCGCCGTGGTCGGTCCGTCCACGCAGTTCAGGCAGGCGGCCAGGATCTTGGCCATGCTGGTCTTGCCGGTCCCGCGTGAGCCGACGAACAGATAGGCGTGGTGGACCTTCTTCTGCTCCACCGCGTTCTGCAGCGTGCGGACCACGTGCTCCTGTCCGATCAAGTCGGCGAACGTGCGCGGGCGGTGGCGACGGTAGAGCGACGGGCTGGTGGACATCGAGGTCGAGTCTAGTAGCGGGGCCGGGCAGCCATCCCGGCCCGGCTAGGTCGTGGTTGAGGGCGTGGCCGGCGTGCTCTGGGCCGGTCCGCCGCCGGTCACGCAGGGCTCGATCAGGGTCGCCGGCGCCTCCTTGACGCTCGGATCATTTACCGGCTTGCCGCCGTACCCGGCGGCCTCGAGCTTCTGCTGCACGCAGCGACAATCCAGGCCGGCCTGGGCGTTCTGGGGCTGGTGCTGGCAGTAGGAGATGAAGTCGCCGCTGCCCACGGTCGGGTTGGTGTTGCTCCCGCACCCCACCCCCAGAGCAACGCAGCAGACCAGGGCCACCGCTATCTGCCTCGGATTCACCCAGCCTCCCCTAAGTGGTGGTCTGCGGGGGGGTGCTCGGAGTACTCGGCGGGCTCGGCGGGCTCGGCGTGCCTTGCCCCGGCGCGGTGGACGCCACGCACTGCGCGGCAATGCTCTGAGCCTGCGAATTCGTGTTCAGGTCGTTGATCGTCTTGGTGCCGAGCCCGGCGGCTTCGAGCTTCGGCTGCATGCACTGGCACACGCTGCTCAGGTTGATGCTCGACGGGACGTTCTTGTTCTGCTGCTGGGTCTTGGTGACGCAGGCCGAGACGAAGTCTCCGCTGTTCACGGTCGGGTTGCCACTCCCCCCGCATGCGCCGAGCGCACCGCAACAGGCCAGCCCCGCGACGACCGCAGTGGCTCTGCGGATGCTCATGCGACCCTCCTCCGTGTTGGTTTGCCCTCAGCCCTCCGGCTGAGCCCCGTTCTGGGTCGGGAAGCGTCCCAGCCATCCCAACCCAGGTCAAGCGGCTCGGCCCGCGCGGTACGATCCGACGCGACCGTGCTAGGCGGGGAACCAGCGGTGCCCTGAACCCGCAATCCGCTTTAGCGGGGCTGAATTCCCTCTCGAGGGGTGCAGGCCCTGGGTCAGCGCTCCGATTGTGGTGCTGATGGCTCGGTCCCGCGGCGATGAAGGCCCGTGAACCAGGTCAGGTCCGGAAGGAAGCAGCCTTAAGCGGTCACCTCCAGGCGCTACGGGAGCGCCGAGCCGGAGCCACAAAAGGGAGGCGCGACCCGGGAAACCGACTTCGACGGAGGGTGCACGGTCATTTCCCAGCCTGGGGAGGGTTGGTGCAGCCACCGGCGCCAAAGCAGGACTAACGCGTCCGCGCAGGTATCTTGGAGCTATGTCGGTAGGTGTGGTCGGACTTGGTTACGTAGGCCTCCCGCTGGTCGTGGCGTTCGCCGAGGCCGGCGAGCACGTCGTGGCTGTGGATACGGACCCCCGCAAGGTGGCGGCGATCAAGGCCGGTGAGTCCTACATCGAGGACATCACCTCCGAGCGGGTGGCCGCGCTTCGGTCGATGATCACCGCCACCGCGCACTATCAGCCGCTGGCCCGCACCGACGCGGTGATCATCTGCGTCCCCACGCCGCTCACCCCCAACCGGGAGCCTGACCTGTCGGCGCTCGAGAGCGCGGCCCGCGGGCTGGGTCAGGTACTCCAGGCCGGGCAGCTGGTGGTGCTCGAGTCCACCACCTACCCGGGCACCACGCGGGAGAAGCTGGTGCCGCTGCTGGAGGAGGAGTCCGAACTGCAGGTGGGC
>DASZGO010000132.1:0-7389 GCA_035938755.1 Solirubrobacteraceae bacterium | reverse complement strand
GGCGGGTTCGCGCATGGGCCGCGGCCATGGTTTCTCTCAGCCGGGCCTGGCCGACACCGCAGTGCGCATCCACCAGGTCCAGCTGTGCCGCCGAGAGCATCAGCTTGCGGTGTTCGTGCTGGCCGTAGAAGGCCAGCACCTGTCCCCCGAGCTCGCGCAGGTCCGCCGCGGTGGCCGAGCGCCCGCACACGTACGCTCGGGTTCGCCCGTCCGGCCACACCCGGCGAGCCAGCACCAGCTCTTCGGCGCCATCCGGCAGGATCTCGGGCCGGGGCAGGCCTTCCGGGAGGGCGAACACCCCCTCGACATAAGCCTCCGCGGCCCCGCCGCGCACCACGCCGGCGCGCGCCTTGCCGCCCAGCAGCAGGTCCAGCGCCTGGGCCAGCAACGTCTTACCGGCCCCGGTCTCCCCGGTCAGGACGTTCAGGCCGGGCGCCAGCCGCAGCTCGGCGCGCTCAAGCAGCAGCAGGTTTTCGACTCGCAGCTCGTGAAGCATCGCCGCACGTCTTAGCAGCGACGCCCGACGGATGGGCTGGCTGCTCTACGGCATCGAGGCCAAGCGGCCGAACTTTTCCCGCAGCCGGCCGTAGAAGGTCGAGCCGGGCAGCTGGGCCAGCTGGCCCTGCCGGCCGAGAAACCGAGCCCGGAGCTCGGCATCCTGCTCCAGCACGCACACCGGACGGCCGTCCACCACCACGTCGACCGGCTCGTCCCGTGAGCAGTTGTGGACTGTCAGCACATCGCGCGGCGCCACCACGAGCGCCCGGGCGGTCAGGGAGTGAGGGGCGATGAATGACACCACGTAGCCCTCTACGCCCCAGGCCATCACCGGGCCACCGTTGGCCAGGTTGTAGCCCGTGGATCCGGCCGGCGTGGCCACCACCAGCCCGTCGCAGCGCACCCGACCGATCTCACCCGGTCCCACCGCGTACTGGAGGTCAGCCACCCGCTTGCCCGGCTGGCGGTGCATCGAGACGTCGTTCATGGCCAGCCAGCTCTTGGTCTCCCCGGACACTTTGATGGCTGGCAGGGCCAGGACCTCGAAGTCCCCCGCAAACGCCCGCTGAAAGCCCGCCTCGGCCTCCTCGCCCTCCACCGTGGCCAAGAACCCAATTTCGCCGAAGTTCACCGCGAACACCGGGACCTCGCTGCCAGCGTAGGTGCGCAGCGCGGCGAGGATGGTGCCGTCGCCGCCGATGGCGAAGCAGATGTCCACATCCCGCTCCACTGGAGCGTCGAGCTCCAGGCCCGGCCCGGGCTGCAGGCCGTGCTTGCGCGTCTCCTCGGGGTCAAACCGCAGCACGGCCTGGTTTTGCCGAGCGATCTGCTGCAGCGCGCTGAGTGCGCCTGCGGTCTCCGCCGGTCGGCGGTGGGTCATCACGGTGGCCCGGCGGATCGGGGTCACGCGTCCGCCTCCCGCGCCGCCGTCTCCAGGTGCTCGGTCCCCCCGCGATCCCGCTCGGCCAGCCAGATGAACGTCTCACGGTTGCCCTTGGGCCCGGGGAGGCCCGAGCTGGCGTAACCCAGGACCCCCGCTCCGAGCTCCCGTGCGGCTTCGCCGACCCGCACCAGGACCTGACGGCGGACCGCCGGGTCGCGGACCACTCCGCCCTTACCCACCTGGCCGCGCCCGGCCTCGAACTGGGGCTTTACCAGGGCCAGGCAGTCGAATCGCTCGGCCGCGCAGCCGAGGACGGCGGGGAGCACCTTGGTCAGGGAGATGAATGAGACGTCGATCACGATCAGGTCGGGTCGGTAGGGAAGCTCCTGGGGTGACAGGAAGCGCGCATTCTGGCGCTCGATGACGGTGACCCGCTCATCCGTGCGCAGCCGCCAGTCCAGCTCGCCGTAGGCCACGTCTACCGCGGCCACGGCGGCGACGCCCCGCTGGAGCAGGCAATCGCTGAATCCGCCGGTGGAGGCGCCCACATCAAGGGCCAGGCGCCCCGCCACCTCGAGGTCCAGCCGCTCCAGCGCGTTGGCCAGCTTGACCCCGCCCCGGGAGACGAATTGGGGGTGCTCTACCACCTCCAGCTCGGCATTCTCGGGCACCAGCTCGCCGGGCTTCCGGACCCGCCGGCGGTCGGGCAGCACGAGGACGTCGCCCGCGATGACCGAGGCCGCGGCCCGGGATCGGGAGGAAAAGATGCCCCGCTGGGACAGCAGGCTGTCGATCCGCACGCGCTTCAAGCGCCGCGAACGGTACCGTGGCCCGCCCGCGGGCCCGCCCGCCGGCTCCGGCCGGCGGCTCCGGCCGGCGGCTCCGGCCGGGGGCAGCCGGCCGGCCCGCCCGGGGACAGCCGGTGCGTGATCCACCTCACACTGCCGGGGCGCGACCTGCGACACGATGATGGTCGACCCCGGTGCTCCCGCACCGGAGTCCCTCCCACAGTAAGAGACACATCTCTCCTCCCCCCGGAACGGTCCCCTACTTGGGGGCCGTTCCGCTTTATCCCCGGCCCCGGGGGGCGGGGCGAGGCGAACTTTGGCGCTGAACGTCGGTATGGGCTACCCGCAGCGCCAAAGATCGGCCCCCGGGGGAGACGCGGCGAACTTGTGCGCTCCGCCTTCTCATGGGCTAGGTGCAGCGCCAAAGTTCGGTGCCCGCCGCCCCGACGAGGCGCGGACCTTGGCTCGGGGTGGCGTATGCGCAGTGCCAGCGCGAAAGTTCGCACTCCGGACCGTCGTCGCCCCCGGGCGCGGGCGCTACCGACTGCCGACGGTCGAGGCCACCGCGGCCTCGACCCGCTCGGCGATCCGCTCGCCGGTGAAGCCGACCTCCTCGTGGAGCAGCTTCGGGGCGCCGTGGGTCACGTAGCGGTCGGGGAGTCCCACGCGGAGAATGCGCGCCGCCAAGCCGGCGTCGGACAGCGTCTCCCATACCGCCGAGCCGAAGCCGCCGGCCAGGACGCCTTCCTCGACGGTCACCAGCAGCTCGTGCTCCGCCGCCAGCTGGGCCACCAGCCCGGCGTCGATCGGCTTGACGAATCGGGCGTCGGCCACGGTGGGCGTCAGCCCACGCTCAGCCAGGATGTCGGCCGCCTCCAGCGCCTTGCCCACGCCGGAGCCGTAGCCGAGCAGGGCCACGCGATCGCCCTCGCGGAGGATCTCGCCGGAGCCGATCTCGATCGGTTGCGGCGGGTCGGGCAGCGGCACGCCGATCCCCGAGCCGCGGGGATAGCGCAGCGCGATCGGGCCGCCGTCGTGGCGCACCGCGGTGTGGAGCATGTTGACCAACATCGCCTCGTCCCGGGGGGCCATGAGGACGATGTTGGGCAGGCAGCGCAGGTAGGCGATGTCGAACGCCCCGTGGTGCGTGGGCCCGTCGTCGCCCACCAGGCCGGCCCGGTCCATCGCGAACACCACGTTCAGGCTCTGCAGACACACGTCGTGCACGATCTGGTCGTAGGCGCGCTGCAGGAACGTCGAGTAGATCGCGGCCACCGGTTTGGCGCCCTGAAGAGCCAGGCCCGCGGCGAACAGGATCGCCTGCTGCTCGGCGATGCCCACGTCGAAGTAGCGGTCGGGCAGCTCGCGCTGGAGGATGTTCAAGCCCGTGCCCGAGTTCATCGCCGCGGTGATCCCGACCACGCGCTGGTCCCGGCGGCACTCGTCGGTCAGCGCGTTGCCGAACACCTCGGTGTAGGTGGGCGGGGCCGGCTTGGCCGCCCGCCCGTTTGAAGCCTTCTTGGCCGGGGCGCCGTTGAGGATCGACTTCGGTTTAGCGGCATGCCACTTCTCCATGCCCTCCAGGCCGCCCTCCTCGGCCGCGGCGAACCCCTTGCCCTTGACGGTGGCGCAGTGGACCACCACGGGCCGCTCGGCGGCCAGGGCGTCCCGCAGCGCACTCCGCACCGCCCGCACGTCGTGGCCGTCGATCACGCCGATGTAGGCGAAGTCAAGCTCTTCCCACCACAGCCCGGGGGCCCAGAACGCCTTCAGCGACTCCTTGAAATGGGGGCCGAAGCGCTCAAATGCGGCGCCGATCCCCACCGGAAGCTTGGTCAACCCGCCCTCGATGTCCTCGCGGGCGTGCCACAGCTTGGGGTTGAGGCGGATCCGGTTGAAGTAGCGTGACATCGCCCCGACGTTGGGGGCGATCGACATGCCGTTGTCGTTGAGCAGCACCACAATCGGCGTGCCCAGGCCACCCGCCTGGCCCACTGCTTCGAATGCCACGCCCCCGGTCATCGCGCCGTCGCCCACCACGGCGACCACATGGGTGTCAGGGCCCTGGCCGCGGCGCATGGCCTCCTTCAGCCCGACGGCGTAGCCGATGGCAGTTGAGGCGTGGCCGGCGCCCATGACGTCGTGCTCGGACTCGTGGATGGCGCAGAACGGGGCCAGCCCGCCGTACTTGCGGATCGTGTCCAGCTGATCCCGCCGGCCGGTGAGGATCTTGTGCGGATAGGCCTGGTGACCGACGTCCCACAGGATCTTGTCGCGCGGGGAATCCAGCAGCGAGTGCAGCGCTACGGCGATCTCGCAGGCCCCCAGGTTGGCCCCGAAGTGGCCGCCGATCTCCCCCACCGTGTCGATGATGTGCTCACGCACCTCCTGCGCGACTGCCTGGAGCTCGTCCTCGCTCAGGTCGTGAAGGTCCTGCGGCTTGGCAATTCGCTCGAGTAGGGCCATGGGTTAATAGGTTCGGTGGGCGATGAAATCGGTTATCTGTTCGAGCTCGGCCGCCCCGGCTGGGGCTGCACCTTCCAGCGCGCTGCGACACCGCGCGTGCGATTCGGCGGCCAGTCGGCGAGCCCCGTCGAGACCGAATTCGGTCACGTAGGTCCGCTTACCCAGCCGCTCATCACTGCCGCGGCGCTTGCCAAGCGTGTCCTGCGAGCCGATCACGTCGAGGATGTCGTCCACGATCTGGAACAGCACTCCCAGCTCACTGGCGAACGTGCGCAGGTGCGTGATTGTTACAGGTCCGCTCAGCCGGCCGAGAAGCAGGACGCATTCCACGCTGGCCGCGATCAGCCTCCCGGTCTTCAGCTGGTGCAGCCGCCGGAGGCCGTCCGGCCCCGGGGGAGCCGTTTCCGCCACATCGATGTACTGCCCGCCGACCATGCCATCCACGCCGGTGGCTCCGGCCAGCTCGCGGGCCACGGCCAGCAGGGCCGTCGGATCACCCTCCTGATCTGAGAGCAGCAGCCGGAACGCCTCCGCGTACAGGGCGTCCCCGGCCAGGATCGCCACATCCTCTCCGAATGCCTTGTGGCAGCTGGGTTGGCCGCGACGCAGGTCGTCGTCGTCCATCGCCGGCAGGTCGTCGTGGATCAGCGAATATGTGTGAATCAGCTCGAGCGCCCCCGCCAGCGGCAGCATGTTCGCCGGATCCAGGCCGAGCGCCGAGGTGGTGGCGAGGGCCAGGACGGGGCGGATTCGCTTGCCACCCGCCAGCAGCGAGTAACGCATGGCCTCCTGGAGGCCATGCACGGCCGGCTCGGACCCAAAGCTCAGGCTCTCGAGGTAGCGCTCTACCTCGAGCCGCAGGTGGTCGGGGAAGGTGGCCGTCTGGGTTTCGGGCGGCCCCGGCGGGCTGGCGGGCGCGGCCACTAGCCGGCCGGGAGCGGAAGCTGACCTGGGAGATCCGGTAGCGGCTCCAGCGCCGCGCGAGCGCGTTCATCCACCTGCGTACTGGCCTCCGAGGCCAGCCGGGCACATTCCTCGATCAGCGCCAGCGCAGCGTCGGGCTCCAGTTCACCGGAGCGCAACTGTGCCGCAGCGTCTTCGAGCCGGTCCCTCAGCTCGGACAGCGAATCCGTCATCCCGAGAGAGAGTACTGGGGCCCGCGCCAAAACGGCCACCCAGCGAGTGGGTCTAGGATCGCGGACCTTGCGGTTCGGCATCTTTTACGAGCACCAGCTGCCCCGCCCTTGGGAGGCTAATAGCGAGGCGACCTTGCTACGGCAGGCGCTGGAGCAGATCGAGCTGGCCGACCGCCTGGGGTTCGACTACGTGTGGGAGGTGGAGCACCACTTCCTAGAGGAGTACTCCCACAGCTCGGCGCCCGAGGTGTTCCTGGCTGCGGCTGCCCAGCGGACCAAGCAGATCCGGCTGGGTCACGGAATCGTCAACGTGATGCCCGAGGTCAACCACCCGGCACGGGTGGCCGAACGGGTCGCCACCCTGGACCTGATCTCCGCTGGACGGGTGGAGTTCGGGACCGGCGAGTCGAGCTCGGCGGCCGAGCTCGGCGGCTTTCTCATCGAGCGGGAGCGCAAGCGCGAAATGTGGACGGACGCGTTGGATGCGATCACGCGGATGTTCGTGGAGGAGCCGTTCGGAGGCTGGAATTCCGAGTACCTGCAGATGCCGCCACGCAACGTGATTCCTAAGCCGCTGCAGAAACCTCACCCGCCACTGTGGGTGGCCTGCAGCCGCCGGGAGACCATCCATCTGGCCGGCCGCACGGGCATCGGCGCGCTGTCGTTCTCGTTCGTCGAGCCGGAAGACGCCGCCAAATGGGTGGCCGAGTATCGAACCCTGATCGCCTCGCCGAACTGCGTCCCGGCTGGCTTTTCGGTCAACCCTGCCCTGGCCGTCGTCCTGCCCATGATGCTGGGGCCGAGCGAGGCCGCCGCGATCGAGCGGGGCATCGACGGCGCGCACTTCTTCGGCTACTCCCTCAGCCATTACTACGGGATCGCGGACCACACGCCGGGCGTGACGAACGTGTGGGAGGAGTTCGAGCGCCGCCGCGACCAGACCGGTTTCGCCCGGCACATCATCCGGCCTGATCAGGCACCGCTGGGGATCCGCCTGCTCCAGGAGGGACTGGGCTCGCTGCGGGGGGCGATCGGCGATCCCGACCAGGTGCTGGACCTGGTCAAGCGCTACGAGGCCGCGGGCGTCGATCAGGTCATCTTCGTGCTCCAATCCGGTCGCAACCGCCACGAGGACATCTGCGAGTCACTGGAGCTATTCGCCGAGCGGGTGATGCCACAGTTCCTGGACGGACGCGAGGAGCGCGAGGCGGCGAGGCGGGCCGAGCTCGAGGACGCGATCCAGGCTGCGCTGGCTCGGCGAGAGCCGGCCCGTCCGCCCGACGAGACCTATGTGATCGACGAGGCCGCCGAGCTGGCCCGGGCCCGCCGGGGGCACCCAGGCGCTTCCGCGCCGCGGGAACTGGCCGCCCTGGCCCTCCAGCAGGCCCTGGGCGGTGCCCGGCAAGGCGCGATCAGGACGCTCGCCGCGATGGTGCGCGGCGCGTCAGATGAGCAGCTCGAGCGGCGGTTCGGGTCGGGCATCGTGCAACGCGGGCTGTTCGCCGGGATGGCCCGATCGTTTGACCCTGGGGCGGCTGGAGGCTTTCAAGGTGACCTGGTGTACGAGCTGGCCCGGCCGGCCACGGGCCAAGAGCCTGTGCGCTGGACCGTGGTCATC
>DASZGO010000131.1:0-15434 GCA_035938755.1 Solirubrobacteraceae bacterium | reverse complement strand
GCCGGCCTGCTGGTCCTTGATCAGTGACAGCTTGGCCTCCGGCGTGGCCTCGGCCAGAAAGTCGTCCACTCCGGACTCCGAGGCGATCTTGGCCGCGGTCAGGCGGTTGTCGCCCGTGATCATGATCGTCCGGATGCCCATGGCTCGGAGCTGATCGAACCGCTGGCGCATGCCTTCCTTGATCGTGTCCTTCAGGTAGATGACCCCCAGGACCTGCGAGTCCCGGGCCACCGCGAGCGGCGTGCCGCCCTCGCTGCCGATCCGGTCGAGCACCGGCTGAAGCTCGGCGGGGGGCCGCCCGCCCGCGGCCTTGACGAGTGTGATCACCGCGTCGCCGGCGCCCTTGCGGAGCTGGCGGCCGTCCAGGTTCACCCCGCTCATCCGGGTCTGGGCGCTGAACGGTACGAAGTCGGCGTGGAGCTTCGCCATGTCGTGCTCCCGGATGCCGTACTGCTTGGCCAGCACCACGATCGAACGCCCCTCCGGGGTCTCGTCGGCCAGCGAGGACAGCTGCGCCACCTCGGCCAGCTCGGTCTCCGAGACTCCCGGCATGGGGATGAACTCGGAGGCCAGCCGGTTGCCGATCGTGATCGTGCCGGTCTTGTCCAGCAGCAGCACGTCCACGTCGCCGGAGGCCTCGACGGCCCGGCCTGACAGCGCCAGCACGTTGCGGCGCACCAGCCGGTCCATGCCGGCGATCCCGATGGCCGACAGCAGCGCGCCGATGGTGGTGGGAATCAACGCCACCAGCAGCGAGATCAGGGTGGTCTCGGAGATCGGCGTGTGCGCGAACAGCCCGAACGGGCGCAGGGTGACGATCACGATCATGAAGATCAGAGTCAGGCCGGCGAGCAGAATGTTCAGCGCGATCTCGTTCGGCGTCTTGCGCCGCGCCGCCCCCTCGACCAGAGCGATCATCCGGTCCAAGAAGGACTGGCCGGGCTCCTGCGTGATCTCGACCACGATGCGGTCAGACAGCACCCGCGTACCGCCGGTGACCGCGCTGCGGTCGCCCCCCGACTCCCGGATGACGGGCGCCGACTCACCGGTGATGGCCGACTCGTCCACCGAGGCGATGCCCTCGGTGACCGTCCCGTCGCCCGGGATCAGCTCGCCGGCTTCGACCACCACCACGTCGCCCTTGACCAGCTCCGAGGCGCTCTTGGTGCTGCCGTCGTTCAGCGTGGCTGTGGTCTCTTGGCGCAGCGAGCGCAACGCGTCGGCCTGAGCGCGACCCCGGCCCTCGGCGAACGCCTCGGCCAGGTTGGCGAACACCACCGTGAGCCACAGCCAGACCGAGATCACGAATGAGTACCAGGCTGGCTCGTGACCACCGCCCAGCGGGCCGCCGCCACCCACCTGGATGAACCAGGTGATAGTCGTAATCACTGCGCCGATCTCGACCACGAACATCACCGGATTGCGGATCTGCACGCGCGGATCCAGCTTGAGGAAGCTGTCGATCAGCGCCCGGCGGACGATCTCGGGCTGGAACAGCGAGACCGCCCGGCGCTCCGAGTGGGCATTGGCCGGCCGCGGCCCGCCTGAGGGGCTGCTGACCGACATCAGCGGTTACCTCCGAGTTGATCGAGGGCAAGGTTGAGCTGCAGCACGTTGACGCCGGGCTCGCCTGAGAAACCCAGGCCGCGGTCGTGCGTGTACTTGGAGACCAGGTTCAGCACGCTCGACCTCGGCAAACGGCGCAGGGCCGAGATCCGGTAGGCCTGAATGTCAGCATCGGCCACGGAGATGTCGGGGTCGATACCCGAAGCCGAGGTGTCGGCGGCGTCGACCGGCACCTGGGCGGCGCTCGTCACCGCATGGTCGTACCACTGCGAACACGTGCCCTTACTGGTCAGCGTCGTGGCACAGTTCAGCCCGAGGTAGGACTGGATGTTCGACTGGATCGCCTGGAGCGTGGCCGTGTTGTTGGGACCCAGGTTGGAGAAGGTGGTGGAGGCGGGGTTGTCCGGTGGAGTGGTGGCCGAGGGCCGCGTCTGGAAGTACTTCAGATACGGGTTGGTCACCGGGTTACCGTTCTTGTCCACCTGCGGCTTGCCCTTCTTGACAACCTGGTAGGCGAAGTTCTGGCCGATGATCTTCGAGCCGACCAACTTGCCGTGTAGGTAGACCTTCTGGCCGTTGGCGTTGCCGGGGAACGCCACTTGGCTGATCCCGGTGACCAGCAGCGGATAGAGAATCCCGAACACCAGCGTGAGGACGAGGATGCCGATGGCTGAAGTGATGATGTCTTTTCTCATGTCAGTAGAGGTGGACGGTTAGGCCCTGCACGATCGGACCGAGCAGCAGGGCGGGGAAGAAGGTCAGGGCGCCGACCAGCACGATCACGCCGATCAGCAGCACCACGAACGTGGGGTTATCGGTGCGCATGGTTCCCAGGCCGGCCGGACTGACTTTCTTGCCGGCCAGGGCCCCGGCCACCGCCAGCGCGAACAGGATCGGGGCGTAGCGGGCGAACATCATCGTGAAGCCCCCGAGCAAGTCGGCGAGCTTGAGCCCGTGGGCGCCCAGGTTGCCAGGGTTGGGCTGGATGTAGCCGGTGTAGCCGGCGAACGCCGAGCCGTTGTTGTTGGCCTGGGACAGGTAGGCGTAAAGCGACTCGGAGAAGCCCTGTGGTCCGGTGGCGGCAGTCGAGATCGACGCCCGGCCAGCCTTGCTGGCCGTGGCAGCTGCCGTGGCCACGAGCGCGGCTAACGGGGTGATCAGGATCCCGAGGGCGGTCAGCTTGATCTCCCGGGCCTCGATCTTCTTGCCTAGATACTCAGGCGTGCGGCCCACCATCAGCCCGCCGATGAATACGGCCAGCAGGACGTAGAGCAGGATCGAGTACAAGCCGGTGCCCACCCCGCCGAAGATCACCTCGGAGGCCGACAGGTTGGCGAACGGCACGGCGCCGCCGATCCCGGTGAACGACTCCAGCGCACTGTTCACGGCACCGCAGGACGTGACCGTCGTGACCACGTCGAACAGCGCGGATCCCGCAATCCCGAAGCGCTGCTCCTTGCCCTCCAGGTTGCCGCCGGTGGAACCGTGGAGCACCTGGGTGTGCAGACCAGCCGCGTGCTGGGCCGGGCTCCCGTGGGCCTCGGCGACGTAGGCGACCGCCGCCCCACACAGGAACATGAGCATCACCGTGCCGTAGATGGCGTATCCCTGGCGGCGGTTGCCGGTCATCCGGCCGTACATGAAGATCAGCGCCGCCGGAATGGCCAGCACCAGCAGCATCTCGAACAGGTTGGTGAACCCGCTGGGGTTCTCGAACGGGTGCGCGGAGTTGACGTTGAAGAAACCGCCGCCGTTGGTCCCCAGCATCTTGATCGCCTCCTGGGAGGCGACCGGGCCCATGGCGATCTGCTGGGGCAGGTGCGTGATCGTGTTGAAGCTCAGGTAGTGGGAGAAGTTCTGGATCGAACCCTGGAACACGAGCACGATCGCCGCCACCAGCGAGATCGGCAACAGGACGTAGAGCGTGGTGCGGACCAGGTCGTGCCAGAAGTTGCCCAGGCTCTTGCCGCTGCGGCCGATGATCCCCCGGATCAGCGCCACCGCCGTGGCGATTCCCACTGCGGCCGACAGGAAGTTCTGGACGGTGAGCCCAGCCATCTGGCTGAAGTAGCTCATCGTCGTCTCGCCGCCGTAGTACTGCCAGTTGGTGTTGGTGAGGAACGAGGAGGTGGTGTTGAACGTGACGTCCCACGTACCTGAGTGGAAGTGCTGGGGGTTCAGCCCGGTCCAGTTCCAGAGGCCCTGCGTGCGCAGGATGAAATAGAGAAGGATCCAGCCGGCGAGCGAGAAGATGATCAGGCTCTTGGCGTAGCCCTTCCAGTCCTGGCCGCGCTCGGCGTCCACCCGCATCACGCGGTAGAGGAACCGCTCCGGACGGCCCATGATCGGGTCCAGGAACGTCCGCTCGCCGGTGTACACCGCGGCCATGTAGCGGCCCAGCGGGATCGCCACCGCGGTCAGGATCGCGGCGAACGCAAAGATGGTCAGCCAGCCCAGGAAGGTCACCCGCGGCTCCTAGAAGCGCTCGCCGCGCACCAGCGCGTAGAGCAGGTAGGCGCAGACCAGGGCCGAGATGACCAGTCCGAATATGTCGGCCGCGCTCATGGCCGCCGCTCGCCTTCCGGGCTCGCTTGTAAGGCGCCCGCGCGGCTCATCCGGCTGCTCATACCCGGTCGATCCCGAACACGAGCCCGTACAGGACCGCAAACATGACGATCCCCAGAACAATCGCTACGACATCCATGCTCAGGATGTTGGAGCGCCGCCCGTCAAGGGCCCATACAGGAATCGGGCTCCGCCATAAAGAAGCTGTGAAGGCCCGACGGCGCCGCGGCCGGCGCGGCAAGCGAGCGAGCTACGCCGGCGGCTGGACCTCGAGCCGCTCGGTCACCGCGATAGACCCGCAGCGCGCGCAGGTCCAGGCCACGTGCTCCGGATCGAGCTTCGGCACCTTTGGACAGCCCCACGCGTGGGCGAGGCCGAGCTGCGAACAGACCAACGGGCGACGCATCGGTGAGTCGATCAGGTGAGCCGGTGTGACTCCGCGCCGCCGCGATGAGAGCATCGGCCGGACGCTAATGCGCGCGGGTAAAGGTGGCGTACAGATCTTCTATGCCGGCATGAAGATCCTGTGAACTGGCAGCGGATACCATGCTGTATGGGTGAGCCGGGAAGTCTGGTCGGCGCGTTGAACTTCGCAATGAGCGCCACTTCCCCCTTCCACTGATGCTTTCCTTCCCCCTGGGGTCCGCCTGGCGCCGTGAGGCGTTGCGGACCAACCTGTGGCTGGTCCCGCTGATCGAGGTCGCGGCGGCCGTCGTCCTGTACGTGGTCACGCACGTGCTCGACCACGCGGCCTACCGCCACTCGATAACGCTCCCGTCCTGGGTGCTGTTCGGAACCGCCGATGCGTCGCGGCAGATCCTGACCACGCTCGCGGCTGCCGTGATCACGGTGGTCGGCGTCGTGTTCTCCATCACGATCGTCACCCTCACCCTGGCCTCCACGCAGTTCGGGCCGCGGATGCTGCGCAACTTCATCCGGGACCGCGGCACTCAGTTCACGCTGGGCACGTTCGTGGCGACGTTCGTGTACGCGACCCTGGTGCTGATCTCAATCGGCCCCGGCAGCGGCACCCACACGTTCGTGCCGCATCTCTCGATCGTGATCTCGCTCGCCCTGGTCGGGCTGTCGATGCTCGTGCTCATCTACTTCATCCACCACATCGCGACCTCGATCCAGCTACCCGAGGTGATCGCCAGCATCGCCAAGGACCTGTCCAACGCGATTGACGCTGAGTCCACTGGCTCCGGCAATCAGCTCGAGGCAGGACCGTCGGTGCCCGAGCTGATGCGCCGCATGGTCGAGGGCGGCGGCCAGGTTCCCGCGCCCGCCAGCGGCTACCTGCAGTTCGTCCGGCACGAAACGTTGATCCAGCTGGCCACCGAAAAGGGGGCGGTCATCCGGCTGCTGCATCGCCCGGGTCATTTCCTGGTCCAGGGACATGCGATGGCTACGGTGTGGCCACCCGACGCCGCGGGGTCGGTGACCCAGGCGCTGCGCCGGGCGCATATCACCGGCCCGAATCGGACCCTAGCTCAGGACCTGGCGTTTGCCGTCGATCAGCTGGTAGAGATCGCGATCCGCGCCCTGTCGCCGGCGGTCAACGACACGTTCAGCGCATTGACCTGCATCGACTGGCTGGGCGAGAGCCTGTGCAAGGTGACCACGGATTGGCACCCGGTGCGCGTCCACCGGGATGCCCACGGGTACGTCCGCGTCATCACCGCTCACGTCAGCTATCAGAGACTGATCGAGCGGGCGTTCGAAAAGATCCGGCAGGCGGGACGCGGCATGCCCGCGGTGCTGATCCGGCAGCTGGAAGCGCTGACCAAGATCGTGGAGCACACGACCACCGAGGGTCAGCGCAGCTTGCTGCTCAAGCAGGCCGACATGCTGTGGCACGCCGGCGAGCAGTCAGTGGTCGAGCCGGCGGATCTCGAGGACATCAAGCGGGAGTACGACCGAGTGCGCGAGGCGGCCCAACAGGTCAAGAGCGGTCAGCTGGCGAACCGGTACCCCACCCCCGGATCGGTCTTGATGTAGCGCGGTCCGTCGGCGGGCTCGATCTTGCGCCGAAGGTTGGCCACGTGAGCCCGCAGCACCTGTGTGTCGTCGGCATACCCAGGTCCCCACACCGAGGTCAGCAGCTCACGATGCGTGATCAGCCGCCCCCGGTTGCGAGCCAGGGTCCGCAGCAGGTCGAACTCTTTGGGCGTGAGATGAACCTCGTCACCGTCCAGCCTGACCACGCGCGCGCCCAGGTCCAGCTCCAGCCCATCGGCGGTGATCAGCGCGTCCTCCGGCCCACCGCCGGACCGCCGGAGCGCCGCCTGGAGGCGGGCGATCAGCTCTCGCGGCCCGAACGGCTTGGTCACGTAGTCGTCGGCCCCGGCAGCCAGCGCCCGGACCTTGGAGTCCTCCTCGCCCACCGCCGACAGCACAATGATCGGAATCTCGGTCCACTCGCGCAGTCGGCGGCATACCTCGACGCCGTCGATGTCGGGGAGCACCAGATCGACGATCGCCGCGTCGGGATGGCTCACGGCGGCGACGTCCAGTGCTTCCTCGCCGGTGGTGGCGGGCAGGGCGGTGAACCCGGCGTCACGCAGGATCACTCGGAGGCCGCGGAGGATCTGGCCCTCGTCGTCGCATACCAGAACCTTGGGCTTGACCGCCGGCGCCTCGGCCTGGTTCATCAGATGACCGGCAACGGCTCGGCTTCGGGGAGCGGCAGCTCGACCACGAAGCTCGACCCCTGACCCGGCAGTGAGTCGACCCAGATCCGCCCGCCATTGGCCTCCACGAAGCCCTTGGCGATGGACAGGCCCAGCCCGGAGCCGGTCCAGCTGCCGCCCGCGGCCGGCCGCCCGCGGTAGAACGGCTCGAAGATCCGCTCCCGGTCGGCCCGCGCAATCCCGGGGCCCTGGTCAACCACCCGGATCACGACCGTGTCACCCAGCCGGCGGGCCTGCACCGCCACCGGCAGCCCGCCTGAGTAGCGGCGCGCGTTCTCCAGCAGGTTCACGAACACATGCTCCAGCTGCCCGGCGTCAGCCCGGACTGCCGGGACATCACCGTCGAGCGACACCTGTATTTGAGCGGCGTCAGCGTGCACGTCATCCCGCGCGGCCAGCACCACCTCCTCGATCGACGTCCAGTCCTCGCGGGGCTCCGCCCGTCCAGCCTCCAGGCGGGACAGATCGAGCAGCTTGTCGATCAGCGACCACAGCCGTTCCCCCTCCTCTACCACGGCGCTGCTCAGCTCCACGCGCTCGGTGTCGGTGAGCGAGCTGGCGCCCAGCGCGTGGCCGGCGGTGACCACAGCAGTGACCGGAGAGCGGAGGTTGTGCGACACCGCGCGCAGCAGCGCCGTCTTGATCTCGTCGCTACGCCGCAGCGCGGCCGTCTCGATCGCCTCGGCCTGGACTGCGTCCCGGTGTAGGGCGATCCCCACCAGGGCTTCCAGCGAGGGGACCACATGGGTGCGCAGGTCAGCGGTCGTGTCCGCCGACAGGTTGCTCGGCACCAGCAGGGTGGCGATCTGCTCGGCGTTGGCTCCGCGCAGGGGAAGGGCCAGGCGCCGCTGGCTGCCCCGGGCCTCGCCGAGCTCGATGGCGGCCGAGGGTATGGTCAGGGCCTGGGCGATCCGCCGGGCCGCGCCACCTAGTGCCGCCTCAGTGTGCACCCCTATCAGCAGCTCCCGGGCCAGGCCAGCCGCCAGGTCGGCCTCGGCCCTGCGCCGCTCCGCCTCGACGGTGCGGGTGCGTGCAATCTCGGCGATCGTGCTCACCACCACCGCGACCAAGATGAACGCCCCTAGCGCCACCCAGTTCCGGCCGTCGGAGATCGTGAACTGCCCCACCGGTGGGAGGTGGAAGAAGTTGAACGCCGCCGCGCTGAGCAGCGAGGTGACCAGCCCGAGCCGCAGGCCCCAGTAGGCGGACACCAGCAGCACGCCGGGCAGGTACACCACGCTGAGTGAGACGGGCGAGGCGACGATCCCCAGGGGATAGATGACCGCGGTGGCCGCGGCTACGGCGGCGATCGAGACCGTGAGGCCGAGCCACAGCGGCGGACGCTGTTCGCCGAATGCCTGAGTCCGAACCCTGGTCACCATGTGACTAGCGTACGACGCAAACCGCCGGAGGGCGGGGTCCGGCGCCTTAACCCGTTAGTGCTTGACGTCCGCGCCCAGCAACAGGTGTAGCCGGGGCACGGCGTGGTCCGGCCGTGCAGTGGCGCCATCGGGCAGCAGGCCCTGGATGTAGCGCACGCAGGTGCCGGTCGGGGCGCTGGCCATGTAGATACCGCTCGTGTCGTTCGACAGCGCCAGCACGTCGCCGGCCTTGACCTTCAGGCTGGTGGCGAACGTGTTGAGTCCCGGGCTGGCGACCGCGTCCAGCCCGCTCGAGCGCACGACCTTGAATTTGCCGTGCCCCGCCGGGCGCAGCACGCGCAGCTGCACCTGACCGCCGACGCTGCCGGCGTTCACCGAGTAGTCGGTGAGCGTGCCGGAGCGCTTGACCACGTCGGACGGCTTGCCGTGCCTGAAGTTGACGTACGTGCAGGCGATCGACGCGGGGCACAGGTTCATGGTGGGGGTGCCGGCGGGGCTCCCGATCGAGCTCGTGTGCGCCAGCGCGGCCGGCGTTGTGACCAGGGCGGCGGCGGCGGCGAGGCTGACTATGAGGGCTTTGACGTGGGACATGGTGGTTCTCCTTTGGGATGGGTTGCCGAGTGGGCAATGTCGAGGAGAACTCGCGTCGCGGCTAGCGACCCCAGGTGTGGTCCACACCCACCCTAGGGCTCCTTCTAAACCGTTCGGCCCAGACCTACCTTGATGGCACACACCAACCGTCCAAGGAGGAACCAAAATGCCCACCACGTCAACCAGTCTTCGCTCTCGCCGCCTCGCCGCCGGACTCGCGGCCGCCGCCACCGCCGTGGCCATGGTGCCGGCCGCCGCGTCGGCCACCACCTGGTTCGGCTCGTCGCTGAACCACGATCCGGCCAACGCCGGCGCCAGCTGCGTGGCGGACGACACCGTCCCGTCGCCGCTCTGCACGCACGTCGGCTCCTACTACCCCGGTACCTCGGGTCGGGTCAAGGCGCCATTCAACGGCACCGTGACCGCGCTGCGGATCCGGGCCGAGGGCCCCACCAGCCTGAGGTTCCATCTGGTCCGCGTGCGCAACCTGTCGTCTGACCACCGGAGTGGCCAGGCCAAGGTCGTGGCCACCAGCCGGACGCTCCAGGCGCAGGGTCCGTCGAGCACCGATCTGGACAACGGCGTCTACCCGGTCGAGACGTTCGCCGTGCACCTCAACGTGCACCAGGGCGACGAGGTCGCGGTCGACACCACCAACAACACAGCGGAGTACTGCTCCGACGGCACGCCTGGCCAGCTGACGTTCAACCCGCCGCTCCAGGCGGGCGCGGGCTTCCGTGCCTCCACCGGCGTCGACGACTGCCTACTGCTCGTCCAGGCGGTTGAGAATCACGCCCATTGAACGCCGCGCCATGCGGCGACTACGATCCGGTCACCCCATGGCCGACAACCTCCAAAGCGCTCCGCTACAGAGCCCGGTCGAACTCAAGGCCGTGCTCGAGGCGGAGCGCTCTGGCGTTCCGTTCGTCGTCTACCGGGACGGCCCCGGGGAGCAGCAGATCCTGATGCTCGGCCCAGACCGCGAGCGGATCACGGTCGGACGTGGACCCGCGTGTGAGATAAGCATCGAGCAGGACAGCGAGGTCTCTCGCCTGCACGCCGAGCTGGCGCGGCTGGGCACCGACTGGGCCGTTAGCGATGACGGCCTGTCGCGCAACGGCACGTTCGTAAACGGCGAGCGCGTGGGGGGCCGCCGGCTGCTGCGCGACCGCGACATCATCCGCTTCGGCCGCACCTTCGCCAGCTTCCATCAGCCGCTGGTGGCCAGGATCACCGAGACCCGAGTGGGTGCCGACGTCGTGGACCGGGCCAGCCTGTCCGAGGCCCAGCACCGCGTCCTGGTTTCGCTGTGCCGGCCGTTCAAAGAGTCCCGCGGCTACGCCACCCCGGCTACGAACCAGCAGGTCGCCGAGGAGCTGTTTCTGAGCGTCGACGCGGTCAAAACCCACCTGCGCGCCTTGTTTGCCAAGTTCGGGATCGAGGAGCTACCGCAGAATCAGAAGCGGGTCCGGCTGGTGGAGCTGGCGCTCAAGAGCGGCGTCGTAACCCTGCGTGAGCTGTGAGGCGGCGCGCGTAGGTACGGCGGACAGCCGCTGGCCGAGCGGATCCCGTTCGCCGGGGGTGCGTGGAACTCCCCACTCTGACGCTCCTCCTCGACGCATGGGAGATTGGGTTCCCAACACACTTCGGTATCAGAACGGGAGCCCCGGGACCTTGATCGGCCCGGCTGGCAGTGCGCCTTCCGGGCCGAGCGCTCGCCACATGGTCTCCATCGGCATGTCCACGATCCCGGTCGTTTGCTCGACCTGGACCGGTTCGGTGACCCGGGCGAAACCGTGGCGTTGGTAGAGCCCGACCCGGTCCGGCTGGCAGAACAGCAGGGCGATCTCCGGACCCAGTCGCACGGCCCGGCCGAGCGCCTCGGTGATCACGCACCGCCCCAGACCCTGCCCTCGCAGCCGAGTGGCGACGATCACGCCGCCGATCCCCACCACGGGCAGGCTCCGGTCGGCGATCTCAACCTCCGCGATCAGCCAGCCTGCCGCGGCCACCACACGGCCCTCAGCGGACAGCAGGGCGACGTACGCGTCCTTCGGTCGCCACTCGAGCTCCTTGCCCAGTGTGCCCCAGGGGTCGATCTCCTCCCCCACGAGCTCGGCCTGCTGCGCTGCGCTCAGCGGCCCGAGGTCAACCAGCTCCATTGGCGGCCGTCCACGCCTGGCTGCGCTCCCACAGCTCGCCGGCCAGCTCCGGTGTGGCCACCTGGCTTGGCGCCTTGCGCCGGCAGTTGTCGTAGTACTGACCGCTCTCGCCGGCTACCTCAGACGAGGTGGCGCAGTACAGCGAGGTCTTGGCCCCGTCCTGGGTGGAGCGCATGAACAGCTTAATGACGGGTCGGATCGGCCAGGGGACGCCACGCCAGATATCCGAAGCCACGGCCCCGGGGTGCAGCGAGTACGTGGTCACCCCAGTGCCCTCCAGGCGGCGGGCCAGCTCCTGGGCGTGGAGCACGTTGGCCAGCTTCGACACGGAGTACTCGGGGAGCGCGCTGCGGGTGCGGGTGGGACGGCGGACCGCCTCGTAGTCGATTCCCTTGGCGCTGTAGTGGGACGCGCTGGCCACGTTCACGATCCGCGCTGGCCCGCTTTCCTTGAGCCGATCCAGCAGCAGGTCGGTGAACAGGAACGGCCCCACGTGGTTGGTCCCGAACTGAAGCTCGAAGCCGCTGGCCGTCAGCCCCTGCTGACCGGCCAGTCCGGCGTTGTTGATCAGACCGTGCAGTGGCTCGCCGCGCTCCAGAAAGGCCCGCGCGCCCGCGCGCACCGAGTCCAGGTCGCCCAGGTCGAGCGGCAGGAACTCGAGCTGCTGGTTGCCGGTCTGACCCGAGATCTCCTCGATCACCGGCCGCGTCTTGGCTTCCGAGCGCCCGGCCAGGAACACCTTGGCTCCGCGGCCGGCCAGATCACGCACGGTCTCACGGCCAATGCCCGTGTTGGCACCGGTGACCAGGAAGGTCTTGCCGTCGAGATCGCCGCTCACCGCGCGAACGGTACTGCGGCGTCGAGCTCGGCGACCAGCTCGGTGACTCGGCGCTCAATGTCCTTGCGGGTCACGCGGACTGCCTCGAGTGGCTGGCCCTTGGGGTCGGGTAGATCCCAGTCCAGGTATCGCTTGCCAGGGATGAACGGGCACTCGTCGCCGCAGCCCATGGTGACGACGACATCCGCAGGCTCCGCCAGCTCTAGGGTCAGAAGCTGCGGCTGCCGGTCGCTCAGGTCGATCCCCCCCTGCCGCATCACCTCGACCACCTCGGGGTGGACGCGATCCGCCGGGGTGGTGCCGGCGGAGGACGCAGTGTGACGCCCGGCGGCGGCCCGCTCGAACAGGCCCTGGCTCATCTGCGAGCGCCCGGCGTTGTGCAGGCAGACGAAGAGGACGTGGGCCATCAGGCTTCCGCCGCTATGACCGGCCGCGGCTGCTCACCACGGATGAGCTGGTAGGCGAACGCGCCGAGCGCCGTGCCGATGAGCGGCCCGACGACCCAGATCCAGAAGTGGCTCCAAGTCCCGGAGGCCAGCGCGGGCCCAAACGATCGGGCCGGGTTCATGCTGGCTCCGGACACCCCACCGCCCACGAGGATGTCCAGCAGCACCACCCCGCCGATGGCGATCGCCGCCGCGGCCCCGACGGCGCGAGTGTCAGTGGCCACGGCCATGATCACGAACATCAAGAGCGCGCTCAGCACGGTTTCCACCAGGAGCGCCGGACCGGGCGAGATGCCGATTGCGTTGGCCCCCAGGTGGCCGGGCTTGCTCGGCCAGACCGCCAGCAGGAGCAGGCCGCCCAGCGCGGCACCGGTCAGCTGCGCGGCGATGTAGGAGGCGGCTTCCCGGCGCGGGAAGTGGCGCGTCAGCGTGAACGCCACCGTCACCGCCGGGTTGATGTGGGCGCCGGACAGATGACCGACCGCGTATATCAGGGCCATGATTGCCAAGCCAGACACAGCCGCCTGGGCGGGGAGCCCAAGGTGGCCGTGTCGCGACGCTTCCTCAGCGGCGGCGCCGCCGACGCAAAACACCAGACCGAATACCGCGATCGCTTCGGCTGTGGCCCGGCGCGCCAGGGCGGGTCGCTCAGGCATACGGTGTCGGCGGACCATTCAGCTGGATTCCGTCGTCGCCCACGGCCATGGCCATGGCGGGCATATTACATTGACGAATGACGATTGAATTGATATTTATAGATCGATGCCCGTCGATTTGCAGATGGTGCCCAAGCAGAAACGTCCTGTCGGTCAGCCGTGCTGTGACCCGGTGGTCTATCCGGATACCGAGCGAGCGGAGGCCGAGCGGATGGCCTCGGTGGCCAAGGCGCTCGGCGACCCGATCCGCCTTCAGCTGGTCGACGTGCTGCGAAAGCACGCCGGCAAGGTGTGCGTCTGCGAGCTCACGCCGTTGTTCGACGTCGGCCAGCCGACGGTGTCACACCACCTCAAGGTGCTCCGGCAAGCCGGCATCGTTGATTCGGAGCGCCGCGGGCTGTGGGCCTACTACTACGTCGTCCCTGAAGCACTCGAGGAGCTGACCGCATGGCTGAACTGAGTACCTCCGATGAGATCCGCGAGCAGGTGAGGCAGCGCTACGCCGCGGCGGCTCAGCACGCGCAATCCGGAGAGGACGGCTGCTGTGGCGCCCCGGGTGACTGCGGCCGGACGGTCTTCGGCCGGTCTCAGTACTCGGAGGGCGAACAAGCCAAGCTGCCCGAGACCGCCGCGCTCGCCTCTCTGGGGTGCGGCAATCCCACCGCGGTGGCCGAGCTGCACGCCGGGGAGACGGTCCTCGACCTGGGGTCAGGTGGCGGGATCGACGTGTTGCTCTCGGCTCAGCGCGTCGGCCCCAGCGGCCTCGCCTATGGCCTGGACATGACCGACGAGATGGTGGAGCTGGCCCAGGAGAACCAGCGCAAGGGCCGGGTGGAGAACGTGCAGTGGCTCCGGGGCACGATCGAATCGATCCCCCTGCCGGGCGAGTCGGTCGACGTGGTCATCTCCAACTGCGTGATCAACCTGTCGGCCGACAAGCCGCAGGTGATCCGGGAGGCGGCGCGAGTACTCCGTCCCGGCGGGCGGTTCGCCGTGTCTGACGTGATCGCCGACCCGGATATGGACGAGGCGACGCGGGTCGATATGGCCGCCTGGACCGGGTGCATCGCCGGCGCGTTGACGCAGACCCAGTTCGAGCTGGTCCTGGCCGATGCCGGGTTCGAGGACATCGAGATCCGACAGACTCACCGGGTCCACGCGCACGCCGGCTCGGCCATCATCCGGGCCCGGAAGCCCTAACGCGGCTCCAGGATGACCATGGGGAGCCGGCGCGGCGCGGCCATGCGCTGGAAGGCCTCGTAACCGGGATAGAACCCGACGAACTCAGGCCACAGGCGATCGCGTTCCGGCTCCCCGGCCACCCGGGCCCGCACCGGGCGCACCGCCGAGCCGATCTGGATCGTGGTGTCCGGGTTGGCCAGCAGGTTGTGAAACCACGCTGGGTGCGTCGGCTGGCCGGCCTTGGAGGCCACGACGGCCACACCGTCGCCTTCCCGGTGGTACATCAGCGGAGACGTGCGCCGTGCGTGGCTCCGGGCGCCGATGTGGTCAAGCAGCAGGATCCGCGCGCCGGGGCAGCCGGGAATCTGGCCGCCCAGCCGCCCGCCCGACCACCGGTATACGGCCACGTGAACCCTGGTCGAGCGCCGGCCGTTGTAGAGCCCGCGCCGGTTGGCGAACAGTGAGACGGCCAGCACGAGCCGGCCCAGACGCGTCATAGCGAGCGCAGAAATTCCCGCAGCGGACCGTTGACCTGTTCGGGGTGGGTCAGGTTGGACGCGTGCGGCGCGCCTTCGATCCGGACCAGCCCGGTGCAGCCGGGCAGCGCCGCGCACAGCTGCTCGGCTTTCTCGATCTCGATCGACAGATCGGCGGTCCCGTGGAACACGATCGCCGGACAGGTGATCTCGCCCACCCGGTCGGTGATGTCGTCACGATCGAACAGGCAATCGCCGGCCATCTTGAGGTTTTCACGCGGCCACTGCCGCCATTTGGCGATCCAGATCTGATTCACCTCCGGATCGCCGATGATCAGATTCGCGATCGCGTCGGCCAGCTCGTCGACCGGCCCCACCTGGAGCCAGGTCTGCTGCATTTGCCGGTACGCCGGCAGGCGGTCCGGATCCTCGGTTCCGGATTGGGTGTCGATCAGCACCAGCCCGCGAACCCGTTCGGGATCCAGCAGCGCGGCCCGTAGCGACAGGAACCCGCCTTGCGACATCCCGCCCAGCACCGCGCGCTCGATCCCCAGGTGGTCGAGCAGTCCCAGGCAGTCCCGCGCCGAGTCCCAGTAGGTGAACGGCTGGCCGTCGGACTCGGTCTCGCCAAAGCCGCGCTCGTCCCAGGTGATCACCCGGAACTCGGGCGACAGCGCCGCCACCTGCGGGTCGAACATCTCGTGATCCATCAAGAAGCCGTGAGACAGGACCACCGGCCACCCTGGCCCACCGCTGTCGTCGAATCGAATCCGCTGGCCGTTGATATCGGCGAATGACATCTGATCTCCGATCCGTGAAAGGTGCGCGGCGACTCTATCTGCTGGCGCCCCGGCGGGTGCCCGCTCGGTCGGGGACG
>DASZGO010000130.1:0-12316 GCA_035938755.1 Solirubrobacteraceae bacterium | reverse complement strand
TGCGGGTTCTGCAACGTCAAGACGGGCAAGCCGACCTGGCACGATCCGCTGGAGCCGGCCCGGGTGGCCCGCAGCGTGGCCCGCATGGGCCTCCGCCACGCGGTCATCACCAGCGTCGATCGTGACGACCTGCCTGACCTCGGCGCGTCCGCATTCGTCGGCGTGATCCGCCAGATCCGCCGGCAGGCTCCGGGCTGCCGGGTGGAGGTACTGACGCCCGACTTCCGGGGCGAGGAGCTGCCGCTGGCCAAGGTGATCGCCGAGCGCCCGGATGTGTTCAACCACAACGTCGAGGTGGTGCCGCGGCTGTACCCGGTGGCCCGACGCGGCTCCAAATTCGAGCGGTCGTGCCGCGTGTTGCGAAACGCCAAGGAGATGGGCGGCGATGAGGTGGTCACCAAATCCGGCCTGATGGTGGGGCTGGGCGAGAGCTTCGAGGAGATGGTCGACGCGCTGGGCCGGCTGCGCGAGCACCACGTGCAGGTCCTGACCATCGGCCAGTACCTGCGGCCCACCGAAAACCACCTGCCCATCGTCCGCTA
The DNA here is from genome assembly GCA_035938755.1 of Solirubrobacteraceae bacterium. Classification (GTDB taxonomy): domain Bacteria; phylum Actinomycetota; class Thermoleophilia; order Solirubrobacterales; family Solirubrobacteraceae; genus Palsa-465. The sequence continues at coordinate 11,774 of DASZGO010000130.1, read as the reverse complement.
CTGGCACCCCGACGAGTTCGCGGAGCTCGAGCGGGCGGCCTACGCGCTGGGGTTCGAGCACGTGGCTTCCGGCCCGCTCGTCCGCAGCTCGTACCACGCCGACGAACACGTCGAGCTCCGCCGGGCGGCACGATGAACAAGCGGGTCGGGCTCGTGCTGCTGGCTGTGCTCGTCACGGGGCTGCTCCTGGCGCCCGAGGCCATCGCCGCGGCGGGGGGCGGCGCGGGCGGCTTCGGCGGCGGTGGGGGTGGCGGAGGGGGTGGCGGTCGCGGCGCCGGCCTGTACATCCTGATCCAGATCCTCATCCGGATCGCCATCTTCGGTCACGGGATCGGAGCGCTGGTCTTGATCGCGCTGATCATCCTGGCCGTCGTGATCAGCCACACCTCACCTAGGGCCAAGGCCTTCTGGACGGCGCGGGCGACCGCCGGCCACGCGGCCCGGCGGAGCACCGCCCGGCGTGAGCGCCGAGTGGAGCTGGCCGCGGCCGAGGCCGCCGAGTACGACCCGGCGTTCGCGCCGGACGTGGTCAAGCCAGCCGCGTCCGGCCTGTTCAAGGACATCCAGACCGCCTGGAGTCAGGCTGACCGGGCCCGGCTCCGGGCACTGGTGGCCCCCGGCCTGCTCACGGAATGGGAGCGGCGGCTAGACGGCTTGGCTCGCCACGGCTGGCGCAACCGGGTGGAGCTGGTGGGCGAGCCCAGGATCGAATACGTGGCCCTGTCGCGGCGCGGCCAGCCGGAGGATCGGGTGACGGTTCGCGTTGAGGCTCGGCTCCGCGATTTCGTGGAGGACGCCGCCGGCCACCGGATCAAGCGCAGCGGGCGGGCAACCGAGACGGTCAAGGTCCGGGAGTTCTGGACGCTGGGACGCCGGGCCGGGCGGTGGGTGCTGGCCTCAATCGAGCAGGGCGCTGAGGGAGCGCACGCGCTGGCCGACCAGATCGTGGCCACGCCGTGGTCAGACGAGCAGGCTCTACGGGACGAGGCGCTGCTGGAAGGTGCGGCGGCCGAGGCCGTACCCCCGGACACAGCCGTGGCCGATGTGGCCGACCTGAACTTCGCCGGCGACGCTCGGGCGGCGGCCAACGACCTCAGTCTGGCCGACGGCCGGTTCGCCCCGGACGTGCTGGAGATCGCGGCGCGGCGCGCGGTCGCCGCGTGGGCCCAGGCTGTCGACGGCGACGATGCTCCGCTCCTGACCGTCGCAGCGCCGCGAGCGGCTCGCGACCTGCTGCACCCGGGTGATCCGACGGAGGAGATCCGGCTGGTGGTGCGGGGCCCGCGAGTCAAGGAGATCCGCATCACGGGTCTAGACGCCGGGGCGCAGCCACCGACCATGAACCTGGAGGTGGACGTCGAGGGCCGGCGCTACCTGGAGGATCGCAACACCACGACGGTGCTGTCCGGCAGCCGGTCCCGGCTGGCCAGCTTCACCGAGCACTGGACGTTCGCGCTCACCGACAACCCCCAGCAGCCGTGGCGGATCGTGGCGTCGGGGATGCCACTGCCGCAGCCGTAGCGTCAGCGGCCGTCGGCGCGCCGCATAAGCTCCCCGGCGCGTGATCCCAGTCAAGGACAACATCCCCACGCCGCGATTCCCGCTGGTCACGGTGGGCTTGATCCTGGCCAACGTCGTCGTGTACCTGCTGGCCGTGTCCAACGGCGGAAACTTCTTCAGCGGCCCCGATACCCACGAGCTGGTCAAGTACGGGGCCATCCCCTGGGCGCTGACCCACGGGTTGAACGAGCACTGCACGCTCGTTGGGTCGGTGCTGGCCTGCGGGAAGCGGGCGCTCCCCCGCGCCCTTCCGGCCTGGCAAACCGCTTTCACCTCGATGTTCATGCACGCGTCGATCCTGCACATCGGCGGCAACATGCTGTTCCTGTGGATCTTCGGCAACAACGTGGAAGACGCCCTGGGCCACCTGAAGTACCTGGCCTTCTACATCGTGGGGGGCCTGGTGGCGCTAGCGCTCCAGGTTGCCGTCGGTCCGAACTCGGCCGCGCCGACGATTGGAGCCGCCGGCGCCATCGCCGCGGTGCTGGGCGGCTACATCGTGTTGTATCCCCGCGCGCGCGTGCTGACGCTGTTCGTCCTCGTCCTGTTCGTCACCGTGCTCGAGATCCCGGCCCTATTCGTTCTCGGCCTGTGGTTCATCGAGCAGGCGGTGTTCAGCGCCACCAACCTGATCACGCCGACCGGCTCGAACGGCGGCGTGGCCTACTTCGCCTACATCGGCGGGTTCATCTTCGGCCTGGTCACGATTCGGCTCCTGGCCACCCGGCGCACGCCGGTGCCGCCGGTGGCGCTGGCTCACTGATGGCATGCGGCTCGTAGTCACCGTCCTGGCCGTCCTGTTCGTCGGGACGATGACCGCGTTCACCATCATCGACTTCTCCGACAATGGCGTGACCGGGTTGGGAGTGGTAGGTGTGCTGGTGCTGGTGGTGGTGGGGGTCGGGACGCTGGGAGCCCTGTTTCAAAAACCGCCTCGTCCCCCCCACGAGTGAGCCCGGAAATCCTCGACCCAGATAGACGCAGGTCTCGTGAGTCTGCGAAACCGGATCGGCAGAGGCGGCGCCTGCTTCACGGGCTCCTCGTGGTCGGGGTGGGCGCCCTGGTGGGGCTGGGGGTCCTGCTGTTCGTGTTCGTCTCCCGGACCAGCACCCCGCCCGTGGTGAACGGAGAGGGGCTGGCGGCCCCGCACGCGTTGGTTCGCCCTCCGCCTCCGCCCACCTACGCCTACCGCGCGCCGCCGGCGGGTGAGCGGGTGCCGTTCGTGGTCAGGCTCCCGCTCGGAAGCGGCCTGCTGTTCGACGTGCGGACCGGCGCGGTGCTATGGGGCGACCAGCCGGACCGGGTCCTGCCCATCGCCAGCCTGACCAAGATGATGACCGCCCTGGTGGTGGTGGCTCGGTCCAAGCCCACGGATCAGGTTCTGATCACCGCGGCGGCCACCCACTTCACCGGGTCAGGAATCGGGCTGCTGCCGCAGGGCAAGCGCGTACCGGAGATGGCACTGTTGTACGGGCTGCTGCTGCCCTCGGGGAACGACGCGGCCATCGCGCTGGCCCAGCACGTGGCCGGGACCCGGGAGCGATTCATCGCCCTGATGAACCAGCGAGCCCACCAGCTGGGCCTGCGCTGCAGCCACTTCAACAGTGTCTCGGGGATAGTCGATCAGAACAACCACTCCTGCGCCCGTGACCTGGCCATCCTGGCTCACGCCATGCTCCGCAACCACCTGGTGGCCAGGATTATCGGCACCCGCAGCGCCATCGTCCCGTTCCCCATCCAGGGCGGCAAGCTCTACCTCTACAACAACAATCCACTCCTGGCGACCGGGTACCCCGGCACCGACGGAGTGAAGACGGGCTACACGGATGCGGCTGGCCACTGCCTGGTCGTCACCGTGCGACGCGGCCGCCACTGGCTGGGCGCGGTGCTCCTGCACTCGGCGGACACGGGGCCGCAGGCCGAGAACCTCCTGGGCGCGGCGTTCGCCAAATTGGGGACCTAGCTGGCGCGGACTACGCCCGTTGGTCCACCGCGATCGAGGCCCGGTGCATCAGGTCCGAGCCGCGCATGTTTCGATGCCGCGCCAGGCGAGCATCTCCCAAGCAGAGTCAGCGTTTCCCTCAAACCACAGGAGGGCCTCGATGTCCCCCGTTACCTACCAGACGATCAGGCTGACGAAGGGGAAGCACAGCTCCTCGGAGGACGGAGCCTGCGTGCTGGAGCTGGCCTCGATGCTGGCGGGCGAGCCGTTCAGCGACCACCCCACGTCAGTCTGCCCGGTGATCGGATCGTTCCTTCGGGCCTACAACGACTCGATCGGCGACGAGCGCCGGCAGGATCTATATGCCTACGCGTCCCGGATCGTGGGCACGCGGGCCAGCCTTGAAGTCCAGCGCGAGCGCGTGGATCGGTTGACCGCTTGGGCGATCGCGCTGCGCCAGCGCCGGTGGACGCGGTTCCTGCCCCTGCCCCGCCTGCGTACTCACATGATTCGCCAGCAGCCGTCGGTGCACGCGATCGGGACTTATGCGGTTCACGCGATCCCCAAGCACACCGACGAGACGCACGCCGAGGCTTTGAGCCTGGTGGACGACTTGCTGGCGCTGGGACGCCGGACCTCACCGGCGCTCTCGCCCGCCACCCCGGCCAAGGTCCGTCGGCCCGTGGCACCCGTCGACTAGCGCTACGCTCCCAGCGCGTGCAGCGCCTTTTGATCTCCTGCCCCGACGGGCCGGGAATCATCGCCGCCGTCTCGAGCTTCCTGTTCGAGGCCGGCGCCAACATCGTGCGCTCGGATCAGTACAGCACCGACCCCGAGGGCGGCACCTTCTTCCTGCGGATGGAGTTCACACTGGGCCCGGAGGCGCGGCAGGGACTCGATGAGCGGTTCGCCGCCGCGGTGGGCGAGCGGCTGAATATGCGGTGGCGGTTCTGGGACGCCGCGCAGCGCAAGCGCCTCGCCATCCTGGTGTCCCGCGAGGACCACTGCCTGCTCGACCTGCTGTGGCGCTGGCAGCGCGGGGAGCTGGAGGCCGAGGTCGAGCTGGTGGCCTCGAACCACGACTACCTGCGCCAGCCGGTGGAGGCGTTCGGTCTGCCCTATCACCACATCCCCGTAACGCGTGACGACAAGCCCGCGGCCGAGGCGAAGCTGCTGGAGCTGCTGAACGGCCGCTGCGACCTGGTCGTGTTGGCCCGTTACATGCAGATTCTTTCCGGCGAGTTTCTGGACCGATTGGGCGTGCCGTTGATCAACATCCACCACTCATTCCTGCCCGCGTTCCCGGGCGCCCAGCCCTACGAGCAGGCCAAGCAGCATGGGGTGAAGCTGATCGGCGCCACGGCCCATTACGTGACCGAGGAGCTCGACGACGGCCCGATCATCGAGCAGGACGTGATCCGGGTCACCCACGGCGACGACGTGGTCACGCTCAGGCGCCGGGGCGCCGACATCGAGCGGGTGGTGCTGGCCCGGGCCGTGGAGTGGCACTGCGAGGACCGCGTCATCCGCCACGGCGCCACCACGGTCGTGTTCTAGCTTGTTTCTCAAGCGCTGGCCTGCTCGGCGTCCAGCCTCGCTGGCTCGGCCGCGCTTGAGTCATCCAGCTGCCAGCTCCGCGCGTTGCGCCTCGGCCGCCGCGGCCAGCTCACGCTCGCCGCGGCTGATGAATGTCTCCCCCTGCCACGGTCCCGGCTTGGGACGTGGCTTGCCGCCGGGGAAGGCCAGCCGCAGAATCGTCCGCTGCACGGTGCCCAGCTGCTTGGAAAAGGGGCCGGTGTTGTACGGCAGGCCGTAGCGCTTGCAGATGTCCCGCACACGCGGGGCGATCTCGCCGTAGCGGCTGGACGGCATGTCCGGATACAGGTGATGCTCGACCTGGTAGCCCAGGTTGCCGCTCATCACGTGGAACAACTGGCCGCCAGTGATGTTGGCGGCTCCGAGGAGCTGGCGCACGTAGCGCCCGCCTGGGGTCTCATCCCGCACCTCCTCCTCGCTGAACACGTAGGTCTGATCAGGGAAGTGGCCGCAGAAGATGATCCAGTTCGACCACACGTTGCGGGCCACGTTGGCCGCTACGTTGGCCTTGGCGGTGCCGGCGTAGGTGCGCAGGAACGCCCGCACGGGGTCGAACTTCTTGCGCTTGCGCCGGGGCCGGCGCCGGTTGGCCAGCGCCTCGACAGCGGCCTCGATTCCGGTGGCCACCGCTGCGCTCAGCGCTGGCCAGGCCACGTAGTCCTTCTGGGCTTGCAGCCGGCCCTTGTCCAGGATGCCCTTGAGCTCATGGCGCACCTGCTTCATCGACTTCTCGCCTGCCCGGATCGCGGTGAAGTCCAGATCGTGCGCCGCCACCCCCCACTCGAACCCCAGCATGAGCAGCACATTGACGACCGGCTGCAGTAGGTAGGCCGGGTGCCACTTCTGATGCGGGTCGATCCGCATGATCTCGTAGCCCAGGTCGCGGTCCTTGCCCAGGATGTTCGTGTAGGTGTGGTGGATGTAGTTGTGGGAGTGCTTCCACGCCTCCTTGGTCGAGGCGGTGTCCCAGTCCCAGACCTGCGAATTGATCACCGGATCGTTCATCCAGTCCCACTGGCCGTGCATGACGTTGTGCCCGATCTCCATGTTCTCCAGGATCTTGGCCGTCGACAGCGTGGCCATGCCTAGCCACCACGCGGGTGCGGAGCGGCTGGCGAACAGCTCGACCCGGCCCAGCAGCGCCAATCGCCGCTGGAGCGCAATCAGTCCGCGGATGTAGCGCGCGTCGCGGTCGCCCAGGTCGGCCTTGACCTCGTCGTGGAGCTCGTCGAGCTCCTTGCCGATCTGGGCCAGCTGCTCGTCGGACAGCGCCGCCAGCGGGTTGGGCGTGCCGTTGTGGTCGTGGGTCTTGTATCCGGTGGCCATGTGGACTCCTTGTCTTACAACTCGATCTCGATTGGTCCCTCGGGGGCGTTGATGCAGGTCTGGGTCGGCTGACCCTCCTGACCGCGCACGGTCCCGTTGCGCAGATCCCGCACCCGCCCTGAGCGCAGAACCCCCACGCAGGTGTGGCAGATCCCTTCGCGACAGCCGAACGGCAGCTCCAGCCCGGCCTCCTCACCGCACACCAGAATCGGCTTGGTCCCGTCGGCCTTCACCTGGCGGCCGGACTTGAGGAACGTGATCGTGCCGCCTTCACCCGGCTCGCCCTCCAGCTTTGGCTGGAAGCGCTCCATATGCAACTGGTCGAGCACACCCTGGCCCTCCCAGTGGTCGGTCAGCGCGTCGAGCATGGGTCCGGGGCCTGAGGCGAAGGTCTCCCGCTCTCGCCAGTCCTCGCACAGCCGGTCCAGGTGCGGCGGCTCGAAACGTCCCATGCTCGAGGTGTGCTGCTCGTGCAGGCGAAAGCCGGGGAAGCGATTGGCTAGCTGCCGCAGCTCACCCCCGAAGATCACGTCCTCCGGGTTGCGGGCCGAGTGCAGGAGGACGGCGTCATTTAGCTGGTTCCTCCCGGCCAGGTGGCGCAGCATGCTCATGATCGGGGTGATGCCGCTGCCGGCGCTGATGAACAGCAGTTTCCGAGGCACCGGGTCGGGCAGGAGAAAGTCGCCCTCCACCCCGCCCAGCGACACGATCGCGCCCGGACGGCCGTGGCGAACCAGGTACGGCGACACCGCACCCCCCTCCACCAGCTTGGGGGTGATGGAGATGCAACCGTCGGGCCGATCGGGATCGGAGGTCAGCGAGTAGGCCCGCCAGTGGCGCACGCCACGGATGTCCACGCCGATCCGGCAGTACTGCCCCGCCCGGTGGCCATCCCAGCGATACCCGGGCTTGATCAGCACCGTCGCCGAGTCGCGGGTCACGTGATCGATCCGCTCGATCCGGCCGCGGAGCTCGCGAGTTGACCACAGGGGGTTGATGAGCTCGAGGTAGTCGTCCGGGAGCAGTGGCGTGCTGAACGCTCTGACCGCGCGGAGAATCGCCCGTTGCAATCTGGGGACGTTGGGTTTGGCACCGGTTTCAGCCATGGCGAATGCCTTTCACAGACGCGTACCCGGGCCCGGCGCGAACGTAACACCAAATAACGTGACATTGTTTGATGTCAAGATCCGAGAGCCCCTTGCGACGGCGCGGTCAACGCCCGCAGCCGCGACCGGCAAGTCGCGGCCACGTCGGCCACCTCCACGTAGTCGAGGATCGCCTGGTGGCGCCCGTCCTCGGGATCCAGCGTTCGCACCGCCTGCTCGTAGGCGCGCCGCGCGGCACTGCGGTCGGCCAGCGCGTCGTAGGTCCGCCCCAGCTCGAACGCGGCCAGCCCGAACGACGGGTCCACATACAGCGCGCGGCGGAATGCGGCCACCGCCACCTCCAGGTCACCCGTACCACGCGCAGCCAGCCCCCGGATGTAGTGGGCGTCGGGGTCCAGAGGGTGGGCCTCGATCACCATCGTGGCGATCTGTAGCGCCCGGTCCAGGTCACCCGAGTTGGCCGCCTCGACCGCGTCCTCGACGCGCTCGTCGATCCGCCGGCGCGCGGCCTTGGCTGGGGCGTCTCGCGACGGCGCGCGGGGCGTGCGGACGCCCCGCGGCCGTGCCGGCGTCCGGGTCCGGGCGGGAGCCCGCTGGGGCCGGACGGGCGCACGCCGGTCGACCACCACGCCGTGCCCGGTCAGTCGGGAGGCGGTTCCGGTCACGCGGTCCGCGGCGCCCAGAATCAGGCTTCCGTGGGGCCTCAGCCCACCCTCCAGGCGGTCGATGACGTGGGACACGGTCTCCAAGTCAAAGTAGATCAGCACGTTGCGGCAGGAGATCACGTCGAATGCCACCTCGCCCACCGGGGGCACCGGATCGGTGACCAGGTTGTGGGAGCGGAACCGGACCACGCTGCGGATCGGCTCGCGGACCCGGAGCCGATCCCGCTCCGGTTGGAAGTAGCGCTCGCGCAGATGAGCCGGGATGTTGCGAGCCGAGCGCGGGGAATAGCGGGCCACCTGGGCGTATTCCAGCGCCGCCCGGGACAGGTCGGTAGCCAGGATTGACACCGAGCCCCGATCCGGACCGAGGGCCTCGCTGGCCAGGATGGCGATCGTGTAGGCCTCCTCTCCAGTCGCGCAGGCCGACACCCACACCCGCACGCCTTCGGCGCCGTGCTCGCGCGCCGATCGCAGAGCGCCCACCCAGTCGATCGCCTCGAGCTCCCGCGGCTCGCGGAACAGGTAGGTCTCCTTGATCGTGAACTGATCGATCAGCGCCGACATGAGCCGGTGTCGCTCCAGCGGACGCTCGATCGCCGACAGGAACGACTCGGCGGTCATGCCGGGCTCGATGCGCGCCAGGGCGGCCGACAGCGCGGGCATCTGCTGGCGCGCGATCACGATGCCGCTCTCGGCCCGCACGAGCTCGCCCACCCGGTCCAGCTCCTTCACGAGGCGGTCTCCGGTGGACGCAGCGAGCCCAGCGCGGAACCGATTTCCTCCAGCGACAGAACGGCGTTGGCCCCGGCCTCGCTGGCCGCCTTCGGCATTCCGAACACGACGGAGGATTGCTGGTCCTGGGCCACCACGAACCCGCCCGCGGAGCGCACAGCGCGGACGCCCTTGGCGCCGTCCCGCCCCATTCCGGTGAGCACCACTGCCACCACGTCGGGGCCCGCGGCGTCGGCCAGACTTGAGAACAGCACGTCAACCGATGGCCGGTGCACCGCCCCGACCGACGGCTCCCCGGGGCGCGCCGTCGTTGGCCCGGAGCGCAGCGCCACGCGCATCGACCGGTCCACCGTGAGGTGACGATCATCGGGCGCAAACCAGATTCCCGGGCCCACCGCCTGGCCGTCGTGCGCCAAGCCCACCGGGACCGCGGTCCGCGCATCGATCCACTTGGCCATCGGCTCGATGAACCCCGGGGCGATGTGCTGCACCACCAGGACGGGGATGGGGAAGCGCTGGGGCAGCGCCGCCAGCAGCGTGGCCAGTGCCTGCGGACCGCCGGTCGAAGTGCCGATGCCCACGATCCCGGCGCGGCGGGGAAACCCAGGGCGCGCGGGGCGCGCACGGCGGGCCCGCGCAGTGTCCGCTGGACGCTTGAGGCGCACGCTGCCCAGGCGCTTGAACCGGCTGCGCAACGCCGCCGCCCAGACGGTGTCGGGCTCGGTCAGCGCCAACCGGGACTTGGCGATCGCATCCAGCGCGCCCGCGCCCATGGCCGCGGCCGCGCGCTCTGACTCCTTGACCGCGTGCGCGCTCAGCAGCACGATCGCCACCGGCCGCTTGGCCAGGATCTGCGGTACGGCCTCGACCGGATCCAGGCCCGGCATCTCCAGATCCATCGTGATCAGGTCGACGTCCAGTGTCCCCACCGCCGCGAGCAGTCGATCGGCGTCGGGAAACGTGGCCGTCACCTTGATCGCCGGGTCGTACTCCAGATACTTCTGGAGCGCGGTGGAGAACACGCGGGAGTCGTCGCACACCGCGACTCTCAACGTCCGGGAAGCCACCGGGCCAGCCTACGGATCCCGTACGCCGGCCGTCACGGCGACTCCGTCAGCCACCGACCAGCCGGCCGACCGTCTCCAGAAGCGACTGCTGATCGAACTCCTGCTTGGTGATGTACGCGTCCGCCCCCTCCTCCAGCCCGCGCAGCCGGTCAGATTCGCTCGACCGCGAGCTGACCACGACGATGGGCATCGAGGCGTGGTCGGGGTCGGCTCGTAGCGCCCGCACCAGTTCGAAGCCGTCCATCTCCGGCATCTGGATGTCGGTCAGCACCAGATCGATCGACGGCTCGCTGCCCACCCGCTCCAGTGCGTCGCGGCCGTTGGGGGCCGTCTCGACGCTGTAGCCGGCGGTCTCGAGAATGCTGCGTTGAAGCTCGCGGACCGTGAACTGGTCGTCCACCACCAGCAGCCGAGGCGGCTTCCGGATCTCGGCATCGCGGGCCGGGCGGGCCGCAGCCGACCGGCGCGCGGGAAGCTTGAGCAGGTGGTTGGGGTCGAGGATCAACCCCACGCGGCCATCGCCCAGGATGGCGGCGCCGAGGTAGCCCGCGGTGGCCGACAGCAACGGGCCCAGCCCCTTCATCACCACCTCCTGGTTGCCCAGCAGCCCGTCACAAGCCACTGCGATGGTGCGTCCGGCGCTTCCCAGCACCACCGCCCGCGGGCGTTCGGGGAGCTCGGGCCCGGCGGCCCCGAGCAGCTCGGCCAGGTCCGCCAGCCGCACCGCCTCACCCCGCACCTCGATCGACCGCCGCCCCTGGAGCATGGTCGCCTGCTCGGCCACCACGACCTCCCGCACCGCACTCAGGGGGATGCCGAACGGGTGCCCGCCGCGCTCGCACAGCAGCACCTCGAGCAGCGCCAGGGTCAGGGGCAGGAGCATGGTCACGGTGGTCCCGACGCCGGGCTGGCTTGACACCTCGACGTGGCCGCCGAGTCCCTCCACGTAGCTGCGCACCGCGTCCATCCCCACGCCACGTCCGGACAGCTCGGTCACGCTGGCCGCGGTGGACAGCCCGGCCGTGGAGAGCACGTCGGCCAGGGACGCGCTGCCCTCGGCCTGGGCCACCAGGGAGGCAGCAACCCCACGACCGTCGTCGGTCACCTCGATGGCCACCATCCGCTCGCGCTGTGAGGCCCGGAGCAGGATCTGACCGGCCGCCGGCTTGCCAGCGAGCTCGCGCTGCTCGAGCGTTTCGATGCCATGGGCCACCGCGTTGCGCAGCACGTGGGTGATCGGTCCGGAGATCCCGTCGAGGATCAGCCGGTCGAGTTGGGTGTCCGCGCCCTCGATGCGCAGCTCGACCCGCTTGCCGTTGGCCGCCGCCAGGTCACGGACCGCCCGGATGAACGGGGCGGTGATCGTGCTCAGCGGCAGGGTCCGCATTTCGATCACCGCGTCCTGGAGGTCGCCCAGCAGGCGCTCGCCCTGCGAGAGCTCCTCCTCCAGCTCCTCGTCCTCGACGCCGCCGGGCAGCTCGGACAGCTGATGGTCCAGCCGCCGGTGGTGAAGCACGGCTTCGCCCACCGCGTCGAGCATCCGATCCACCTTGTCGGCCTGCACCCGGATCGAGCCTCCCGGCTCGACCGTACGAGCCGCGGCGGCGGGTTCGTCCGCCGGGGGCCGCGGCGGCTGGCTGCCCAAACCGGTGGCTATATCCGTGGGGTCGAGTGCCTCTCCGGCCAGCGTCTTGCGCATGGCGTCCACCGCCTTGAGCAGCGGGTCGACGAGGGTCTCGGGAAGCTCGCCCTCATCCCGGCAGCTGGACAGCCGGTCCTC
>DASZGO010000129.1:0-5290 GCA_035938755.1 Solirubrobacteraceae bacterium | reverse complement strand
TCGCCGGCGCCGGCTAGCGCCGAGGTGCAGGCCTATCACGGCGGCTCGGACTGGCGTCAGGACTTCCGCGCTCCCACTTCCGAGCCGGGGGCGTTCGACGACGAGGGGCAGATCGCCCGCTTCGACGCCGGCGACGGCGCCGGGTGGTTCCTGGTCGGGCAACGGCGCGGCGGCTCGCTGAGCCGGGTGGGACGCGACCCCGGCGGACGCACCTGGGTGGGGGTGGACAATGCGCGCGATCTATTCGACTGGGGACCGCTGATGACCAGCCCGCCCAACTACAACCGCCAGGACAACCCGGCGTATCCGGCCCCGGTCCGCCAGCGCACGCTGCTGCCGCTCGGCACGCTCGACCTGGGCCGGGCCTACCTCGGCGTCTACCACGGCGGGGCCCAGCAAGCGGCGGCAGCGTTCGTGACCGATTTCGCCGCCCACGATATGCCTGGCGGCACCCAGTCGGTCGACCTCAACTCGTTCCACCCCTGGGGCCACGGCTCGGGACTGAGTGACGCCAACCTCAGGCCTCAGGCGGCGCTCCTGGCCTCGCTGGGAGGCGAGGTGTTGATGCTCGACGACCAGTGGCAGGGCGCGAGCTCAGGCGACTGGCAATGGGACACGGCCCGGTTTCCCATCTCGGGATCGGACGGCGTGCCGGACTTCGTCAAGTACCTGCACTCGCTGGGCCTGCGGCTCGGCCTGTGGATGTCCCCGGCGGAATTCAACTCGGCCAGCAGTACCTACCGGAGCCACCCTCAATGGGCCTGCACCCCGACCGGCCACGTGACCGCGCAGATCCCCAGCGACGCCGGTCTCGGGGTGTGGGACATGAACAACAAGTCGCTGCGGGCCTATCTGTCTTCGGTGATCGATCGGCTGATCGCCCAGGACAGCGTCAGCGAGTTCAAGTTCGACTTCGCCACCTGGGTGGACTGCCCGCCGCACGATTACCTCGACTACGAGGATGCCTACGCGTCCTGGGTGCATGCGCAGGAGGTCCGCCATCCTGGCGTGACGTTCGAGCTGGACGAGACCAACGACCAGCGCCTGTGGGCGATGCGGTCGGTGGCGCTGGGGCCCTCGTGGTTTGACAACGGCCATCTCCAGGGCTCGTCGTACCCGTCGCGGCTCCTGCACGACGTGTGGTCGGCCGCGCCCTGGCTCCCGCCGTCCTCGCTGGGCTTCGGCACCTACGACCCCAAGCTGGCGCCGCCGTACACGGCCGGCTACCTGATGCCCATCGCGCTACTGGGACACGTGACGTTCTGGAGCGACCTGACCCAGCTGTCGCCCGCCGAGCAGACCGAGACCGCGTGGTGGCTGTCCTGGTACCGGGCCCACCGCTCGGAGCTGGGCGGGCTGGTGTACAAGGACACGAGCACTGACCCCATTGACGGCACGTCATGGGCCGCCTTCCAGCCCTGGAGCGGCGACCACGGCTACGTGTTCGCCTTCCGCCAGGCCGCCGGCCCGGACAGCCAGGCCGTCTCAGTCCAGGGCGTCGACCCGAGCACCACCTACCGCGTGGTGGATGTCCGCAGCGGAGCCGCGATCGGGAGCTTCACCGGTCAGCAGCTCCGGCAGGGCCTGACCATGACGCTGCCGACGCCCTACTCGGCGGCGGTGCTGTCGGTCACGCCTGCCACCTGATCCCCACGATCGCGGTGTCGTCCTCGGGCCGAGCGCCGCGAAGGTTGCTCAGCAGGCTCTCCAGCAACTCGGGCAGCGCCGAGTGGTTGGACATCGCGGCCCGGCGCAGGCGGGCCAGACCCTGGTCGAGGGTCTCTCCCCGGCGCTCGACCAGGCCGTCGGTGAAGCCCAGGAGTGTGGCCCGGCTGGGCACAGAGTAGGTCTTGGCCCGGTAGCTGGCGCCCTGCTCCATCCCGATCGGCGGCCCCACCGGTCCGTCGAGGAACCCGACTCCGGTCTCGTCAATCAGCAGGGGCGGGAGGTGGCCGGCGTTGGCCAGCGTGACCTGGTGCTGGGGGATCTCCAGCACCGCGCACATGACCGTGGCCAGCTTGCCGCCCTCGGTCACGCTGAGCAGCCTCGACAGCTTGGTCAGGATCTCGGCCGGAGAGTTGTTCTCGGCCGCGTAGGCGTGGATTGCATGGCGTAGCGCGGCCATCGTGGTGGCGGCCCGTAGCCCGCGGCCCGAGACATCACCCACGACCATCAACACGTGGTCGTCATCGAGGGTGATCACGTCGTACCAATCGCCCCCCACGTCCACCCCCTGCTCCCCCGCCTCATAGCGGGCGCTTACGTCGGCTCCGTGGAGCCGGGGCAGCTCCTCCGGCAGGAGCGAGTGCTGGAGGGTCTGGGCTATGTCCCGTTGCTCGCCGTACAGCCGGCGATTCTCGGCCGCGATGTCCTCCAGCGTGTGCGCAAGCCGCGTGGCGCTCTCACGGCCCTGGGAGAGCCGGAGCATGAGCATCGAGGCCAGCAGGGTGAGGACGACGCCCGTGGCGGCGATGATCCAGGGCAGGCTCTGGGGCAGCGTCCCGCCTAACGGCCCACGCGCCGATACGACCAGCGTGAGCACCATGTCGCCGAACGGGATCTTGGCTACCGCCTGGTGGCCGGGGATCGGCAGATGCCGAACGCTGGTCAGGATCACGTTCTGGGGCTTCGCGGTGTTGCCCAGGTAGATCGCGTAGTTGAGATCCGAGAAGGCGCTGTTGGGAGGCGCGGGCGAGTAGTGCTGGGCGGGTAGGAAGCTCTCGGCGTAGGCGGCGTACGCGCTCGCGCCGTGAGCGGTCATGGCGTAGCCCACGTCGGGGGCCGGCCCATTGAGCATCGGCCGCACGCTTAGCTGAGCGTTCGTTTCTGCGTCCGTGAGAAACGGCTTGGCCGCGCCCGGGGAGAGCTGCGGGCTGGTGCCCACCACCACCTTGGGCCCACGCCCGATCGCGTTCAGTTGCCACAGGGAGACCGACACGAACGGCCGTCCCCGCCCCAGACCGACGTAGGGCCGGATGAAGGCCCGAAACTTCCTCGGATTGCCGTTGGTGGCGTCGGCTAGCGCCGCCGCCGAGGCCAGGGGCGTCTGGACGCCGTGCAGCGCGGTAGCCAGGACCTGGGCTTCTTCCTTGACCCGGAGGCCCAGCACCCGATCCTCGTTGTGCTTGTACAGGACCTGGGCGGTGATGGTGAGGGCGGCCGTGACCGCGAAGCCGATCAGCAGCGCCAGCACCGGCCACGAGTATGGCCACACGCGGAGCCGCCGCCGACGACCGTCAGCGCTTTCTTCTGCGCCCCTCACGCCAGACACGCTCGGGAACGCTACCGGTCCGGCGCCGGCCGGCGGTTGGGGAGGCCGAGGCCGGAAACCCGCGCCGGCCCCTCGGTTCTCCCCACCCTACGAGCCGACGCGTTGAGGCTGTCCGGCGATGTCGGCAAAGACATCGAGCCAGTGGCGGTGCCCGCGGGGGTCGATGTAGCCGCGGGTGTTGCGATCCGGCGTGGCCTGCGGGCGCCCGGAAAGGTCCATCCACCGGGCCGGGGTGATGACACCTCGACCGGGCTCCCACACCGCCCTGGCCGGGCCGTCGGCGACGAACGTGGTGTCGGCGCCCGAGCACTTCACCGTGTCGGTCGTGCCCTCCGGATTGCGTGAGAGCTTGCCGTCAGCCAGCACGTAGCGTCCCTGCTCCACTCGCTCCGGCGCGCCGTGCTGGCTGAGGATCCCCACCAGGGCGGCGCCGAGCTTGTCGCCCGCCTTGGCCGACACCGCCTCTGAGTCGTCGGAGTGGCCGCAGCTGAAGCGGTCGGTGCCACTGGCGGTGGGGTTCTTGACCGGATGATCTCCCGGCACCCCGGCGTCGTTGCCCCGGGGGAAGATGTAGCCGACCATGTCGTTGTCCAGCCCGTCGAAGAACCGGAACGGGGTGTGCATGTACGGCAGCGGCCAGGCCGGCAGCCCGTACTGGGGGTAATTCATGTCCTGGGGTCCCACCGGTCCCCGCAGGTAGGTGAACGGGAACACCTCTCCGGGCAGCCCGATGAACTCGGCGTCGCCGATCTGCCAGGCCGCCACCTCGGTCTTGACCGACGTCCCGGCCGCCTGTCCCGTGGGGGCCGCAGGAACCTGGTCGACGGCCAGGCAACCGGGGCCGTAGGCCGGGCGCTCGGCGAACACTCCACCCACGGCGGCGACCTTGAACAGCACGTTGTCCACCGGCAGACACACGTCGCGGGTCTGGGCCCAGATCCGGTTGGTCTGCGAGACGGCGGCGCCGGCGTCCAGCGCCTGCTCGACCGCGCCGGCCAGGTTCTGCCCCAGCACGGCGGTTTCGCTGAAGTAGCCCAATGGGGTCATGCTGGCCGCCGGGGGATTGGTGAACAGCGTGCGGCACCCCGCCGGGTGCGATTCGTCCACGAACTTCTGGGGGGTGAGCGATAGGCCCGTCGACCACACCTCTGGGGTCTCGACGCTGCCAACCGATCCGGCCATCTCGATGCCGACACCGCCGTAGCGCTGCTCCAGCGCGGTCCGGAACCAGTATGGCCAGTCGGCTGTCAGCCATTGCTTTTCCTGATCCAGCGTCGTGGGCGAGGGAGCGCCGGGGTCCAGCTGGCTGCCTCCGTTGAATCCCAGTGTCTCGGTGTGCTGGCTGACGCTGGCCAGGGTGGCGATGACCGTGCCGTCGCTGGCCCGGGCCTGCATGACCGGCATGAGCGGGTTATCGATGAACGGATACGAGGACCAGCACTGGCGCAGATTGGCCGGCTCACTGGCCTGCGCGTAGCTGATCGTGGCCGGCCGCATGGCGTTGTAGGCGTTCTCGACGGCCAGCGCGGACTTGCGGACCAGGTAGTCCACGAAGTACTGGTTGGTGCCCGAGGTGGCTGACGAGGCACCGCCCAAGCCCAGAGTGTCGGGCGCGGACTCGTCATGGGTGGCCGAGATCTGGATGCTGTCCAGCCGGTAGCCGTCGCGCAGCACCTGGGCCCGGATGCGATCGGCGTACGTGTTGAAGAAGCCCTCCTGGTCGACCACCTCGATGGCCACCGTCTTGTGCCCGTTGGACACCACGATGGCCCGGGCGCCGACCTGGTCGGCCGCGCGGTCGTAGTAGCGGGGACCGCCGCCGCCCCCACCGATGAAGTTGCCGTCCCAGCGGCCGTCGTGATTGCAGTCCAGGAACGGGTCTCCCAGGTCGTAATGGCCCGAGTGCTGCTGGTCGATGTAGGGCTCCTCGAATGCGAACCGGCGCGGGCCGGTGAACGCGCTGTCGGCGGCCGACGCGCAGTCGGCGGGGTCGGCCTGGATGGCCCCAGCGGCGGGTGG
>DASZGO010000128.1:0-6567 GCA_035938755.1 Solirubrobacteraceae bacterium | reverse complement strand
GGGTTTGAGAATGCCTGCACGTAACCAGCCCGAGGAGAGACGAATGTCGGAATATGACTACGTGATCGTGGGTGCCGGGTCGGCGGGCTGCGTGCTGGCGGCGCGCCTGTCCGAGGATCCCGACGTCAACGTATGCCTGATCGAGGCCGGGCCTCCGGACACCTGCGACGAGATCCACCTGCCGCCGGGCCAGCTGGCGATCTCGACCAGCAAGTACGACTGGGCAATGCTCTCCGATCCCGAGCCGGGTCTGGGCTACCGCCAGCGGATCCTGCCCCGCGGGCGCACGCTGGGCGGCTCCTCATCGGTCAACGCGATGGTCTACATCCGCGGCAACCCGGCCGACTACGACGGCTGGGCGGCGTTGGGCTTCGACGGGTGGGGCTGGGACGACGTGCTCCCCTACTTCATCAAGGCCGAGGACAACGAGCGCGGGGCCAGCGCGCTGCACGGCGCCGGCGGGCCGCTGCGGGTCAGCGAGGGGCGCGCGCGTCACAAGACGTGCGCGGCGTTCATCGACGCCGCCCTCGAGGCCGGCCTGGAGGCCAACCCGGACTTCAACGGCCCCCAGCAGGACGGCGTGGGCTGGTATCAGGTCACCCAGCGCGACGGGATGCGTTGCTCGGTCGCGGTGGCCTACCTGCACCCGGTGATGGAGCGCCCCAATCTCGTGGTGGAGACCGACGCCCACGTCACCCGGCTTCTGCTCGAGGGCACGCGGGCGGTGGGTGTCGAGGTCGACCAGCACAATGCGCTGCGCGAGATCCGCAGTGGCGAAGTGATCGTCAGCGCCGGGAGCTATCAGAGCCCGCAGGTCCTGTTGCTCAGCGGCATCGGCCCGGCCGAGGACCTGGAGCTCAACAACATCCCCCAGGTGCACGAGCTGCCGGTGGGCCAAGGGCTCCAGGACCACATCGCCACCTGGATCACCTACTCGACGGACGAGCCATCGCTGCTCACCGTGGAGACCGAGGAGAACATGGCTCAGCTCGAGACCGAGGGTCACGGGCCGTTGACCTCGAACTTCGCGGAGTCGGGCGGCTTCCTGCGCACCCAGGACGGGCTCGAGGCGCCGGACATCCAGCTGCACGCCATCCCGATCCTGTTCCCCGAGGGCGGCGCCGGGGAGATCCTGGTCGACGGCTGGGCGCTGTCGGCCTGCCTGCTTAGGCCCACCGGGAGCGGCTTCGTGAAGATCCGCTCGCGGGTACCCACGGCCAAGCCGCGGATCCTGCACAACTACGCGGTGACCGACCAGGACCGGTCCACGCTGATAGCCGGGGTGCGCCGCTGCGTAGAGATCGCCCAGCAGCCGGCGCTGCGGGCTGTGTCCAACGAGGCCTACGGCATCCCGGCCGGCGACGACGACGCCAGCATTCTGGCCCACATCGAGCGCAACTCGACCACGTTGTACCACCCGGTGGCGAGCTGCGCCATGGGCAAGGTGGTCGACGCCGAGCTCCGGGTCCTGGGCATGGAGGGCCTACGGGTGGTCGATGCCTCGGTGATGCCGACGCTGGTGCGCGGCAACACCAACGCCCCCACGATCATGATCGCCGAGCGCGCTGCCGACCTGATCCGGGGCCGGACTCCGGAGTCTGCAGCGGCCGCGGCCACCGAGGCGGAGGCGGCGGCCGCGTAGTCGCCGGTCTCAGTGCCGGGCCCGCCAGCGGGCCATCCGCGCGATCAGCTCGACCGGGTTGGCGGCCGGTGCGGCGGGATCGAGGTCGCGGTAGATCGTGGCCACGTTGACCGCGAGCCGCTCCGGATCCCCCCAGTCCCGGAAGTCGGAAAGGTCAATGTCGTCGGACGCGGCCTCGGCGTCCAGGCCGGCGTCGAACCGGGCCTGGGCCTCGTCGCGGACGTAGCGCAGGTAGCGCTGGACGTCACGAACGCCCGAGGCATCGGTCACCGGGCCGTGGCCCGGGACCAGAACTGCAGCGTCCAGCTCGAGGATCCGTTCGCAGGCGTTCAGCCAGTTCGCTACCGGCCCGGCCCACATGATCGGAGTGGCCTCGATGAACAGCAGGTCCCCGGTGAACACGACTCCGGCGTCGGCGACGTGGGCGATCGCATCGCCCGCCGTGTGTGCCGGACCCAGCTCGATCAGGCTGACCGGGCGCTCGCCCACCCGGAGCTCGTGGCGGTCGGTGAACGACACCGATGGCAGCCTCCCCTCGATGCCTGAGAAGTCGAACCGCCCAAACGCGTGATGCACGAAGCGGGCGAGCTCCGGCTCGAGCTCGGCGCTGGTCAGGGCGTGAAATGTGGAGGGCGGGAGCGCCTGCATCTCCTCGAGCGCGTTCTGGGTTGCGACAATCGGGATGCCGTCGGGCAGCAGGTCGTTGCCGTACCAGTGGTCGCCGTTGCCGTGGGTGTTCATCGCCTGCTGAATCGGCTGATTCGCGGTGACCGGCCGCATGCGCTCGAGCATCTCCCGGGTCAGCCTGAGGTCGAACAACGTGTCGATCAGCAGCGAGGTGCCTGAGCCGGTGATCAGCCCGGCGTTGCTCCAGCCCCACGAGCCGTCCGGCTGCAGGTAGGCGAACAGCCCATCACCCAGCTCGTGCAGTCCTCGCGCGTAGGCGACCTTCATCTACTCGGCCTTTGTTCGGTCGCCGCCACCTGGTCGGCGACCCTACCATCGCCCGGTCACGCGGTGGCGCCGGTGCTCAGCGCCTGACCGTGGCATAGGATGCTCCGGCGTGTCCGCCGCCAGCCCTGATCTGTTCGACGTCGCCGGCAAGCGCGCCCTGGTGACCGGTGGGTCCCGGGGCATCGGGCGGATGATCGCCCAGGGCCTGGCCAGGGCGGGAGCCGAGGTGGTGATCTCGTCACGCAAGGTGGCCGACCTGGAGCAGACGGCTGCCGAGCTGCAGGTCACCGCTATGCCGGCCGATCTGTCCACCCCGGAGGGGGCGAGGGCGCTGGCCGACCAGGTGCGTGAGCACTTCGACGCCCTGGACATCCTGATCAACAATGCCGGTGTGACCTGGGGTGCCGACCTGGACGAGTTCCCGGCCTCGGGCTGGGACCGGGTCATCCACACGAACGTCGAGGGCATCTTCCACCTGACGGTCGGGCTGCTGCCCGCGCTGCGCGCGGCGGCCAGCGCCGAGGACCCGGCCCGGGTGATCAACATCGGGTCGGTGGACGGGCTCCGCGCACCGGTGATGGAGAACTACAGTTACAGCGCGAGCAAGGCGGCGGTGCACATGCTGACCCGGCATTTGGCCAAGCGCCTGGCCGCCGAGCACATCACGGTCAACGCCATCGCGCCCGGGCCGTTCGAGAGCAAGATGACCGCATTCATGATGGGCAGCCCGGAGACGCGGGAGGCGGTCGAGGGCATGGTTCCGCTGGGCCGGATCGGGCGGCCCGACGACGCCGCGGGGCTGACGCTGTTCCTGGCCTCGCGCGCGGGTTCCTATCTGACCGGCACCATCATTCCGCTCGACGGCGGGATCACCGGAGCGGGCTGATCACTGTTCCGCACCAGTCCAGCCTCGGTTCGGGTCTCTGCGTTTAGCCGCTGACCGTCCGACCCCGACGTGCAGCCCGGCCTTCCTACCAAGGCCTACAGTGGTTATCGTCAAGCCCCACCACCTGACCGATTCCTACTCGGACGTACGACCTCAGGAACGCGCGGACGGCGCCATTCCTGACAGCGTGGCTCCTCAGCCCCACACCATGAGCGACACAAGCAACGAGCCATTCGGGCAGGCCCTGCGGGCGCTGATGGAGGCCCGCGGCCTCAGCTATCGCGCCTTGGCCCAGGAGATCCGCAAGTTTGACGGGGCGGGCATCAGCCACGCCCACATCAACATGCTGGCCAACGGCCACGACAAGCCGTCGATGCGGGCCATGGAGCTGATCGCCCGGGCCTGTGGCGTGGATCCCGACTACTTTGCGGAATACCGGCTGGGCCGGGCGATGCGGGAGCTCGACCCGGCCGAGGTCGGCCTCGAGCAGGCGCTGGAAAACCTCAACGCCCGGCTCGGCGCCCGGCGACGAGTCGGTGGCACGACACGATCAGGGCCAGTGCCGCAAGCACGACCTCATCCCACACGCTAGCGATCGGATCCAGGGGGCTGACCGCGATGGCGAACAGCACGCCCCAGGTCATACAGGCGGTCTGGAAGCCCCACCGGCTGATCTCCGGATAGCGCCCGACCATGTCGTGCAGGCGCCCGGAGAAGAACCCCAGCTCGTGGCGCTCACCGAGCAGCCTTGAGGTAGCCCACAGCATTATCAAGGCCAGGCCAAACGCCAGGTAGCCAAACGGTCGAAACAGAACACGCACTTCAAGCCCTTTCCACAGGGTACAGCGATCCGGTCGGTCGCTCGCCTCGGCTCCTCACACGTTCTGCAGGTGCAGCACCTCGGCCGTCTCAGCCCGGACCCGCTGACACAGCTCTGCGTCCGCGATCAGCGACTTCCCGTACGAGGGGATCATCTCCTTCAGCCGGTCGCTCCAGCCGTCCTTCAGCTCCTGACCGAAGCACTGCTCGAGCACCCCGAGCATGATCGCCACCGCGGTGGAGGCCCCGGGCGAGGCCCCGAGGAGAGCGGCCAGCGAGCCGTCGGCCGCGTGGACGATCTCGGTCCCGAACTCCAGGATCCCGCGCTCCTGGGGGTCTCGCTTGATGATCTGCACCCGCTGGCCGGCGACCTGGAGGCGCCAGTCGGACTCACTGAGCTGGGGGTAGAACGCCCGTAGGGCGTCGAACCGCTTGGACTGGGATTCCACCACCTGGCCCACCAGGTACTCGGTGAGCTTCAACTGGTGGCGCCCCACCGCCAGCATGGGACCAATGTTGTCCGGGCGGATCGCGCGGAACATATCGGTGTAGTGGCCGTGCTTGAGGAACTTGCTCGAGAACCCGGCGTAGGGGCCGAACAGCAGGTGGTGCTCCCCCTCGATCACCCGGGCATCGAGGTGGGGGACCGACATGGGCGGCGAACCGCTCGCTGCCTTGCCGTACACCTTGGCCTTGTGCCGGTCCGCCAGCTGGGCGTTGTCGGTGCGCAGCCAGATGCCGCTCACCGGGAAGCCGGCATAGCCCCGCCCCTCGGGAATCTCCGACTTCTGGAGCAGCGGTAGCGCCCCACCGCCGGCGCCCAGGAACACGAACCTGGTGTTCACCGATCGGCGCTGACCGCTGTCTAGGTCCTCGACCTGCACTCGCCAGCGCCCGTCCGGAAGGTGCTCCAGACCGGTCACCCGATGGCGGAAATGGACCGCGAAGCCGCCGCTGCCCTTGAGGTGGGAGAGCAGTGCGTGGGTCAGCGCGCCGTAGTCGACGTCAGATCCGGTGACCATCCGCGTGGCAGCCACGATCTCCTTGGGGTCCCGACCGTCCATGACCAGCGGGACCCAGTCGGCCAGCTGGTCCCTGTCCTCGGTGTACTCCATCCCGCGATAGCAGTGGTGGGCGGTCAGAGCGGCGTGGCGCCGCTTCAGAAATTCGACGTTCTCAGCACCCTGGACGAAGCTCATGTGCGGGACCGGGTGGATGAACGTCTCCGGCTTGTCGATCGCGGCCTGGGCGATCAGGTAGGACCACAGCTGCCG
This sequence comes from Solirubrobacteraceae bacterium, assembly GCA_035938755.1. Classification (GTDB taxonomy): domain Bacteria; phylum Actinomycetota; class Thermoleophilia; order Solirubrobacterales; family Solirubrobacteraceae; genus Palsa-465. The sequence continues at coordinate 992 of DASZGO010000128.1, read as the reverse complement.
CGACAGGTCGAACTCGGTGTTGACCTCGAGCGCCTTGGAGATGTCGATGCTGCCGTCGGGGCGCTGCGGGGTGTAGTTCAGCTCGCACAGGGCGGCGTGTCCGGTGCCGGCGTTGTTCCAGGCGCCCGAGCTCTCCTGCGCCTCGCGTTCCAGGACCTCGTACATCTCGATCGCCAGCCCGGGCGAGAGCTCCTTGAGCAGCAGGCCCAGGGTCGTGCTCATGATCCCGGCGCCGACCAGGACGACCTCGGTCTCACGCTCTGCCTGCGGTGCGCTCATCTGATCCTCTCTGTTCGTCGCTCACCCCGGCTCCCCAAGCTGGGCCAAGGCTATCTGCGATCCTGCCCCGGTGGCCTTCGCGCTGATTCGCCTGTTCACTGGGGAGGACGGGCAGTCGCACTTCGAGACCGGGGAGCTTGAGCTGCCCAAGCTCGAGGGCTCCGCCTACTGCTCCCCGGCCTGGAACGCCACCCAGGTGAGCTTTAAGGAGAGCCCGCCCGGCTCAAACCTGGACTGGCACTGCGCCCCGGTTCGGCAATACGTGATCACACTCAGCGGCACGTTGGAGTTCGAGACCCGACTGGGGGAGCGGTTTACGCTGGCCCCGGGCACCATCCTCCAGGCCGAGGACACCAGCGGGGGCGGTCACAAGTGGCAACTGGTCGATGACCAGCCCTGGCGCAGGGTGTACGTGGGCTTGGAATAGCCGGTGGCGGGCCTACGACCCGCTCTTCATCACGCCCCACCGGGCGCGAAACGACATGATCGCCGTCCGCGAGGCGGCCGAGGCGATCGACAACGCCGACGCGGCCGAGCAGATCGAGAATGCCGACGCGGCCGACCCGATCGAACCCACGGACAGCACCGAGCCAATCGAGCCGATCGACAGCACCGATCCCTTGGAGCCAATCGAGAGCAGCGAATCCTCAGACCACAGCGACCACAGCGATCTTTTGCTCGCGGCGCGCGGGCCGAGCTTCATCGCTGGGTCC
>DASZGO010000127.1:0-2292 GCA_035938755.1 Solirubrobacteraceae bacterium | reverse complement strand
GAGAAGAACTGGAACGGCGCCGGCTCGCCGTACTCCTCGCCCATGAACAGCAGCGGCGTCGACGGCGCCAGCAGGGTGCAGAACGCGGCCAGCGGCTGGAGCTCGCGGGGAATCCGGTCGCCGAACGCGCGGTTGCCTACCTGGTCGTGGTTCTGGGCGAACACGACGAAACGCTCCGGCGGTGAATGTCGGTAGGCCTCGGCCAGCTGCTGCACCCGGCCGAACTCCGCGTAGTACCCGTCACGCTCGGCGGTCAGCAGGACGTGAAGCGAGTGGTGGAAGTCGTCCACCCAGATGGCGTCGCAGGCTGGGGCGCCGTGCTGGCGCGGGTCGTCCAGGCCGATCTCGCCGATCACCGCCGTGCCCGGGCGCTCCGCGTGCACGCGCCGGGCGATCGCCGCCACGATGTGCTCGGGGCCTGAGTCGTAGATCGAGTGGATGGCGTCCAGCCGGAGGCCGTCGATACCGAAGTCCCGGATCCATCCGGTCGCGCTCTGAAGCACCCACTCCCTGACCGGGCCGCTGCCCGCCTGGTCGTAGTTGATCGCGCGGCCCCAGGGCGTCTCGTGCTGGTCGGTGAAGTACGGCCCAAATGCGTCAAACGCCTCGATCCCCGAGGTGCCGATGTGGTTGTAGACGACGTCCAAGATCACCGCCAGCCCCGCGCGGTGGGCTCCCGACACCAGCTTGGCCAGCCCCAGCGGCCCGCCGTAGGAGGACTGCGCGGCCGAGATGTAGACGCCGTCGTAGCCCCAGCCGCGCTGCCCCGGGAACTCGGCCACCGGCATCAGCTCGATCGCGGTGACGCCGAGCTCGGCCAGGTCCCGCAGGTAAGGGATCGCCGCCTCGAACGTGCCCTCGGGTGTGAACGTGCCCACGTGGAGCTCATAGATCACCAGCTCATCACGGGCCGGCGGATCCTCCAGCGGGTCCACGCGCTCCGGCGCCAGCACCCGCGACGGCCCTCGGATTCCTTCCGGCTGCCAGCGAGAAGCGGCATCGGGCCACGGCTTGCCGTCCAGCACAAACCGGTAGTCGTCCCCGGCCTGGGCCGGGGCGACTACCTCATAAACCCCATCCCCGGCGTGCTCGAGGGGCAAGTCGGAGTCGCGCAGCTGCAACCGCACTTCGGCTGGCCGCGGTGCCCACGCGCGGAACTCCACGCGCCCGGCGTCCAACGGTCGCGCGCCCAGCGGGCGCTCCCAGGGGCATACGTCGGTCACCTATGCGGTCTCAGGGACGAGCCAGATCGCAGCCAGCGGCGGAACTGTCACCTCGGCCGAGAAAGGTTGGCCGTGCCAGGGGATCGGCTCGGGCTCCACGCCCCCCAGGTTCCCCACGTCGCTGCCTCCATAGAAGGTGGAGTCGGTGTTGATGGCCTCCCGCCAGCGGCTCGACCGGGGCAGCCCCAGCCGGTAGCCCTCGCGGGGAATTGGCGACAGGTTGGCCACGAACACCAGCACGCGCTCCCCGTCCCGCGACTGGCGCGCGAACGCGATCAGGTTGGAGTCCGCGTCGTTGGGCTCGATCCACCAGAAGCCCGAGGGGTCGGAATCCATCTGCCAGAGCGCCGGCTCGTCCCGATACAGGCGATTGAGGTCCCGGACCAGTGCCTGGACGCCGGAGTTCTCCGCCCGCTCCAGCAGGTGCCAGTCCAACGAGCGCTCGTGGCTCCACTCGGCTTCCTGGGCCAGCTCCGAGCCCATGAACAGGAGCTTCTTGCCCGGGTGGGCCCACATGTAGGCGTACAGAGCCCGTAGGTTGGCCAGCTTCTGCCAGCGGTCGCCCGGCATCTTGGAGTACATCGAGCCCTTGCCGTGCACGACCTCGTCGTGGGACAGGGGAAGGATGAAGTTCTCGCTGAACGCGTACATCAGCGAGAAGGTCAGCTCGTGATGGTGGTAGCGGCGATAGATCGGGTCCTGCTGGAAGTAGCCCAGGGTGTCGTGCATCCAGCCCATGTTCCACTTGAAGCCAAAGCCCAGGCCGCCGAGATAGGTGGGTCGGGACACGCCGGGCCACGCGGTCGACTCCTCGGCGGCCGAGATGATGCCCGGCTCGCGCCCGTACATCACCTCGTTGAGCTCTTTTAGGAACGCCACCGCGTCGAGGTCCTCCCGGCCGCCGAACTGGTTGGGCACCCATTCGCCTTCGCGGCGGGAGTAGTCCAGGTACAGCATCGAGGCCACGGCGTCGACCCGGATGCCGTCGACGTGGTACTCACGCAGCCAGAACAGGGCGTTGGAGATGAGGAAGTTGCGCACCTCATGGCGCCCGAAGTTGAACACCAGC
>DASZGO010000126.1:0-3948 GCA_035938755.1 Solirubrobacteraceae bacterium | reverse complement strand
GTGATCACGCCACCGAGCGGCTTCAGCACCCGCACCATCACCGAGATCGTCGCGTTGGCCAGGGTCGAGAGCTGCTCGTCGGTCTCCTCGGTGTGCGCGAAGTAGCGCTCGAGCATCTGCAGCAGGATCTCGTAGGCCACGTTGAACAGATCGGTGCAGCGGGAAGTGATCGGATCGCCGATCAACGGCGTCCGGCCGTCGTCGCGCTCACCCTGCCGGACCTTGGCCGGCAGGACCGGTCGGACGGGGTCGAACTCCCGATTGTCGGCCCGCATCTGCTCGTACTCGTCCAGGACCTGTACGAACTGGCCGAAGTGGGCGGTTTCCCAATGGCCGCGAGCGCCTTCGCCCTGCTCCAGGATGGTGTCGATGGCCTGCTGGGCGCTGGCCAGGTCGGTGACCGCAACCAGCTCCGGCCAGGGCCAATCCCTGGAGGTGGCCTGGGCTTGCGGTGGCCCGACGAACAGCCACCGCTCCCCGAACTTCTCGGCCAGGTGGGCGAAGCCGTGCTCGATCGAGCGGTACAGGTGCCCGACGGTGGCGAAGTCCTGCCCGCGCGGGACGATGTCGCCCTCGGCCATAAACGGTCTGGCCTGCTCCATCGCGCGGTCGAGGCCCTCGGCGCCCTTGAGCTGCATCCCCTCGGGCCGCTCGAGGAACATGAAGTGCCGCAGCGCCTGCTCGCCAAACGGAACCAGCGCCAGCTGAACCCCCGCCGGGTAGTGGCTCGCCGGCGCCGGCAGGTTGGGACGGGCGAAGTGGGGAGCGGCGCCGATGGCGGAGAGCAGGTTGTGGACCAGGGCCAGGTGGAGCATCTCCTCGGTCGCAACGTGCGCCACCGCCTGCCGCCACCGGGTCACGGCCGCCAGCTCTCCCTCGGTCAGCCTCTCGTCCTTGCGCTGCTTGAGGGAGAACGCGGCGAACAGGTACTGGCACATGATTCCGTGCTCCAGCTCCGCCGCTTCGCACAGCATGTAGATCAGCGCCTCGCGGTGCTCGATCACGAACGGCGCCTCGGGCGGAGCCTTGCCGCCGCGTGAGGCGATCACTTTCGCCAGGCGACCCGCGCCCGCTGTGGCCTGGGTGTCGGTGTCTGCGCTCATAAGTTGAACTGGGGTCCGGTGCGCTCGATTAGACGCAGGCTAACCGGCCCGACTGAGCGTGCGCGTTCACCTTCTGGCGTTCTGCGATCGAAGCCGCCAGCGCGCTGACTGACTATGTGAACAGCGAATCGACGCTGACCGTGAGCTTCCGGTCAGGCTGGCTGGAGCGATGCAGCGCCGAGGTGCCATCGGCGGTGCGGGTGACGGCGCACAGCTCCTGGACCTCCCGCGTGAGGAAGCGCGACGGCTTGCCGTAGCCGTGGGCGTCGTCGACGCCGTTCGGCCGGTGGTAGTAGCGGACCGGCACGTAGAGGTGAAGCTGTCGCCGGGCCCGAGTCATGGCCACGTACAGCAGGCGTCGCTCCTCGTCCACGCTTTCGCTGGAGCCCGCGGCCATGCAGGCCGGGAAGTTGCCGTCGTATAGCGCCAGCACATGCACCGCCTGCCATTCCAGGCCCTTGGCTGAGTGGACCGTGGACAGGACGAGGTAATCCTCGTCCAGGTGCGGCGGGCCGGCCAGATCGGCGCTGGAGCTCGGCGGGTCGATGATCAGCTCCGAAACGAACTGCTCCAGGGTCGACGCCTCACGCGCGGCTGCCACCAGCTGCTCGAAGTCTTGGAGGCGGATAGCGCCGTCGGGATAGTGCTGCTGTACGAGTGGCGCCAGAGCCTGGCTCAGCCGTTCGGCCCGTGGGCCGGCGGTCCGCTCGTGACGGGTCTCGCCGAGGGCGGCGATCAGGCCATCGGCCAAGCCCCGGCTGTCCTCCGGCATGTGCTGCCTGGCCTTTGGCCATCCGGCCAGTGGCTCACCGTCCCGGGTGGCCAGTACGTCGATCAGCTTCCGCGCGGTCACCGGGCCAACGCCTTCCAGGAGCTGGAGGACCCGGAACCAGGCGATCTCGTCCCCGGGGTTGTCGGCGATCCGGAACAGCGCGATCAGGTCCTTGACGTGCGCGGCCTCCAGGTACCGCAGCCCGCCGTACTTGACGAACGGGATCTGGCGCCGGGCCAGCTCGATCTCCAGCATCGCGCTGTCGTGCGAGGTGCGCATGAGGACCGCCTGCTGGCGCAGCAGCATGCCCTGCTCACGGGCGCTCAGCACCCGCTGGCAGACCTCTCCGCTCTGGCTCGACTCGTCCCGGCAGAAGACCAGCTCAGGCCGAGTGCCGCCATCGCGCTCGGAGTGCAGCCGCTTGGGAAAGCTGCGGCTCGCCTGAGCGGCCAGCGCATTGGCCACGTCGAGGATCGGCTGCGACGAGCGATAGTTGCGGTCCAGGGTGATGACTTCGGCCGCTGGGAAGTGGGCGGGGAACTCGAGGATGTGCTCCACCGACGCGGCTCGCCAGCCGTAGATGGCCTGGAAGTCGTCGCCCACCGCGGTGACCTGACGGCACTGGCGGCGCAGGCTACGCACGATGTCCACCTGGAGCCCGTTGACGTCTTGGTACTCGTCGATCAGCACGTGGTCGAACATGCCGTCGATCTCGGGACCGATCACCTCGTCGGCCGCGAGCGCCCGCCAGTAGAGCAGCAGGTCGTCCAGATCAAGCACGCCCAGCGCCTTCTTCCGCGCCGTGTACGCCTTGAACAGAGAAGCCAGTGCCGCCCCGTGATCCTCACACCAGGGAAACGACTCCGGCAGGACCTCGGACAGGGGGCGCTGGGCGTTCACCGTGCGCGAGTAGATGTCGAGCAGCGTGCTCTTCTTGGGGAACCGCCGCGCGCTCTGGGCGTAGCCGTGCTCCTCCCGCAGCAGGTCGAGTACGTCGGCCGCATCGCCGGCGTCGAGCAGCCCGAAGCCGGCCGGCAGATCGAACACCGACCCGTGTGCCCGGACGAAGTGGTGCGCGACCGAGTGGAAGGTGCCGCCCAGCACGCCACGCCGGCCGCCCGGCAGCGCCACCAGGCCGGCGGTCCGCTCGAGCATCTCCCGCGCCGCGCGCCGGGTGAAGGTCAGGAGCAGGATTCGCTCGGGGGCGACGCCCTGGCCGACCAGCCAGGCCACCCGCGAGCATAGGGTCGTCGTCTTGCCGGTGCCGGCCCCGGCCAGGATCAACAGCGGCCCTCCGCTGTGTTGCGCCGCCGCGCGCTGCTCGGGGTTCAGCCGCTCGAGCCACGATGGTGCTGAGGCGACGCCGGATTCGAACACGTGTTCGGAATCTAGGTCGGCGCGCGGACGGAAGCGTTGTCAACCCGGGCCCCGGGGCATAGGCTGCGCAGACCATGCTGCCGTTTGCCCTCGCCGGTGGGAGCCTGATCTTCGTGATCGTCCTGGTGGTGTTGTTCCTGGCTGTGGCGTTCGGCTACTACACCGTCAGGGGCAGCGGCATCAGCCTCACGCCGTACCGGCGCTCTGGAGGCCCGCCTGAATCGCCACCGGAACTCACCCACGACATCACGCAGGAGGTGGGTAATTGGGAGCGGGGCACCGCCGGACACCACGGGGGGCGCCACCGGCCGCCCGCCAGCGACCATCCGGTGGACCCGGCGATTGCCGCGGCGCTGGCCGAATGGCGAGCTTCGACGCGTGAGCCGCGGCTGGACCCGCCGGTCGGTGCTGACGACCAGGTGGAGGGTCCCGACGGCGCACCGACCGTGGCCCTGTACGTGGACCTGGCGTCGGAGCCGTGTCGCAGCGCCTGCCGGCTGATGGCCGACCTGGGGCGCGAGCGGCCGGTCAGAATCGCCGTCCGCCATCTGCCGCTGGCCGACGTCCACGCACTCGCGCTGACGGCCGCCGAGGCGCTCGAGGCGGCGGCGGCTCAGGGCCGGTTCTTCGAGGCTCTCGACCGCCTGACAAATGGCGGTTTCACAGATGAGTCTGAGCTAATGGAGCTGGCGGCGG
>DASZGO010000125.1:0-9887 GCA_035938755.1 Solirubrobacteraceae bacterium | reverse complement strand
GTCAACCCTCCTGGGCCGTCGGCCTGACCAGGATCTCGTTGACGTCGACGTGGGGCGGCTGGGAGACCGCGAACATCACGGCCCGGGCTACGTCATCCGCTTGCAAGGCCCGAGCCGGGCGGTTCTCGAAGAACGGGGTGTCGACCATCCCGGGCTCGATCACTGTCACCCGCACTCCGGTGCCGTTCAGCTCCTGCCGGGCTGACTCGCCCAGAGCGGTGACCGCCCACTTGGTGGCCGAGTAGAGCGACCCGGACAGGGCTCGCCTGCCGGCCACCGAGCCCGTGAGCACCAGATGCCCGCGGGATTCCTTGAGGGCCGGCAACGTAGCTCGAGTGGTCAGGGCCACGCCGTATACGTTGGTCAGCACCATCGAGCGCCAGTGCTCGGGGGACCCGGCCAGGAAGCCCCGGGCCGCGCCGAAGCCGGCGTTGGCAAAGGCCACATCCAGACGGCCGTAGGCCTCGAGTGCGGTCATCACCATGGCTTCCTGCTGCTCCCATTCGGTGACGTCACACTCCACGGCCAAGGCCTGCTCGGAGCCGCCGAGCTCTTCGGCCAAGCCGCGTAGCTTGTCGGCCGACCGCGCGGCCAGAACCAGCCGATACCCGGCCTCGGCGGCGGCTCGAGCCGTCGCCGCCCCGATCCCGCTCGAGGCGCCGGTGATCAGGAACACCGCATCGCTCATAGCATCAAAGCATGAAGGATCGAGCGCGAATCCACGTGCAGGCCGGAGCCGGTGGAAGCGGCTGCCTGAGCTTCCGCCGGGAGGCGCACGTGCCGCGCGGCGGCCCCGACGGGGGCGACGGCGGACGGGGCGGGGATGTCGTGCTGGTGTGCGACGACTCGCTGCGCGACCTGGAGGCGTTCCGCCGCCGCTCGCACTTCAAGGCCCAGCGCGGCGGCCACGGCCAAGGGTCGCTGCGCCACGGCAAGGACGGAGCGACGCTCGAGCTCCGGGTCCCCCCGGGGACGCAGGTGCTGGTCGAGGCCGATGGCACGCGGTATGACCTGACCGAGCCGGAGCAACGGGTCGTGGTGGCCCGGGGCGGGTCAGCGGGACGCGGCAACAAGCGGTTCGCGTCGCCCACATATCAGGCGCCCAGGTTTGCCGAGCGGGGACTGGCGGGCGGGGAGACGTGGATCGAGCTCCGCCTCAAGCTTCTGGCCGACGTGGGGCTGGTGGGGCTGCCCAACGCCGGCAAGTCCTCGCTGCTCGCGCGCCTCACCCGGGCTCACCCCAAGGTCGCGGACTATCCGTTCACCACGCTCGAGCCGGTGCTGGGCACGCTCGACACCGGAGACCGACAGCTGGTGGTGGCGGACATTCCTGGGTTGATCGAGGGCGCATCGGCTGGCGCCGGGCTGGGGCACGACTTCCTGGCCCACGTCGAGCGCACGCGGCTCCTGGTCCACGTGCTCGACGTCAGACCGCTTGACGGCTCAGACCCGGTGGACAACCACGCCACGATCGAGCGTGAGCTGGAGCTGCACGATCCGCGACTGGCCGGGCTGCCCCGGATCCTGGCCCTGTCCAAGGTCGATCTCATCATCGAAGCGGAGCGCGAGCCCGAGCGTGAGCGCTGGCGCCGGCGGGTTGGGCCGGAGATCCCGGTCATCCTCACCTCGTCGGTGACCGGCGGCGGGCTGGACGAGTTGCGGGGGGAGATCCAGCGTCGGATTCAGGAGGAGCCTGCACCGGAGCTGCCAACGGCTCCGGCGCCCGCCGAGCCTCCGGCCGAGCACCGAGTGTTCCGTCCCGGCGTCGAGCGGGCGTACCAGGTCACCCGCGTGGGCGAGCGCACATTCGCCGTGAGCGGCCAGGGGATCGAGCGCCTGCTGGCGCGCTATGACCTGGACAACGAGGACGCGATGGCCTACCTTGAGCGACGACTAAAAGGAATAGGGGTGCTCGACGCGCTCGCGGCTGAAGGCTTTGAGCCGGGGGACGAGGTACAAATCGCGGGAATCGCGTTCGACCTCGACCCAGAGGTGTAGAGGTCCCGGGGAACAGGAGGGTTCGTGCGTCGCCGCTATGCCGTCATCGCGTTCATCGCGTTCAGTGTGCTCAGCCCGGCGCCGGCGATGGCCGCGCGGGTGCTGCGGGTCGGGTCCTACCACGGCGTTCGGGGCCAGTTCCGGACGATCCAGGCCGCGGTGAACGCGGCCAAGCCCGGGGACTGGGTGCTCGTGGGCCCCGGCGACTACAAAACCAGCTCCGGCCGGGCACCCGCGGGCAAGGCTGACACGCCGGCCGGGATCCTCATCACCACGGCGCACGTTCACCTGCGCGGGATGGACCGCAATCGCACGGTCATCGACGGGACCAAATCAGGCCCCAAGTGCTCCAGCTCCGAGTCCGACCAGAACCTCGGCCCGAGTGACCCCGGAGGCAAAGGGCCGCTGGGACTGAATGGGGTGTTGGTCTACAAGGCCAACGACGTTTGGGTGCAGAACCTGACCGCCTGCAACTTCCTGCACGGCGCGGGCAGCACGGGCAACGAGCTCTGGTGGAACGGCGGCGACGGCAGTGGTCAGGTCGGCGGCTGGGGCTTTTACGGCTCCAACCTCAACGCCACGACCACGTACTTCAAAGACGAGGCCACGGCGGCCCAGTACGGGATCTTTTCCAGCAACTGGAGCGGCGGCACCTGGGACAACACGTATGCCAGCAACTTCAACGACTCCGACTATTACATCGGGGCGTGCCAGCAGGTGTGCAACCAGACGGTCAACCACGCCTGGGCCCAGTACAGCGCACTGGGGTATTCGGGATCGAACTCAGGCGGCCAGCTGGTGGTGGAGAACTCGCAGTTCGACCACAACCAGGACGGGTTTGACACCAACAGTCAGAACGGCGACAACCCGCCGCCCCAGGACGGCGCCTGTCCCAACGGCGGGACCAGCCAGATCACCCATACGCATTCCTGCTGGGTGTTCGTGCACAACTACGTGCACGACAACAACAACCCCAACATCCCGTCGGCCGGGTCGGCGGCGGCCGGACCGGTGGGAACCGGAATGTCGCTGTCCGGGGCGCGCAACGACACAGTGATGGGAAACCGGTTCGTGAACAACGGGGCTTGGGGCGTGATCATCGTCCCGTATCCGGACAGCGGTGATCCGTGCACCGGCGGCACGCAAAGCGGTGCCGCCTGCTTGTACAACGACTACGGCGACGCGGTCCTGAACAACACCTTCACCAACAACGGCTCATTCGGCAACCCGACCAACGGCGACATCGGCTGGGTGAGCGGTGAGCCGGGCCCGACGCCCTGCTTTGCTGGGAACACCGACACCGGCGGTCCGCTGACCAGCGCGCCGCCCAACATCGAGCAGAAGTACCCGACCTGCGACGGGCATACGGTGCCCACAGACCCCCAGTCGGCCCAGTTCACGGCGGAGGTGCTGTGCGACTCCCAGATCTCGCTCGCCGCAGGCGCTCAGCCCCCGTGCGGGCCCAACGACCGCTACCCCCGCCGCGATCATGTGGGGATGCCTGGGTTGCCGCCGGCCAAGCAGCTGCCGACCATGAAGAACGCCTGCGCCGGGGTTCCGGGTAACCCATGGTGTCCGGGCAAGAAGCAAAAGAAGCACCGGCCGCGGTAGCTGGCGTCGGCAGCTAGCGCCCTCACCCATTAACTTCGTGGGCCATGGGATGCCTGGTGGTCAAGCTCGGGTCGAGCATCGTGGTCGACGAGCACGGCGAGCCGCGCCTCGACGTGCTGGAAGCCGTGTGCCGTCAGCTGGAGCAGCTGTACCGCGACGGGCGCGAGCCCGTGGTGGTGACCAGCGGGGCGATCGCCCGGGGCATGGGCGTGCGGGGGCTCCCGCTGCGCCCGCGGGCCATCGACGAGCTCCAGGCGGCCAGCGCCGTGGGTCAGGGCAAGCTCTACCAGACCTACGACGCGCTGCTCACCGGGGTGGGCGTGCCCACGGCGCAGGTCCTGCTGACGTTCTTTGACATGAGCGCCCGCACGCACTATCTGAACGCGCGCCAGACCCTGCGCAAGCTCCTGGACTGGCGCGTGGTGCCGGTGATCAACGAGAACGACACCACGACCACCGACGAGATCTCGTTCGGCGACAACGACTTCCTGGCCGCCCAGGTTGCGATCCTCCTCGGAGCCGAGCTTCTGGTTTTGCTGACCGACGCCGATGGGCTTTACACCGCCGATCCGCGGTGGGATGAGAACGCCCAGCTGGTCCCCCAGGTGACCGACTTCGAGGCCCTGCAGGCGCTCGATATCGGACACCGCACCTCGCCGCTGGGCTCAGGCGGGATGCGCTCAAAGGTCGTGGCCGCCGAGATGGCCACCGCCGCTGGCATCCCGGCGGTGATCGCCAGCGGGCTGGCCCAGGACACGATCCTGGCCGCGGCCGCCGGTCGACCGGTGGGCACGCGGTTCGAGGCCCGGGAGGGCCGCTACTCGAGCTTCAAGCTATGGCTCAAGTACGCCAAGCCGACCCGGGGCCGGGTGCTGGTCGACGCCGGGGCGGCCCGAGCCCTGCGCGAAGGGGGCACCAGCCTGCTGCCAGTGGGCGTGGTTGACGTGCTCGGCTCGTTCGATGCCGGCGACGCGGTGGACATCGCTCACGACGGTGGGACGGTGGGGAAGGGGATCTCGAACTACTCAGCCGACGAGCTGCGGCAGGTCCGCGGTCTTAAGTCCGCCGCCGTACGGGAGCGACTGCCGGGGGCAAGCGAAGAGGCGATACACCGCGATTACTTCGTCTTGGCCTAGCAATCACCCGGCTAGCCTAAGCTTTGTCCATGGTCACGACCACGATCTCCGTCCCTGAGCGCTGCGCGGCGGCCAAGCAGGCCTCACGCACGCTGGGCACGCTGCCGTCGCGGGTCCGTGACCACGGCCTCCAGGCCATCGCGGATGCGCTGGAAGCCCGGACCGAGCAGATCCTGGAAGCCAACCAGCTGGACCTGGAGGCGGGACGGGAGACCGGCCTGGACGCCGCGCTCTTGGACCGCCTGGCGCTGGATCCCGAGCGGGTAGCCACCATCGCCCGGCAGGTCCGGGACATCGTCGCCCTCCCCGACCCGGTGGGCGAGGTCATCGACGGCTGGCGCCTGCCGAACGGATTGGACATCCGCAAGGTGAGGGTGCCGCTCGGCGTGGTGGCGGTTGTCTATGAGGCGCGGCCGAACGTGACCATCGACGCCTCGGCCCTGTGCTTGAAGTCAGGTAACGCGATTGTCCTGCGCGGCTCCTCAATGGCCGCCAACTCGAATGATGTCCTGGCCGCCGTGGCCATGGAAGCCGGAGCGGAGGCAGGCCTGCCCGAGGGTTGGCTGGCGCCGATATCGGGCGGAGGCCACGAGGAGCTCGAGCAGCTGGCGACTCAGGACGGGCTGGTGGACCTCATAGTGCCGCGCGGCGGCGAGGGGCTGAAAGCGGCGCTCAAGGGCGTGGCCACTGTGCCGGTGATCTACGCCGCCTCAGGGAACTGCCACGTCTACGTGGACGCCAGCGCCTCGCTCCAGGACGCTCTGGCCATCGCGCTCAATGCCAAGACCCAGCGGCCCGGCGTATGCAACGCGGCCGAGACGCTGCTGGTCCACGACGCGATCGCGGCCGAGTTCCTACCCGGCGCGCTGGCTGCGCTCGACGCTGCCGGAGTCGAGCTACGGGGCGACGACCGGGTGCGACAGCTGGCCGGCCGACCGGAGGTGGCAGCCGCAAGCGAGCAGGACTGGGCGACCGAGTACCACTCGCTGACTCTGGCCGTGGGCGTCGTTGGGTCGGTTGAGGAGGCGATCGATCACATCAACCGTTACGGGTCGGGCCACTCCGACGCAATCGTCACCCGGGACACGATCGCGGCCCGAGCGTTCGAGCTTGGCGTCGACTCCGCTTGCGTGTACGTCAACGCGTCCACTCGGTTCACTGACGGCGGCGAGTTCGGTATGGGAGCCGAGATCGGCAACTCGACTCAGAAACTGCATGCGCGCGGCCCGATCGGCCTGCGTGAGCTCTGCACCTACAAGTACCTGGTCGAGGGTGCCGGCCACGTTCGCCCCTGAGCTACTGTTCCGATTCCGGTCAAACTCGGCATCCTTGGCGGGACCTTCAATCCGCCGCACCTCGGACACCTGGTGTGCGCCCAGGAATCCCACCTTCAGCTGGGGCTCGACCGGGTGCTGATCATCCCGGCTCGGACCCCGCCGCACAAGCCAGTGCCGGACGAGCCGGGCATCGAGCACCGGCTGGCACTGTGTCGCGCGGCGATCAGCGACGACACCGAGCGCTTTGAGGTGTCCGACCTCGAAGCTCGTCGGGAAGGACCGTCGTACACGGTCGATACTCTCAAGGAGCTGCGCTCGGCAATGCTCGATAGCGAACTGTTCTTGATCGTGGGGGCCGACGTGGCGGTGGGATTTCCCGGTTGGCGGGAGCCGGCCGAGGTGCTGTCATTGGCCACGCTCGCGGTGGCCGGGAGGCCGGGGACCGACCGAGGATCGATCGAGCGGGCCCTGGCTCAGGTTGAGGGCGGCGACCGGGCACGGTTCTTCGACATGCCGGAGATCGGCGTCTCCTCGACGATGATCCGGGACCGGGTCCGGCGCGGGGAGCCGACGCGCTACTTCACGCCGGAGGCGGTGCGCGCATACGTGGACCGGCATGGCCTGTACACGGGAGGGGAGCAATGACGCCGGAGGAGATCAGGGAAGCTGTGGTCGCTTACGCCGAGGACCGCAAGGCGTCGGAGGTCGTGGCGCTCGACCTGCGGCGGATGATCGGCTACACCGACTATCTCGTCATCTGCACAGGGCGCACGCCGCGTCAGACGAAGGCGATCCACGACGCGATCTACGAGGGGATGAAGGCCGAGCACCGCGTGCTTCCCCGGCGAGTCGAGGGACTGCCCGACGGCCAGTGGATCCTGATGGACTACCTGGACGTGGTGGTGCACCTGTTCACTCCCGAGACCAGGGAGTACTACCGGCTGGAGCAGCTGTGGGGAGAAGCGCCGGCGTCCCGCAGCGCTGTGGGCGCTGGTTCTGGCTAGCCGCCTTGGCAGGGCCCCGGGGAAGCTGTAGCGTCCCCATGGCAAATAGGGGGTGGGGCTCTCTGGCTGCTCCTGCCCGAGGCATAAGGAGAACGCATGGCTGAAGCGCCGAAGATCCTGCCCACGCAGATCACCGAGGGAACCGCGCCGGGCGTCGCCTACCGCATCGAGGGCGAGCTGACACCTGCGCTGCACATGAGGGTCGACGGGTCGATTCCGGTCTACTTCGAGCACCACGCGCTGTTGTGGAAGTACCCGAGCCTGCAGATCGGCCTGCACCCGCTGAAGAAGGGGCTGAAGCGGCGCGTATTCGGCGGCATGCCGCTGATCCAGCTGGAGACTCAGTCGTCGGGCGAGATCGCGTTCAGCCGCGATGCGCCCGGCCACGTGACCGCCCTGCACCTACAGCCGGGCGAAAGCATCATGGTCCGCGAGCATCAGTTTCTGGCCGCCACCGGCCACGTCGAGTACGACTACGCCCGGATCAAGGGGTTCGCCAACATGCTGTACGGCGGCGGGTTCTTCGTCGACCACTTCACGGCGGGTGATCAGGAGGGCGTGGTCTGGCTGCACGGCTACGGCAACCTGTTCGAGAAGATGCTCGACGCCGGCGAGACGATCGACGTCGACCCCGGCGGGTGGGTGTACCGAGATCACTCGGTCCAGATGAACCAGGAGATCATGGGCTTCAAGACCGGACTCCTGGCCGCCGGACAGGGCCAGCTGATCTTCAACCGGTTCACCGGGCCGGGGCGGGTCTGCCTGCAGAGCATGTACTACCACCCGCCGGAGGGCGGCGGCGGCCGCGGTGCGGCCAATGAGGGGGGCAGCAGCCTCGTGGGCGGTCTGATCCGGGGCCTTACCGACAACTGAGATGGAAGGCTCAACCTCACCCACCTGGTTCCCGCCCGGCTACCTGGCGGAGAACCCGCTACCCAGCGGGATCTGCGGCGCGCTGGGCCTAAGCGGGTACCAGCTGCTGGCCGAGGTGGCGGGTGTGGGCGCCGGAAGGCTGGGACCGCAGGTGTTCCTGCTGGTGGCCCCAGATCCGGACCCGGCGGCGCCCAACGCCGGGACCCAGATCTCGCTTCACCAGTCGCGAGTCCGCGACGAGGCCGAAGTGGGGGCGTTCACCCAGCTGGCGGCCCAGCTGGGCTACTTGCGGCTGTCCGGATACCGTCTGGGGCTCGAGCGCTCGGGCACCCGCAGCAAGGTGAACGTGATCAACCCGGCCACAGGCGGGATCGCGGTAACCATTCCGGACCGCCATCCGGGCCGGCTGTTCGGCGGGGGGATGAACGCGTCGCGCTTGCTGGCCAACGTCCGGGGCCTGCCCCCCGCGGGCCCGCCGCCGGACACCAGCAATCCCGAGCTCCTGCGCCAGGTGCTGCTGGCTCTGGCCCTGGCCGACCAGTCGATCGACGGGGCCCAGGCGGTGGAAATCGCTGATCGGGCGGTGGAGCTGGTCCGGGCGGACGCCTCGCTGGCCCCGCCGGCCGCGCTGGAAAAGGCCAAGGGCGCCGGCTAGCGGCTCGCGGCGCTAGGCACTGCCGAGCAGCACGCCGGCGGCCACGATCAGCGCACCGCCCAGGGCGACCTGGACCAGGCTGAGCCGCAACGGCACCGACAGGAAGCGCTTGCGAACCAAGGAGATGACCACCAGCTCGCAGGCCACGACAACCCCCGCCACGACCAGAGCGGTGTTCCGGTTTGGGATCACGAACGGCAGCGAGTGGAACACGCCGCCAAGCGTGGTCATCGCCCCGGTGACGACGCCCCGGGCGATCGCCGAGCCGCGCCCGGTCTCGGTGCCTGTGTCCGACAGCGCCTCGGAGAAGCCCATGCTGATGCCGGCGCCTACGGCGGTGGCCAGGCCGACGAACAGCGCGGTGTGCGATCCAGACAGCAAGGCGGCCGAGAAGATCGGAGCCAGCGTGGACAGCGTCCCGTCGATCAGCCCGACCAGCCCGGGCTGGATGTAGCGCAGCACCAGCGCGTGCTCGTCCAAGGCTCGGAAGCGGTTTACGGCCTCCGCGACCGAGCTGGGAGAGCTTTCCGGCATAAATGGTATTATAACAACCTAGTTCAATTAGGCTTCCCTAACTTGAGCGGGTGAGACCACCTTTGGCCACCACAACGAACACGATCAGGGATCAGGATCTGGTTGCGCTGCTCCGGGCCCGGGGGCACCGCGTCACCTCCCAGCGATTGGTGATCCTGCGTGAGCTCCGGCGCCGCGCTACTCACTCCACGGCGGAGGAGATCCACGCCGCGGTCCGCGAGTCGCTGCCCGGCACGGCGACGCCGACGGTCTACGCGACGCTCGATCTGCTGGTCGATCTCGGCTTGGTGAGGCGGATCGATGCCGGCGGCCCGGCGCTGTACGACGCCCGGCTTGAACCACATCAGCACGCGGTGTGCCGGCGCTGCGCGGAGGTATACGACGTGGATGGCCGCCTGCACGCCGAGCCGCTGTTGCGGGCGGCGCGGGAGGCCGGATTCAACCCTGACGGCGCCGAGTTGATCATCTCGGGGCTATGCGAGCGGTGCGCCCGTAGGGAGCCCGTGTAAGTCGTTCCGTCCGGGTCGAATGCGAACATGTGTTCGTATGAACTCAAACGACAAGGGCGCGATTGCCGAGCAGGCGACCATGTTTCATGCCACCAGGCTCGGAGTGCGAGTGCTGAGGCCGGTGGCCGAGCACGGCCGGGTCGACTTGGCGTTCGACGTTGCCGGGCGCATATGGCGCGTGCAATGTAAGTGGGGGAGGCTGGCCCGGGGCGGCGATGTGATCACCGTCCGCGTCGGTAACTCTCGCTGTACGCCCGAAGGCTACGTCCGCAACACGTACAGCGAGGCTG
>DASZGO010000124.1:0-15418 GCA_035938755.1 Solirubrobacteraceae bacterium | reverse complement strand
CCGCCCGCGGACGTCTCCCCTACCCCACCAACTCCGCCAGCTCCTCGATCACCGCCGCCGGCGCCACAAGCACCCCCGCCGCATCTTCATCGGTAGCCACTAGCTCCCGCACGTCCAGCCCCGCCCGCGCGGCAATCAAAGTTCCTGCGGCGATGTCCCAGGGCTTGACGCCCCTCTCGTAGTAGGCATCGAACCGCCCGCACGCGGTCCAGGCCAGATCCATCGCTGCCGCCCCCACGCGCCGGATATCCCGGACCCGCGGCAGCACCCGCGCCACCACCGCCGCCTGCCGGGCGCGCACGGCCGCGTCGTAGCCAAACCCGGTGGCCACCAACGCGGTCGAGAGATCCCCGCGCCGCGACCCGGAAACGCGCTCTCCATTCAACGTGGCCGGCCCTGACCGCGTAGCGGCAAACCACTCCTCACGCACTGGGTCCAGCACCACCCCTGCCAGCCCACCCTGAGCGTCCTGGCAGGCCACGCTGACCACAAACGCGGGGATCCCGAACAGGAAGTTCACCGTCCCGTCCAGCGGATCCACCACCCAGCGCAGCTCGCCGCCGCCCCCCAGGTCCCCGCCCTCCTCGGCCAGGATCGCGTCGCCCGGCCGGCGCCGGTTCAGCACGGCGTGAATCGCCGCCTCGGCGACCACATCGGCCTCGGAGACCGGATCGGTCGGCGTGGTCTTGGTCTGGAGCCCAGTTGGCCGCTGGCCGAAGCGCTGGAGTAGCTCGGCCGCCGCGGCCCGCGCCGCCTCACGCGCCACATCGAGCAGCTCATCCTCGATCTCCGCCACGCTGGCGTTCTAGCCGAAACCGGCGGTCGGCAGCCGCCAGAGTGCGATCATGCCCGCCCATGCGAGCGCAGGAGATCGCGGACAAGCTGGCCGCCTTCAAGGGCCGCGGCGTCGGCACCGACGCCGAGCGGCGGGCCGCCCGGTGGCTGGTCGGCGAGCTGGGGCGGGGTGGCCGTCAGGTGGTGATCGAACCATTCTGGTGCCGTCCCAACTGGCCGCTGACCCACGCCTGGCACATTGCGCTCGCGCTGGCCGGGAGCCTGGTGGCGGTCTCTTCGCCCCGCGTGGGCGGGGCTTTGCTGCTGGCGGCGCTCGTGTTCGTGCTGTCCGACGTGTTCCTCGGCTTCTCTCCTGGCCGGTGGCTCACTCGGGCCCGGGCCAGCCAGAACGTCGTGGCCCTGCCGGCCCCCGATCGCCAGCCATCCGAGCCAAACCTCCGGCTGATCATCACGGCCAACTACGACGCCGGCCGGACTGGGCTGGTGTTCCGTGACTTCCTGCGCCAGCCCGTGGCCTCGATTCGCAACGACCTCCGCGGCAACACGCTCGGCTGGCTCGGCTGGCTGGCCATCGCCATGGTGTGGCTGCTGGTGGTAGCCATCGTCCGCGTTCAGGGGCACAACTCGACAGGCATCGGGTTCGCCCAGCTCCCGCCCACCATCGGCCTGGTGCTGGGCCTGGCTCTGCTGCTCGATCTGGCCACCAGCGAGCGGTCGCCGGCCGCCGGCGACAACGGCACGGGGATTGCGGTGGCGCTCGAGCTGGCCCGGGCGCTCGACGCCGCACCGCCTCGCCACGTCGAAGTCGAGGTGGTGCTGACCGGGGCAGGAGACTGTGAAGGCCTCGGCCTCCGGCAATACCTGCGGGCCCGCAAACGCAGTATCAACCCGCAGCGCACGGCGGTCCTGGGCATCGCCGCCTGCACTGCGGGCGCCCCCCGCTGGTGGAGCAGCGAGGGCACCCTGAGACCGCTCCGATCGGCGGTCCGCATGAAACAGCTCGCGGCTCGGCTGGCCGAGGAGGAACCCGATCTGCATGCGGCCCGCCACACCGACCGCTCCTGCACCCCGGCCTACCCGGCTCTCGCCGCGCGAATCCCGGCTCTGGCCATCGGGGCTCGCGGTCAGTACGGACTCGCGCCCCGCTCGCACCAGACGGGCGACGTGGCGGCCACGGTCGAGTCCAGCGCCGTCGAGCAGGTGGTGGAGTTCGGGCTGATGCTGGTCGACGCCATCGACGCGTCCCTGGTCGAGCGCCAGCCCAGCGGTACGCCTACACCGGCGTGACCGGGCCTCGCTTGTCCGGCCACTCGCGGTGCTTGCCCGCCGCCAGGGCGTACCGGCGTGTCAGCTCCGCGCGGAGATCTTCGGGCTGGATGATCGCGTCGACCACCAGCTCGGATCCCAGGTGCAGGATGTCGATGTCCCGCGCGTACTCGGCGCGCAGTTCCTCGGTCCGAGCCGCGCGTTCCTCGGGATCCTCGATGGCCTGCAGCTGGTTGTAGTAGACGGCGTTGATCGCGGCCTGCGGGCCCATCACCGCGATCGAGGCCGTGGGGAGCGCGATGCAGCCATCGGGATCGAACGCCGGCCCGGCCATGGCGTAGAGGCCGGCCCCGTAGGCCTTCCGGACCACCACCGACAGTTTCGGCACGGTGGCTTCGGACACCGCGCTAATCATCTTGGCGCCGTGGCGGATGATCCCCTGGCGCTCGACTTGGGTGCCGATCATGAATCCGGGCACGTCGGCCAGGAACAGCAGCGGGATGTTGAACGCGTTGCAGGTCCAGATGAACCGCGCGCACTTGTCTGCGGAGTCCACGAACAGCACCCCGCCCTTGACCTTGGGCTGGTTGGCGACGATGCCGACGACCCGCCCGTCCAACCGGGCGTAGCCCACGATCACTTCCTTGGCCCAGCGCGCATGGATCTCCAGAAACGAGTCGGCATCGACCAGCCGGTCGAGCAGCTCGTGCATGTTGAACGGCTTGTTCTCGTCCTCGGGGATGAGCTCGCGGATCGAGGCCTCAACCTCCGGTTCGCTGGGCGGCGCGCCGGGCGGGTCCTCGGCGTAGGAGGTGGGGAAGTAGCCCAAGTACCGCGTGGCGAAGTCGATCCCCTCCTCGTCGCCGGCCACCAGCACATGGCCGACGCCGCTCTTCGACGTGTGCATCCGGGCTCCGCCCATCTCCTCCAGGCTGACCTTCTCGCCGATCACCATCTCGGCCATCCGCGGCGAGCCCAGGTACATCGATGCGTTGCCGTCACGCATGATCACGATGTCGCAGAACGCGGGGATATACGCGCCCCCGGCTGCGCTGGGCCCGAACAGCACGCAGATCTGCGGTACTACGCCGGACAGCCGAACCTGGTTGAAGAAGATCCGGCCCGCGTGGCGGCGGCCGGGGAACATCTGGACCTGCTCGTTTATCCGGGCTCCGGCCGAGTCCACCAGATACACCAGCGGCATCCGCAGCGACAGCGCCCGCTCCTGGATGCGCAGGATCTTCTCGACCGTCTTGGGCCCCCACGAGCCGGCCTTTACCGTCGGGTCGTTGGCCATCACCGCCACCGGCCGCCCCCCGGTTGTGCCCATCCCAGTGACCACGCCGTCGGCGCCTAGTCCGTCCTGCTCCCAGTTGGCCAGTAGGCCCTCCTCGGCGAACGATCCCGGGTCGAGCAGGCGCTCCACCCTGTCGCGGACCGACAGCTTGCCTTGAGATACCGCCTTCTCACGGTGCCGCTCCGGTCCTCCGGACCGCGCCCGGTCGGCCGCGCTCTTCAGCGCCTCGGTGTGGTCGACGTCGGCCATCGCGCTAGCTCCACTCGACCGGGCCGGCGGTCAGGAGATGGCTGCCCAGCGGGCGCCCCAGAGTCTCCTGGGCGGTCCGCGCCGCCTCCAGTAGGGCGGCCAGGTCCACGCCGGTCTCTACGCCCATCTCGTCCAACATCGACACCAGGTCCTCCGAGGCGATGTTGCCGGTGGCGCCGGGGGTCAGCGGAGAGCCACCGAGCTCGCCGAACGAGGACTCAAAGCTCGCCACTCCTGCCTCCAGGGCGGCCAGCACGTTGGCTAGCCCCTGTCCCCGCGTGTTGTGGAAATGCCCGGTCAACTCCACGTCAGGCAGCTCGGCCACCGCCCGGGCAAAGAACTCGCGCACCTGGGCGGGATTGGCCATGCCGGTGGTGTCGCCGAACGCCACCTCCTCGGCGCCGGAGTCGGCCAGCGCCCGGGCGATCGACAGCACGCGCTCCACCGGCACGCGCCCCTCGAACGGATCGCCGAACGACACCGAGATCACGCCCTCGCAGCGCAGTCCTTCTGCGCGAGCCCGGCTGAACATTCGTCCTAGTCCGGACAGTGACTCGGACACGGATTGGCGGACGTTCTTCTGGTTGTGGGTCTCCGACGCCGACAGGAATCCGTTGACCTCATGGAAGTGCTCGCGGTAGGCCAGCGCCCGGTCCAAGCCGCGCTGGTTTGGGATCAACACGCTCACCGAGACCGTGTCGGGCAGCTTGACCTGCGACAGAACCTCCTCGGCGTCGGCCAGCTGGGGGATCACGTCAGGCCGGACGAAGCTCGTGACCTCGATCCGGCTCAGCCCCGTCTGGCCCAGCAGCTCGATCAGCCGCACCTTGTCGGCCGTGGGGATGATCTCGGGCTCGTTCTGGAACCCGTCGCGCGGGCCGACCTCGCGAATTCGGACGCGCGGAGGGAGGCTGTTCATCCCATTACTTATAGATGAGCCGCAGCCCAAGCAGCTCGGCCACGGTCATAAACCGGTATCCACGCCGGCGGAGAGTGGAGATCTCCTGGGGCAGCGCGGCGAGGGTCTGGTAGCGCGGTCCGCCGCCGAAGTGCTGAAGGATGATCGAGCCGGGGCGCGCACCGTCGACCGCCCGCTGGTAGATCGTTGAGGTCCCCGGCGTGCTCCAGTCGACAGTGTCCACGTCCCAGTTGACCGTGATCAGACCCAGGGACCGGGCCAGCCCCACCACCCCCGAGTTCTGGGCTCCGTAAGGCGGCCGCCACAGACAGGGTGTGAACCCGCTAGCCGCCTTGATCGCGGCCGAGGTCTGCTCCAGCTGCGAGCGCTGGGTCGACGAGTCGAGGCGCGTCATGTCCGGGTGCGTCCAGGTGTGGTTCCCGATCATGTCCCCGTCGGCCAGCATCCGACGCTCCAGTCCGCCGCCCGGGTCATACGGCCCGATCTCCGAACCGATCTCGAAGAACGTGGCCACCGCGTGGTAGCGCTCCAACACGTCCAGGAACTGGGAGGTGGGCGGAGACGGCCAGGGTCCGTCGTCGAAGGTCAAGGCCACCATCCGCTGATTACGCGGCCCGTTGAACACCAGCGCCGGCCCGGCAGGCACGCAGCCCGTAGGTAACGGGGTGCTGAGACTCACGAGCGTCGGCCGGGCCGGGTACAGCGTGTAGCACCCCGCCCGATCCGGGACCAGCGGCACACACCCCGGGGGGCGCAGCGTGCTGATCACCTGCCAGCGCAACGGCTGGTACGACAGGCCGGCCGCGGAAGGCAGGAACCGGGCGCTGAGCTCCCGGTTGCTGGAGCGCCCGATCGAGGCCGTCACCAGCCGGCCCGGGCTGGCCCCCTGGCGGGTGATCGGCATGTAGAACAGACGGGGGACGCTGGAGCTGCCTTTGGGCCCGGCCAGGCACACCTCGCCGGCCACGCTGCCGGTCCCGGCCCGTTCGATCAGCAGGCACAGCGACCGGCGATCGTGGGCCAGGGCTCCGGGCGAGAACGGTCCGGTCAGCTCCAGGCGCCAGACGATGTCCTGTCCGTCCTGGGTCAGCGACGCGCTTTTGATCTGCAGTGGCCGCTCAGGACCGGTGCCGGCGCCCGGTCGCGGGCCCGCTCCCCGGGTGTTCGCCGCGCCCAGCCCGTTGCCCGACGAGCCAAACGTGGCGCCCGAGCCGAGAACCAGCCCGCCGAGGGCCAGTACCAGTGCGGCCAGCCGGAGCCTAATCGCCGGCAACGCTGATGATCCGCCGCTCGTGGGTGCCGACGCCGATCGTCCGCCCGTCCTCGGCAACCACCTCAACGGTGAACCGCAGCTTCCGCCCGTCGACGATCTCCTCCAGCCGCGCTTGGGCCGTGCACTGGCTCCCCTGAGCCACCGCGGCCACGTGCTTCACGCACACCTCGAACCCGACCGTCGCCTTCCCCTGGTCCAGGTGCGGATACACCAGCGCCGCCGCCGTGCGCTCCATCATCCCGATCATTCCTGGGGTCGAGAGGACGGGAGCCACGATAGTTCCGTCCACGTCGGTGATCAATTGTCCGTCGACGACGAACTCATGCGTGCCTTCCAGCCCCTCGGCCAGCGACTGCCCCATCGCGGCGAACCATACACTCCGCCGCCGTGGCTTCCAACCCGGTTTGCATCGTGGGTGGGACCGGAGCGCTCGGCTTCGGGCTGGCGCTGCGGCTGGGCCGGGCCGGCGCCTCGGTAGTCATCGGCTCACGGCAATCCGAGCGAGCCCAGCAGGCCGTCGAGCGGGCTCGCGCGGCGGTCCCGCAAGGATCGTTCGAGGGGCTGGCCAACCCGGACGCGGTCCAGCAGGCGGAGATCGTGATCCTCAGCGTGCCGTTTGCCACCCAGGCCGAGACCCTGCGTGGGCTCCGCGACGCGCTGAGCCCAGGACAGCTGGTGGTCGACGCCTCCGTCCCCCTGGCCGCCGAGGTGGGGGGCAAGCCCACTCGCAGCATGGGCGTGTGGCAGGGCTCGGCGGCCCAGCAGGCGCGAGAGCTGTTGCCCGACGGCATCGGAGTCGTCTCCGCGTTTCACACGGTCAGCGCGGCGCAGCTGGAAGACCTCGACCACCACCTCGACGAAGACGTTCTGATGTGCGGCGACAGCCGGGAGGACAAGGCGCGGCTGGCCGGGCTGGTGGAGTCGATCGACGGCTTACGTCCGGTGGATTGCGGGCGCCTGGAGCTGGCGCGGATCGTCGAGCAGCTGACGCCGCTGATCATCTCGATCAACATTCGGCACAAGGTGCGGGCCGGGATCAAGATCACGGGGTTGTGACCGCGTGACCGGGCCGGTGGTGGTGCTGGCAGGGGGCACGGGCGGGGCCAAGCTGGCCCGGGGAATGCTCGACGTCGTGGGCCCGGAGGGGCTGGTGGTGATCGCCAACACCGGAGACGACATCGAGATCTACGGCGCGTACGTCTCACCTGATCCCGACCTGATCACCCTGTGGTTGGCCGACCGGATCGACGACCGGGGCTGGGGCTTGAAGGGCGACACGTTCAACGTCATGGACGGCCTGCGGGAGCTCGGCGTGGAGGTGTGGTTCAACCTGGGTGACCGCGACCTGGCGCTGGGCATCGAACGCCAGCGGGCGCTGAGCGCCGCGACGACGCTGACCGAGGCCCACGCCGGCATCACCCGGGCGCTGGGCGTCGCCGCGCGTGTTCTGCCCATGTGCGACGAGCCGGTCCGAACCCGGGTCATGGCCCAGGGGAGGTGGTGGCCGTTTCAGGAGTTCATGATCAAGGGGCGCGGCCAGGGCCCGGTACAGGAGGTGGATTTCCGCGGTGCCCGCGCCGCCAGGGCCAGTGCGCAGGTGCTCGAAGCCCTGGCCACCGCTCGCGCCATCGTCATCGGCCCCTCGAACCCCATCATCTCGATCGGGCCGATCCTGGCGCTGGATAGCCTCCGGGCCGCGCTCAGCGCCAGCCCCGCGGCGGTCGTGGCGGTCAGCCCGCTGGTCGGCGGGTCGGTCGTCAAGGGGCCGACGCAGCCGTTCATGCAGTGGGCGGGGCAGCCGCTCACCAGCACCGGGATCGCCAGGCTGTATGAGGGCGTGATCGACGGCCTGGTGGCCGACGAGCCCACTGACGCGATCCCCGTGAGGCAGACCGACGTGCTCATGGCCGAGGCCGCCGGTCGGGCTCGGGTCGCCGGCGAAGCGCTGGAGTTTGCCCTGGAGCTGGGGCGCGCCGAGGCGGAGCGCTGATGCGAACTCTGGCCATCCTCCCTGTCAAGGCGTTCTCGCAGGCCAAGCAGCGGCTGCGGAAGGGGCTGCCGGACGCCATCCGGGAGGCGCTGGTCGAAGCGATGCTGGCTGACGTGCTCGGCGCCCTGCGGCTCACTTCCGTCGACCGGGTGCTGGTGGTCACGGCCGCCGAGGCACCGCGGCGGATCGCCCTAGCTCACGGGGCCCGGGTGCTGGGCGACGAAGAAGCCGGGCACAACCCGGCGGTCGCCCTGGGCATCGGGCAGGCGCTGAGCGAGGGGTTCGATCGCGCCCTCCTGGTCCCGGGAGACTGCCCGGCACTCGATCCGACCGAGGTGGACGAGCTCCTGGCCCATCCTGCTCCCGCCCCCTCGGTGCTGGTGGTGCCCGACCGGCACGGCACCGGCACCAACGCCCTGCTCCTCACGCCACCGGACTCGATCCCGCCCTCGTTCGGGCCGGGCAGCTGTGAGCGCCATCTGGCGCTGGCACAGGCGCGCGGAGTGGCGGCAGAGGTCGTGCGACTGCCGTCGCTGGCGCTCGATATCGACACACCCGAGGATCTCGAGGCGCTGGCCGGCTCGTCCACCCGGGGCCAGCGGACGCACGGCATCCTGGCCCGATGCTGAGCGCTGAGGCGCTCTCCGGCCTGCCTGAGATCGCGCCCGGAGACGACCTGGCCGGGCTGATCTCCGGCGCGGCCGGTCCGCTGAGCGACGACGCCGTCCTGGTAGTGGCCCACAAGGTGGTGTCCAAGGCTGAGGGACGGATCCGCGACCTGCACCAGGTCGCGCCCGGTCACAGGGCCCTCGAGCTGGCCGCCCAGCTGGACAAGGACCCGCGGCACGTGCAGGTGGTGCTCGACGAAACCCGCGACGTTCTCCGCGCCAGCCGCGGGGTGCTGATCTGCGTGACCCGTCATGGGTTCGTTTGCGCCAACGCGGGAGTCGACCACTCAAACGTCCCGGGCGACGACCTGGTTGTCCTGCTGCCGGTCGATCCCGACGCGTCGGCCCGGCGGCTGCGCGCCCGCCTGGCGGAGCTGACCGGCGCCCGGCCGGGCGTGCTGATCACCGATTCGTTCGGGCGAGCGTGGCGTCACGGGCAGTGCGACACGGCGATCGGCTGTGCTGGCGTGATGCCACTCGAGGATTGGCGCGGGGGCGCCGACGCCACCGGCCGTGGCCTGTCGGCCACCTGGATCGCCGTGGCCGACGAGTTGGCTGCCGCGGCCGACCTGACCCGCACCAAGGACGGGCTCCAACCGGTGGTGGTGGTGCGCGGAGCGGGTCGCTACACGCAGGCCGAGGACGGGCCCGGGGCGGTGGCGCTGATCCGGCCGGCCGAGGAGGACCTGTTCAGGTAGTGCGCGGGCGCGCCACCAGGCGGGTCGGCCACCGGCTGGTGGCGGTGACCAGTGCGGCCAGCACCGCGCCCACCCCCAGCAACTGCACCGGACTGGGCGATTCGCCGAAGATCAGGGCGGCCAGGATGACCGAGCCCACCGGCTGCACGGTGAGTAGCAACGAGGTCAGCGCCGCCGGCAGCCGCGGCAACGAGACCGTGATCAGAAGCCAGCCCACGACCTGCGAGGTCAGCGCCAGCACGATCAGCCAGCCGACGCCCGGCCAGTCGGGCGCCAGATCGGCATCGCCGATGATCAGGCCAGCGATCGTGCACAGCACGGCTGCCGTAGCGGTGGCGTCGAACAGCGGGCCGGCGGGTCTTCGCAGGTCGGCCCCGCCCTGGCGCAGCAACAGGAGGAACCCCACGTAGGCCACGCCGGCACCGAGCCCATAGAGCGCCCCGCGAGTGGGATTGTGCCCGTAGGCGCCGTGCTCGAGCACGCCGGAGATCAGCACCACGCCGACCAGAGCCAGCGGCAGCGCGGCCAGGATCTGCCGCCCCGGACGCTCGGCCAGGATGGCCCAGGCCACCACTGGCACCAGCACCACCTGAATGTTGGCCAGCACGGTGGCCAGCCCGGCTCCGATGTCGCCGATCGAGCGATGCCACAGGATCAAGTCGGCGCTGAAGAACACCCCGCTGGCCACGGCCGTACGCCGCGCGGCCCACGACCGGCGGCCATGGCGGCGATCCTCTAGCCACGCGAGCAACCCCAGCGCCGGGAGGGCGTAAGCGCAACGGAAGATCGCGGCGGTGGACGGCGAGGCGTGGCTGAGGCGGACGAAGATGCTGGAGAAGGCGATGGCCGCCGCTCCCAGCACCGCGCAGATCCGAACATTGGTCTCCCTGCGGAGGAGCTGCTCCACAGAGTCAGGGTGCCAGGCCGCCGGGCGCGCCGACGGCATGGAACCCGCCGTCGACGTGCACGATCTCCCCAGTGATGCCCCTTGTGTAATCGGAGAGGAGCATGCAGATGGCTGCAGACACGGGCGACGGGTCCTCGGTGTCCCAGCCCAGGGGGGCCTGCTGGGGCCACAGCACGGCCAGCTGCTCGAACCCCGGGATCCCGCGGGCGGCCACCGTGCCCAGCGGACCGGCCGCCACCAGGTTCACCCGGATCCCGGCCGGCCCCAGGTCGCGGGCCAGGTACCGGGAGACTGATTCGAGTGCGGCCTTGGCCACCCCCATCCAGTCGTAGATCGGCCAGGCCACGGTGGCGTCGAAGTCCAGGCCGACGATGCTGCCCCCGCCATCCATCAGCGGGGCCAGCGCGGCGCCCAGCGCCTTGAGCGAGAACGCGCTGGTCTGGAAGGCCTGGGCCGCGCTCTCGGCCGGAGCGCTCAGAAAGTTGCCGCCGATCGCATCTTCTGGGGCGAAGGCGATCGCGTGCAGGGCGCCGTCCACCCCACCCCACCGCTCGCGCAGGGCCTCCGCGACGCCGTCGAGGTCCTGCTGGCGATTCACGTCCAGCTCCAGCACATCGACCGGCTCCGGCAGGCGCGCGGCCGCCCGCTCGGTCATCCGTCGCACCCGGCCAAAGCTGGTCAGGATCACCTGCGCGCCCTCGCGCTGCGCCTGCTCGGCGACGTGGAAGGCGATCGAATCCTTGGTGATGACGCCGGTGATCAGCAGCCGCTTGCCGGCCAGAATCACTCGGGCGGCCCCTTGAGCACGAGGGCAACGTTGTGACCCCCGAAAGCGAACGAGTTCGAGATCGCCGACAGTTGGTGGCCGTTGGGGCTGATACGCCGGGCCTCGCCGGGGACGTAGTCGAGGTCGCAGGCCGGATCGGGCACCGCGTACCCCAGCGTGGGCGGGATGATCCGCGTCCGCAGAGTTTCCACCGTGGCCACCGCCTCAACCGCCCCGGCCGCGCCCAGCAGGTGACCGATGGCGGACTTGGTCGAGGACACGGGGATCTGCTTGGCCTGCACCTCCCCCAGCGCGCGCTTGAGCGCGGCTGTCTCCGCGGGATCGTTCAGTGGGGTCGAGGTGCCGTGGGCGTTGACGTAGTCGATCTCGGCCGGAGCCAGGCCGGCGTCGGCCAGCGCCAGGGAGATCGCCTGGGCGGCCGGTCCACCCTCCGGGTCGGGGGCGGTCAGGTGGTGGGCGTCGGCCGTGGAGCCATAACCGGCCAGCTCAGCGAGGATCGTCGCGCCGCGGGCCTGCGCCGATGCCGCATCCTCCAGCACCAGCGCGGCCGCCCCCTCGCCCATCACGAATCCGTCCCGGCGGGCGTCGAACGGCCGGCTGATCCCGCTCGGCGACAGGGCCTGCATGGCGTTGAAGCCGCCGAACGCGAACTCGGTCAGCGCAGCCTCCGAGCCGCCGGCCACCACCGCGTCGGCGTCGCCGTATTGGATCATCCGCGCCGCCAGCCCCAGCGCGTGTGCTCCGCCCGAGCAGGCCGAGACCACGCCGAACGTCTGGCCCCGGAGCCCGTGCTTCATCGACACTGCCGCGGCCGCGGCGTTGGGCATGTACATCGGGATTCCCAGCGGCGACATCAGCTTGGTCCCCCGCTCGCGCATGAGGTCGTGTTGACTTTCGACCGTCCCCAGGCCGCCGATGCCGGTGGCGATCACGCAACCGAACCGCAGCGAGTCGTAGCCGAGCTCGTCGGCCAGACCGGCCTCGGTCAGCGCCTCCTCGGCGGCGACCAGCGCCAGCTGCGAGAAACGATCCAGCCGCCGCAGCTGCTTGACCGAGAAGAACTGGTCAGGCGCGAACTCGTCGCAGGCTCCGGCCCCGTCCGCAATACCGCACTCCCCGGCGCTCCACCGCTCGTGCAGAGACCGCGCACCGACCCCCAGGGGCGTGACCGCCCCGAGGCCGGTGATCACCACCGTCCGCTTCACGACTGGCGGCTGACGATCAGGTCGATTGCGTCACCCACGCTCCGCAGGTCCTTCATGTCGTCGCCCTTGAGCACGATGCCGTACTCGTCCTCAACGATCTGAGCTAACTCGACCAGATCAAGCGAATCGATGTCTAGCTCTTCAAAGGTCGAGTTACGGCTGATCTGGTCGGCTTCCGGGCCAAAACTCGCCAGCGCCTCGATCACTCGCTCCTGCACCTGCTCGGCGGTCAAAGCTGGCATGTTGCCTCCTCATAGTGGGGTTTGCTCGTCATGCGGCCAGTCCTCCGTCCACGCTCAGGACCGCTCCGGTGACATAGCTCGCGTCGTCCGAGACCAGAAAGCGTACGCATGCCGCGACCTCTCCGGGGGTCCCGGCCCGCCGCGCGGGTACGAACGAAAGCAACTCGCCGGACAACTCCTCGGTCATCTGGGTCTCGATCAAGCCCGGTGCCACGGCGTTGACCGTGATCCCCCGGCGGGCCACTTCGACCGCCGCCGTCTTTGTCAGCGCGATCAGTCCAGCCTTGGCCGCCGCGTAGTTGGCCTGCCCGGGATTGGTGCGCAGTGCCACCACCGAGGAGATGTTGACTATCCGCCCGTAGCGGGCCCGGAGCATGGGCCGCAGGGCCTGGCGAGTGAGCCGAAATGCGGCGGTTAGATCGGTCTCGATGACCTCCCGCCACTCTTCATCACCCAAGCTGGGGACCAGGTCGTCACGGTTCACGCCGGCGTTGTTGACCAGCGCCAGCACCGGACGCTCAAACGCTTCCTCCAGCGCCGCCCACAGCCGCCCCGGAGCCTCGGGGTCGGTCACGTTGGCCTGCAGGGCCACGGCCTGACCGCCGGCCGTGGTGATCTCGCCCACCACGGCCTCCGCGCTGGCGCGATCGCTGGAGTAGTTGACTCCCACCGGCCAGCCGGCCCCGGCCAGCGCGCGGGCGATCGCCGCCCCGATTCCCCGGGACGCTCCCGTGACCAGCGCGCACCCCGGGGGCCGCTCAGCCATGGACGAGCTCCACGTCCTTCAGCGTCCGCTTGGCCAGGTTGGTCAGGATGCGCCCTGGACCCACCTCGACGAACCGGTCGGCACCAAACCGCTGCAGCTCGAGTAGCGTCTCACGCCAGCGCACGGGCCGGGTCAGCCCGTCGACCAAGCGCAGCCGGATGTCCGCCTCGCCCTCGAAGGGCTGGGCGGTCACCGCGCTGAACACGGTCACGCCGGGGGGCCGCAGCTCGACCTGGGCCATCGCGGCCTCGAACTGGGGCACCGCCGAGGCCATCATCGGCGAGTGAAACGCTCCGGTGACCGGCACGTCCATCGGTCGCAGGCCCACCTCTCGCGCCGACTCGCCCGCCGGCGGCAATGCCTCACGGGGGCCGGACAGGACGACCTGGGTCGGACAGTTGTCGTTGGCCACGGTGAGGCCGTGGGCCGCGGCCAGCGCCTCGGCCTGGTCGGCCGCGCCGGGACCGAGCAGGGCCAGCATCCCGCCATCACCCGCCTGCTCACCCGCCTCCTGCATCAGCCGGCCGCGCAGCGCCACCAGCTCCAGGCCGTCGCGCTCGGACAGGCAGCCGGCCGCCACCAGCGCGGTGAGCTCGCCCAGGGAATGTCCGGCCATCACATCACCCGACGGGCTGCCCAGCGCTGCCCAACCGGCCAGGCTGGCGCAGAAGATCGCCGGCTGGGCGAACCGGGTCCCCTCCTCGGCCCGAGCGAACGGATCCTCGCCCACCACCGCGAGCACCGCGTCCACCAGTTCCGGGCGTTCGCGGGCCACGGTGTCACGCATGTCGGGTTGCTGGCTGCCCTGACCGGGAAACAAGATCGCAGTAAGTCCCACCCGAATAGGATTACGCACCTTGGCCCTTCCCACCCCTTCGCCCAAGTCCGCCGCGCTGATCACCGGTGCCTCGTCAGGGATCGGCGCCGCTATCGCCGAGCAGCTGGCCCAGCGTGAACACAACGTGGTGCTGGTGGCCCGGCGCAAACAGCGCCTGCGGCAGCTGGCCGACAAGCTGAGCGGTGACTACGGGGTGCGAGCCGAGACCATCTCCTGCGACCTGTCCAAGCCTGCGCCCCGCGGCCGGCTGGCGGGGCAGATCAAGGAGCTCGGCCTGGAAGTCGACATCCTGATCAACAACGCCGGCTTTGCCACCGGCGGTCCGTTCGCCAACTCCGATCCCGAGCGGGAGCTCGAACAGGTCCGGGTCCTGGTGGAGGCGCCGGTGGCTCTCAGCTCGGCGTTCCTGCCGGGGATGGTCGCGCGCCGCCGCGGGGCGATCCTCAACGTCGCGTCCACCGCGGCCATGCAACCCCTCCCCTACGCCGCCGGCTATTCGGCCGCCAAGGCGTACGTGCTCACGTTCTCCGAGGCCATCCACCAAGAGGTCGCCGGGCAGGGCGTGACCGTGACGGCGCTGTGCCCCGGGCCGGTGGAGACCGAGTTCTGGCAAGGCGCCGGATGGGAGGTGGCGGGCGGAAAGTCGTTTGAAAAAGCGTTCCCCAGCCCCGCCCTCGTATCCGTCGAGGACGTGGCCAAGGCCGGGGTCAACGGGTTGGCCGCGGGGCGCCGCGTGGTGATTCCCGGACTGCCCATGCGCGCCGCGATGCTGGCCTCACGCTACGTGCCGCACGCGCTCAAGCTGCCGGTGATCGAGCAGGTAATGCGCCGCAGATGAGCGAGCTGCTGCCGCGCCCGGTGCGCCTGCTGCTGGGCGCGACCAGCCCCGGCGTCAGCGACGGCAAGCTGCGCAAGGCGGCACGCGGCAAGATCGTCCTGATCACCGGAGCCTCCTCCGGGGTAGGCGAGGCGAGCGCCCGGCGGCTGGCCGCCGCCGGAGCCACCGTGCTGTTGGTGGCCCGCCGGGCCGAGCTGCTGGAGCAGATCTGCCGGGACATCGAGCGCTCCGGGGGGAGCGCGTTCGCCTATCCCTGCGACATGTCCGACCCCGACCGGGTGCACGAGCTGGCCGCCACCGTGCTGGCCGACCACGGCCACGTGGATGTCGTGGTGTCGAACGCCGGGCTGTCGATCCGCCGCTGGATCTCTGAATCCTCCGGGCGCTTCCGCGACGTGGAGCGCACCATCGGCGTCAACTATCTGGGCCCGGTGGCCCTGCTGCTGGCCCTGCTCCCGTCGATGCGAGACCGCGGCCAGGGGCACATCGTCTACGTCTCGACGCTGGGCGTGAACTTCCCTCCCATGCGCTGGAGCGCCTACATCGCGTCCAAGGCCGCATTCGAGACCTGGCTGTCCGGCGCGGCACCGGAGGTCCGAGGAGACGGGGTCAGCGTCACCTCGATTCACATGCAGCTGGTCCGCTCGCCGATGCTCGGTCCGTTCCGCATGTGGCGGTAC
>DASZGO010000123.1:0-9873 GCA_035938755.1 Solirubrobacteraceae bacterium | reverse complement strand
CGTCTCCCGGTAGACCTGGTCGTGGCGCAAGGTCCAGAGACCGGACACCGCGGTGGCCATCTGCTTGAGGTCATAGGGCGTGGCCTCGCCCGCGCGGTCGATCAGACCGAGCACGAGATAGGAGGTGAGAGATAGGGAACGCGAGGGCACTTGACAGGGTCGCTCTGTGACGGTAGCGTTGCAACCATTGCATCGCGACCATCCGGGAGGAATCGTAGTATGGCTACTACAACACAGGAAACCACTCAGCTCGGACCGCAGGCTGGCTACCGCAGCCTGAAGCAGGAAGTCTCAGTCGATGCGATTGAGGTAGAGGGCAACTTGCCGAGCTGGCTGTCCGGCAGCCTGCTGCGCAACGGACCTGGCCTATACGAGGATGGCGAGCGGTCTGTCAACCACTGGTTCGACGGCCAGGCGATGCTCCACCGCTTCACCCTGGCCGAGGGAGGCGTTTCCTATGCCAACCGCTTTCTCCAGACCAAGTCCTATCACGCCATGCGGGACGGGGAGCTGGCCCTGTCGGAGTTCGCCACCGACCCCTGCCGCTCGATCTTCAAGCGGCTGATGACCGTCTTCGACCCCCAGGTGACCGACAATTCGGCGGTCAGCCTGGCCAAGCTCGGCGACCGGCACTACGCGATGACCGAGGCACCGATCTCGGTTCAGTTCGATCCCCACACGCTCGAGACCCTGGGCTTCAGCGACCGGTACCCGGGTACGTTCGCCACGGCCCACCCCCACCGTGACCCGGACAACGGCGCGCTGATCAACGTGGCCACCCGAATGGGACCGCGTAACAGCTATCGCTTCTTCGTCCACGCTCCCGGCCAGCGGCCACGCGTTCTGGCCACCAAAGGGGTCAGCCGGCCCGGCTATGTCCACTCGTTCGCCATGAGCCAGCGGTACATCGCGCTGACCGAGTTCCCGTTCACGGTCAACTCGATCGAGATCCCGCTCAGCGGCCGGCCGTTCATCGAGAATTTCCGCTGGCACCCAGAGCGCGCGACGCGCATCCTGGTGTTCGACCGCCACACCGGGCAGAAGATCGGGATCTACGAGACCGAGGCGGGTTTCGCCTTCCACCACGTCGGCGCGTGGGATGAGGACGGGCGGCTGGTGATGGAGTACTGCGACCACGGGTCACCCGAGATCATCGACGCGTTCTACCTCGAGCGACTTCGGCGGGCCCGCACCGCCGACTTTCGACCGCAACCTCGGCTTCGCCGGGTGGTCGTCGACCTCGGCGGACGGACGACCAGCACTGAGTACCGCAGCCAGGAGGTGATCGAGCTGCCACGGATCAACGAGCAGTGGTACCTGCGCCCATACCGCTTCGTTTACGGGCTCGGGACAACGGCCGAGAACAACTACGACACGGCGGACCGCCTGGTCAAGGTCGATAACGAGTCCGGCGACGCGGCTGTCTGGCACGAGCCGGCGGCGTATGTGGGAGAGCCGGTGTTCGTCCCATCCCCCGAGTCAAACGCGGAGGATGACGGCGTCGTCCTCTCGGTGGTGCTCGATGCCGGACGAGAGCGGTCGTATCTGCTCGCACTCGACGCGCGTTCGATGACCGAGCTGGCACGTGCCTATGCGCCGCACGTGATCCCGTTTGGGTTCCACGGCCAGTTCTATCCGGAGGCCTGAGATGGCGACGAATGACACGGTCCGGGCCTCCGACCAGGAGCGTGACCAGGCCGCGGCCATGCTCCGCGAGCATGCCGCCACCGGCCGGCTCAGCATGGAGGAGCTGACCGGCCGGCTGGAGGCGACGCTGACTGCCCAGACCCGGGGCGAGCTCGGAGCGCAGTTTCACGACCTCCCGGCCGCTCAGGAATCGGCGCCGGCACGCCGGCAGCGCACCAGCACCTCGGCCCACAGGCGGATCTACCTCGCCGTCTCGCTGCTGATGATCGCCATCTGGGCGGCGACCGGGATGGGCTACTTCTGGCCCATGTGGCCCATGTTCGGCTGGGGAATCGGCGTCGTCGCGAGTCAGCGCCGCGCTAGATGCGCGCGGAGCGGGGCTGGCCGCCGTCGAGCCAGCTCACCGTGCCCGAATTCAGCCTCAGCGAGCGCGGCTTGATCGCCGGTCCCGAGGCCAGCTGGTGGTCGGTCGGCTTGGCCACGGAAGCGGCATGGACTGAATTGCCAGGGCTCTCCGTCTTCCCCCCGTGCTGGATCCAGGCCACCGTGCCGTCCGGTGTCACCACGAGTGCATCCACGCTCACGAACGAGGGCGCAATCGCGATCTTCCCCGCAGGCACGTCGAACAGCTCGTGCCGGCGGCGGATATCAGCCACCAACACGTCCGTCCGGGACGTGTCGACGCCCTGAACCTGGCTGCTGGCATAAGCCACCGCAGTTCCGTTCAAGGCGACCTTGTCCAGCCGCCTGACCGTCCCCAGCGCGACGCGCTTCCATACGCCGATGACGCATCCGAAGACGGCCACGCCCTCTGCCCTGGAGCTGGGTAGCGGGCCGGCGCGCAGGACGCCAGCGACTGTGTAGACGACAGCGTCATGGCTGACGACGACCACATGGGCGCCGCGAGGCGTACACCGCGCCACCTGCCGCTGGGTCGCCGGCGGGCGCTAGGGCGTCGACGCCGAGCCCGTGGGCTGGGCGCCGGAACTGGAGGAACCGCACCCACCGACCAGCGCCATGGCGGCGACCAGCAGCACCGCGAGCACCCCCCGAAAGCCCCGGCAGCTCACGCGCCGCTCAGGCCGCGGCGAGCTCGGGCCGTCGCATCGCCGTCCAACTCTCGCTGACCTGCTGGAGCACGTCGAGCATCGCCTGGGCGGCACCGGGCCGATATCCCGCGGGCAGCGCGGCCACGATCGGACGGGTGATCGTATCCCGCCCGAGCGAGCAGATGCTGACGTTGGGCGGGGGCGTGCGGACGACCATCTCCGGCACTGGGGCCACGCCCACACCCGCGCCGACGAATCCCAGGATCGCCGTGTAGTCGTCGTTGTGGAAGGCGATCTGGGGGTCGAAGCCGGCGGTGTGACAGGCCCGGATGAACCGTCCCGCATCCGGGCAGCCGGTCGTCGTGCCCAGCATCCAACGCTCCTGCGCCAGCTCGGTAAGGCGGACGCGCTTGCGCCCGGCCAAGGCGTGGTCACGCGGCAGAGCCATGAGCATGGGCTCATCGAACAGGTGAAGCGCCTCTACGTCAGGCACCTCGCCGAGGGACGGGTCGTTGCACACAGCCAGATCGAGCTCCCCCGCGCGCAGCGACGGCGCCAGGCCCACGGGATCGATCATGGCCACCGAGAGCTCCACGGCGGGCAGGCGCTGGCGAAACTCGGCGATGGCCAGGGGCACGATCGTGGCTGCGGCCGAGGTCAACGTGGACATCCGCAGGCGTCCGCTCCGCAGGCCCAGGAGCGACCCCAGCTCGTCCTCGGCGTCCTGCAGCCGGGCCAGGACCGCATCGGCGTGACCGACCAGCAGCTGGCCCGCATCGGTGAGCCGAACCCCTCCGGGTCGCCGCTCCAACAGCGTCGTCCCGGTCTCCTGCTCGAGCACCGCCACCTGGCGGGACACCGCGGGTTGCGTATACCCCAATACCTCGGCGGCGGCGGAGAAAGATCCCCGCCGAGCCACCTCACGCAACACTCTTAACCGGCGGACATCGAGCATTACCGCAGGTTATACCAGACCAGCCTAATCCCTATTTGCATTTATAGCCTGGTCGCGACATGGTTTCACCCATGGTCAGCTCGACGCTCCTCCCCGTCACGATCCGCCCAGCCTACGCAGACGACGAAACGGCGCTGATTCGCCTGGCCGCGCTCGACAGCGCCGCCCTGCCTCGCGGACCGCTCCTGGTAGCCGAGGTCGAGGGCCAGCTCCGGGTCGCCGTGTCGGCCGTGGACCTAACCGTGATCGCCGACCCGTTCCACCTCACCTCTGACCTGGTGGAGCTGGTTCGCGACCACATCACGCGCGGGCGTGCCACGTCACGCGGGAGATCGCGCCGGCGGCCGGGCCACGCGGTTGTGGTCGGTTCGTTGCTCTGAACAGGTATCCGGCTGGACCCGCCGAAGAGCCTGATTCTCGGCAAGATCAGACCAAAGGAGCCGCCGTGAACGAATTCGTGGACCATGGCGCCGCGCTGGCAGACCCGGCGGCGCCGCATCCAGCAGGTCGCCGGCTGGCCGGTATCGGCCAGCGCCTGGCGCAGACCTTCTCCCGCGCCGAGCCGTCCGACCAGTCGCTCCAACCGACCGAGCAGTACTCCGCCGTATGGCAGGACGACATGCCCCGGTTCGCCATGGTGCGCCACGGCTACCACTGCGCCGCCGTCGACCAGTACGTATCTGAGCTCGAGCACGAGCTGGCTGACCTCGATGGTCAGGTGGCCGAGCTGCGGGCTCCGAGGCTGCCCAGCGATGACGTGTCAGCGGAGATCAAGCGGGTGGGCGAGCAGACCTCAGCGGTGCTGATCGCCGCTCACGAACAGGCACAGGAAACGGTTCGGGCGGCCGAGGCCGAGGCCGAGCGCCTGTTGGGCGAGGCCAAGGCGGTGGCCGCGGAGATTGCGTGCCGGGCCAATCAACGTCTGCACAAGGCCGAGGTTGAGACGCAGACGGTGCGCGGCGACCGTGAGCGGCTGCTGGGCGACGTCCAGAGCGCCGCCGCCGCGTTGACCGAACTCGTGGACATCAGCTTCAAACGGTTTCCCCCCCAGGGGAGGCCGGCCGCGCCGGAAGCCAGCCTGCCGGCTAGCGATAGCTCTCCGGTGCCCGCCTGAGCTGCGACCAGTTCTCGGCGTCGTGCCCGAACACCACCAGAGCGCCGGTCTGCTCGGCCAGCGCATGTAGCCGCTGAAGCGATTGCGCAGCCTGCTCGCGGGAGAACAAAGCTCGCGGGTAGGCGCGCCCCTCCCATTGGTCGCGGTTGTCCGAGGCATCGGCAGTCAGCAGCACCGGTCCCGTCTCGGGGAGCTCGAGCAGCAGCGACGCGTGGCCCGCCGAGTGTCCGGGGGTCTCGACCAGGCGGACCGCCCCGTCGCCGAACAGATCCGTCTCCCCCTCCACGGTCTGCCACCGCAACTCGGAGCGCTCATAGTCCGCGCGTACGTAGCCGCTGGCCTCCGGCGATTCGGCCGCCCGGGCAGCGTCGAGCTCCCGCTGGTGGACGACGACGGTGGCCTGGGGAAAGTGTCCCAGCGCCCCGGTGTGGTCGATGTGCAGGTGGGTCTGCACGATGTGCGACACGCTGCCCGGCGAGACGTCGATGGCCTCCAGCTGGGCCGCACAATGTTGCGCCTCGGTCATGTGCACCTCGAATACGTCGGCCAGGCCTCCCCAGTGCGCGTGCGGATCCCGGGCCACGGCCAGCGGGTTCCCGCCGTCGACCACGACCAGACCATCCGGGTGGCGCAGGAGAAAGAACGGCACCGGTACCTCCGCCCCCTGGAGGCCCAAGGTCCCGCTGTCGAACATGTACAGCTCGAGCCCGGCTACCGGGCTCATACCTGCGGCCCCGACTGTGACGGCCCGGGGCCGCCGTTCTGGCCCGGCCGGGCGGGAGCTCGGATCCATTCCAGGATCCGCCCGCGCTTGATCAGGAAATTCGTCCGCGCTGTGCCTCCCACACCGGGCCCGCAGCCGCCGCCGACTCCCGGCCGCTCGGTCAGCCGGAACAGCGCGTTGACGTAGCGGCCGTACTGCACGGCCGAGACGAGCTCGGCCCCGCACGGCAGGGAGGCGTTGGCGGTCACCGCTTGGTCGAAGCTCCGGATCGCGGTGACGTATGGCTCACCGTCAGGAGCTCTTCCATTGATCATCAGGCTGGGGACCGCGAAGTACCGGGCCGCGCCCCGGACGTCGCCGCTGCGCAGCGTCCGCGACCAGCCGCGGATCACCGCCAGGTTGGCCGGGTCGGCCTGGCGGCCGGCTGGGAACCGGCGGGGGGAGTGGCTACCCGGCGGCTGGGCCGAGGTGCTCCCGCCGGCTTGGCCTGGCCGGGCCGCAGGCTGGCTCGCGGACCCGCAACCCGCGGTCATGGCTGCGGCGACTGCGAGCAGGCCGAGGCTGGCTTTCCGCACCTGGCGATCATGGCAGGTCAAGCCGGACCGCTAGAGTCCTGGCCGGGGATGGGGACATGAAAGGCAAAGCCATCGCGTTCGGGCTGGCCGCGGCCACCCTGTGGGCGACACCAGGTGCGACGCCAGCGGCCAGTGCGCGCTCGATTCCGGACGTGACCGTGTTGTTCAAGCGCGCGGTGACGCTCGTCCATCGCACCCACCGCCCCACCTTCTCTCACGCGGTGATGTACGAGGCCGATGGTCTGCCTCGAGGCAACCGCGGCACGACCAGCGCCCAGGGAATCGTTCGCTGGCAGTTCGTCCTCCGGAACAGCGGCCGGCGGTTTCACAGCGTGACTGTGACCTACGGCCCGCCGCCGGCGGGCTTTGGGCGGGTGACCGGGCACCCCGGCTTTGTCCTGGAGGACGTGGTCATCCCTGCTGCGCCGAAGATGACCTTGGCCCGGGCGGTCGGCCTCCTGCGCCGCGCAGGCCACCGGCGGCCGTTCTTCAACGTGACGCTGCGCAATCCGCTGGGGCCCAAGCGGTTAAACCCGCTGTATATCTTTGGGTTCCCGGGCCGGAGTTTCATCGCCGTGGACACGCTGACCGGCCGGGTCCGCCCTATCCACTGAGCCCGGGCCAGCCCGGCGCTGCGCCAGATCACGCTCATACGACGGGCGTAATCGGGCAGTATGCCTGCGCGGTGGATGCATCCGGACAAGCCACACCCTTTGAGGCAACGCTCCGCGATGGCAGGCGGATCCGGCTGAGACGGGTGACCCCGGCTGACGCGCCCCGGCTGGAGGAGGCGTTTGCCCAGCTGAGCGAAGAGTCCCGCCGGTTGCGGTTCCTGACCGCCAAGCCGCACCTGACCCAGGCCGAGCTTGAGTACCTGACCCAGGTGGATGGCCACAATCACGAAGCGCTGGCGGTCATCGACCCAGCGACCGGCGACGGCGTGGGGATCGGACGCTGGGTGCGCGACCTCCAGGACCCGACCCGGGCCGAGGTGGCGGTGACCGTGGCCGACGCCTGGCAGGGCCGTGGCATGGGCACGCTGTTGCTCGATCAGCTGTCCGAACGCGCGCGCCAGGAAGGCGTCACCACGTTCACCGCGCTGGTGGCCGCGGACAACCTGAGCATGCAGCAGCTGCTGAAACGGCTGGACGCGCCGGTGCAGACGATCAAGCCGGTGGGCGAGGCCGCGGAGTACGAGATCGAGCTGGGGGCCCGGGGACTGGCCGGTCGCCTGCAGGACGCGTTGCGCGTCGCGGCCGAGGGCAACTGGCGCGTGCCCCCAAGGCTGTGGGAGGCGTTGCGCTCGCTGGTCCCGTTTAAGGTGCCGCGCCGCTAACCCCGGGCATCCTTAGATCAAATGAAAAGTGTCCACAAAACACGTCGGGCGCCTGGCGAATGTCCTGACCCGCCGTAGAATTCCGCAACGGTCATTGCCGCAATGGCCGTCGAAGCGGACCGGACACGTGACGGCGATCCACTTGACGCTTACCCCTGAGCATGAGGCCTTTCTGGCCGCGCTGCGCAAACTCGAAGCAGCGCTCCGCGACACGCTGCATTCGGTGCAGCAGATGTCGGACCGGACCAACGAGATCCTCGATTCCGCGGCCGAAGGTCACCCGCTGCGCCACACCGTGCCAATGGAGCAGCGGCCGCTGCTGGTTCAGCTGCTGACCCAGACCACCGAGCTATTGCAGACCTCTGGCAACCGGGTCAGGACCACAGAGGCTCGGGCGCTATACAGCGAGGGGATGACGATGGACCAGATCGCCCAGCTGTTCGGGGTCAGCCGCCAGCGC
Organism: Solirubrobacteraceae bacterium; assembly: GCA_035938755.1. GTDB lineage: Bacteria > Actinomycetota > Thermoleophilia > Solirubrobacterales > Solirubrobacteraceae > Palsa-465. Next base: position 2,013 of record DASZGO010000123.1, on the reverse strand, counting down.
GTGTCAACGCTGTTGCGCAATCGCGCAGACTGAGCGCGCGGCAACGGCCGCCCAGGCTGACAGGATTGCCGACATGACCTCGGATCTGGACGCCGGCGCCGTCGGCTCGCTGTGCCGCCAGACGCTGGAAGCCAACTGGGTCGAGGGCACCCGCCGCAGCGACGGCGTGCCCTATGCGTACACGCGCCCCAGCCCGGGCCACTATCCCTGGCAGTGGTTCTGGGACTCCTGCTTCACCGCGATCGTATGGCGGCGGTTTGACCCCGCGCGCTCCCGCCGCGAGCTCGAGACGCTCCTGGCCGCCCAGCGGGAAGACGGCTTCATCGGCCACACGATCTTCTGGGGCGGACCGCCGCGAGACGTGCGCCGGTTCACCTACAACATCCTCTCCCCGAACGCGACCATGACCGCGAGCATCCAGCCCCCGGTGCTGGCCTGGGCGTGGCGGATCGCGGTCGGTGACCCGGCGGAGGTTCCAGGCATCATCCGTTACCACGAGTGGCTCAGGGCCAATCGCGACCTCGAGGGCGACGGACTGATCTGGATCGTCCAGCCCGACGAGTCGGGCCTCGACGCCTCGACGCAGTTCGACGCGATCTGGGGCCGCCGGGCCCACTCGCGCCTGGGCTTTCCCCTGCTGGTGCGCCGAAACCGGCACCTGGGCTACGACCTGCGGCGGATCGCCGCGGCCGGTGGCCCCGTGTGCTGCGAGGTCATGACCAACGTCCTGTACGGGCTGTCGCGCCTCGCCCTGGGCCAGCCCTCGCTCACCCCGGCGATCATCGATCGCTTCTACGACGCGGCCAGCGGGCTGTTCTGGCTCGACGCCCGGCCGTCTCCGGTCGGGGGCCGGTCGCTGACCTGGACGGCCCTGTCGCCGCTGGCTCTACCCGACCTGCCAGAGCCGATCGGGCGGCGGTTGGTGGAGGAGCATCTGCTGAATCCGCAGCGGTTCTGGCTGCCCGTGTCGCCGCCGTCGGTCGCCGCGGATGATCCGGCGTTCTCATTGCGCGACGCCGTGGTGCCGGGGATGCGGCGCTACTGGCGGGGACCGACCTGGATGAACTCGGCCTGGCTGGTGTGGCTGGGACTGGTTCGTCTGGGCTACGCCGAGGAGGCGCAGGAGTTGGCCCGCCGGCTGGGGGCCACCGTGCTGGCTCGGGGCCTACGCGAGTACTACCACCCGTTCACCGGTCAGGGCATGGGCACCTCGAACTTTGCCTGGTCGACGCTGGTGGCCGAACTGGTCGGCCCCGACCCGGGGGCCGCGCACAGCCACCTGTCCGCTCAGGAGCCGGCCGAGCGGTAGCCCTCGGCCGCGCCGGCGTACTTGTCGACCGCGGCTTCGACCGCGTCCGGGCCGCCGGACGGGAGCCAGAAGAACCCTCGATGCACGCCGGCCTGCTCCAGGGCCTCAATCCGGTCCGGGTCACTCATGAGACCGGCCACGGTGACTGGGATGGGGTCGCGACCGGCCGCCTCGGCCTTGCGCTGGAGCTCGGCGATGCGCGCGGGGAGGTCTTCGCCGGCGATCCGGTTGGGCACCCACTCGTCGCCGAACGCCACCACCCGATCGAGCACATGGGGCCCGTTACCGCCCACCAGCACCGGAGGGTGAGGCTGTTGAACGGGCTTGGGCCAGCACCAGATCCGTTCGAAGTTCACGTAGCGCCCCGAGTAGCTGGCCTCGTCCTGGGTCCAGATCGCCTTCATCGCCTCGATCCGCTCGCGCATGATCCCGAATCGCTTAGCCGCGTCGGTGCCGTGGTTGGCCATCTCTTCAACGTTCCAGCCCGCGCCCACCCCGAACAGAAACCGCCCGCCGGACACCCGATCGATCGAAGCGACCTCGTTGGCCGTGATGATCGGATCGCGCTGGATGACCAGGCAGATGGCGGTGCCCACCTTGAGCTTCTCGGTCGCCGTAGCCGCCGCGGTGAGCGCCACGAACGGGTCGAAGGTGCGGCTGTATTCGGGTGGCAGCTCGCCGCCGGCCGGATACGGAGTCTGGCG
>DASZGO010000122.1:0-7892 GCA_035938755.1 Solirubrobacteraceae bacterium | reverse complement strand
GACCCTGGCCGAGGGAGACGAGCTCCTCGTCACCGCTCCGGTCGTCGAGCGGTGCCCCAACCTGGCCTGGGAGCATTGCGGCAGCGAGCGGGTACGTGGCGTGTCGGAGGCGGTCCAGGTGTTCAGGTTGAGGCGGTAGCGCTGTGTCCGCTGCCGCGCCGCCGCCTCGCTTGCTCGACGGCCTACTCGTCGTCGAGTTCTCGCAGCTGATCGCGGCGCCGTTCTGCGGCTTGACCCTGCTCGACCTGGGGGCCGAAGTGATCAAAGTCGAGCCGCCGGCCGGGGACCCGATGCGCGGCTTTCCGCCGTACCTGGAAGACGGATCGAGTGGGCTGTTCGCCGCGCTGAACCGCGGCAAGCGCAGCGTGGTGGTCGATCTGGCCCAGGCCGACGGCCGCGAGCTGGTCTCCAGGCTGATGGACAGCGCGGACGTGGTGGTGGAGAACCTGGGCGATGCCCGCGAGCAGCTCGGCGTGTCGTTCCACGATGCGTTAGCTCGTCGCCCAGGCCTCGTCTGGTGCGCCATCACGGGCTGGGGTCAGGACGTGCCCGGGCGATCGATCGATCCGAGCCTGCAGGCGGCGATGGGGCTGTTCTCGATCACCGGAGAGGAGCGAGGCGGACCGGTCCGCATCCCCGTACCGTTGGTTGACTTCATGACCGGCATGTACGCCGTCCAGTCGGTTCTGCTGGCGGTGTGGCGGGCCAAGCAGGATGGCGTCGGGGCGTTCCTGGATTGCGCCATGGTTGATGCGACCGCGACCCTGGCCAGCACGAGCGCGCTGCTGGCCGCCGGTGGCCACTTCACTCCCCGGCGGCTGGGATCGGAGAGCCCCTTGGCAGTGCCCTCCGGGGTGTTCACCGCCGGGGACGGGCGGGAGCTCCAGATCATCTGCGTGACCGAGCGGCACTGGCGGGGCCTGTGCGCGGCGCTCGACCATCCGGAGTGGCTCGAGGACCCCAGGTGCGTCGACGGCGCGGCCCGGATCGCCAACCGGCAGCTGGTCCGCGAGTGGATCGCAGCGGTGGTGGCGTCAGCTCCCGCCGACGAATGGGTCGAGCTGATCTCCAGCCACGGGGCCATCTGCGAACCCGTACGCGACATCGAGGACGCGTGGACCGACGAGCGACTTGTGGCGCGCGGGCTCGTGGGCACGGCCCCGGGTAACGCGGACTGGGCGGCCCGGATGCCACTCGTATCCCTGGCCCGGACCAACATCGAGCCGGGGATGACACTCCTTCCCGCCCCGGAGCTCGGGGCAGACACTGACGCGCTGACCCGGCGGCTTGAGGCTTAGGCCGGGGGCTGTGCCGGTGCCCGATCCCGGGCCTGGGCGAACACGTCGCGGTGCGCCGTGAGCCACTGTTCGACCGTCGTCGGCGGGCGCCCCGTGACCTGTCGGTAGGTGTCGGTGAGCGCCTCGGCGTCGCCGTTGCGCCAGGCCCGGAAGTGACAGATCACCCCGATCTCCGCCTGCTCGGGGGTCATGCCCGCTTCCTCGACTAGCAGCTTCTCCAGCTCCGGCTCGGAGACGTCCGTGTAGGGGATCGACCGGCCGGTGACCCGCGACATGATCCGGCAGACCTCGCGGTAGGACAGCAGCTCGGGCCCAGTGATCATGTAATTGCGACCGGTCTCGCTTCCGTCCGCCAGGAGCGCGGCGCCGGCCCGGGTCACGTCGTCGGCGGCCACGTGCGCCACCTTCCCGTCCCCGGCGCAGGCCACGATCGCCCCCACCGCCTCGATCCACGGGATCTCCGAGAAAAGGCTGGTCTCGAGCACTGAGGTCGGTGACAGCAGGGCCCAGTCCAAACTGGACTGACGGATCGCCTCGACGCTGGCATCGTGTCCGCCGCCCAGGGGATCGCCGTGGTGCTCGACCGCGCCGTACAGCTTGACCAGCCTCCGCACGCCGGCCTGGAGCGCCGCGTCCAGGACGTTGCGCTCCCGAAGCTTGACCCGGTCATCCATTGGTGACACCAGGAACACCGTGTCGACGTCGGCCAAGGCCGGGCCGAGCGTCTCAGGCCGATCCATGTCCGCCACCACGGGATCGACGCCCAGCCGCTCCAGGTCAGCCGCCTTGGATGGATTCGACGTCATCGCCCGGACGGGCGCTCCCCGCTCCGCCAGCCGGGCCGTGATGCCGCCCCCGAACATCCCGGTTGCTCCGGTGACCAAGATCATGGTGCGGCGCCTACCGTACCGCGAAGGCGTGGCGCTAGGGTGGGGCGCCGGTGCGGATCGCCTCCTGGAACGTCAACTCGGTCAAGCAGCGGTTGCCGCGGCTGCTGCCCTGGCTCGATGAGCGCCAGCCGGACGTGGTCTGCCTCCAGGAGACCAAGCTTGCGGACGACGCGTTCAAGAAACTGCTCGGGGACGCCCTGGCCGAGCGTGACTACGCGGTGGCCGTTCACGGCGAGCCCACTTGGAACGGCGTGGCCGTGCTGTCCCGGGTCGGCCTTGACGATGTGGTCAAGGGGCTGCCCGGCGAGCCGGGCTTCCCTGATCCCGAGGCGCGCGCGGTGGCAGCCACGTGCGCGGGCATTCGTGTGGTCTCGGTATATGTGCCCAACGGCCGCTCCCCCGGCTCGGACCACTATCAGTACAAGTTGGCCTGGCTGGCCGCGCTGCGCGACGCGGTGGCGGCGGGGCCGGAGGACACCGCGGTGTGCGGCGACATGAACATTGCGCCGAGCGACGAGGACGTGTTCAACGCCGAGGCGTACGTCGGCCACACGCACGTGACCGAGCCCGAGCGCGCAGCGCTGGCCGAGCTGCTGGCGGTCGGACTCCACGACGTGGTGCGCGACCACTGGCCGCAGGAGCGCGTGTTCAGCTACTGGGACTACCGCGCCGGGATGTTCCACCAGGATCTGGGGATGCGGATCGATCTGATCCTGGCCGGCGGCGCGGTGTCCGGCCGCGTGCGCGCGGCCTGGGTGGACCGTCAGGCCCGGAAAGGCACCGGGCCCAGCGACCACGCGCCCGTGATCGTGGATTTGGACGAGGCTCCGGATGGGGACGTCGGCCCGGTGGTGCCACCGCCGTCGCGCCCGGCTCCGCGGAGCGCCAAGTCCAAGCTCCCGCAGTCCGCGCTGACGCCGGGCGGAAGCTAGTCGGCCTCGCCCTTGCGGTCGCGATCGCGTGAGGGCTGAACCCGCTTTGGCTCGCCGGGCATCTTCGGATAGTCGGGTGGGTAGGGCATATCGGCCTCGCCCTCGGCCTCGTCGCGCTCGTACATGTCAAGCAGCGGCTGGAGGGAGTGGGCCACCTTGTCGATCTCGGCGTGACGGTCACCCACCTCGGCAAACCGGGCCGGCATGGTGGCCACGGTGAAGTCTTCAGGCGTCACCTCGGGCACCTCGTCCCAGGTCAGCGGCGCTGACACCGGTGCGCCCGGCTTGGGGCGCACGCTGTAGGCGGACGCGATCGTCCGGTCCCGCGCGTTCTGGTTGTAGTCGACGAAGATCCGCTCGCCGCGCTCCTCCTTCCACCATTTGGTGGTGACCTGTCCGGGTAAGCGTCGCTCCAGCTCGCGCCCGAACGCGATCGCGGCGTGACGGACGTCGGTGAACGTCCACCGCGGCTCGATGCGGACGTAGATGTGGATGCCCCGGCCGCCCGAGGTCTTGGGGAACCCGACATAGCTCAGGTCGTCCAGCACGCCTCTGGCCTCGGCGGCCACGCGCACCGCGTCGGCGAAGTCCGTCCCCGGTTGCGGGTCGAGGTCGAGGCGCAGCTCGTCCGGATGGTCGACGTCCTCGCGCCGCACCGGCCACGGATGAAAGGTGATCGTGCCCATCTGGGCCGCCCAGCCGACCACCGCCACCTCGGTGGGGCAGATCTCGTCGGCGTGGCGGCCGGAGGGAAACTGGATCCGGGCGGTTTCCACGTAGTCCGGCGCGCCCCTGGGAATGCGCTTCTGGAAGAACGCGTCACCGCCGCCCTTCTCACGGGTGGACAGGACGATGCCGGGATGCACCCCCTTCGGCCAGCGCTCGAGCGTCGTGGGGCGTCGACACAGAGCGCGCATGATCCCGTCCTGGACCGAGAGGTAGTAGTTGACGATGTCCAGCTTGGTCACCGCCGCGGTGCTGTCGGTCTCAGGGAAGATCACGCGGTCGGGGTTTGATACGCGCAGGTCACGCCCACCCGCGTCGATGATTGTCTCCTTGGCCGGCGCCATGCCCACAAGTTCTACGCCACGCCGGGCTCACCTACCGCGGATGCACGATGGTCACCTTGGGCCAGCGCTCCGCGATCCGCTTGGCCGCCAGCCGGTCCTCGTATTCCTCGACGCTCACTCGCCGAGGATTGCGCCGGTGTACGAGACCGAGTAGATCGTCGAGACCGAGCGGCGCGCACATCTCCAGCTGGTCATCCGCCCGAAGCCGCAAGGCGACACAGGTGGCCGTCTCCGGCCACGTCGCCACCGCATCGGCCGGGGAGCCCAGAGGCTCCACGGCAAAGCCAAATCTCTTCGGGTACCACAGGTGGACCGCCGCCTGGTTCTTGACGTCCCACGCCACGCGCGCCAACTCCGCGGACAGGCGAGCCTGCACCGCGCGCTCGCGCCGTTCGGACAGGTCACCTGCATCGAAGAAGATCAGATCAATGTCGGCGAGCGGCGTTGGGGCCTGATAGCCGTGTAATCGATCCCACACTGCGGTGCGCACCGCTCCGGCACCGATCATCCAATCCGGAGCACCGACCCTGCGGGCAGCCTCAAGCGCATCCATCAGCCACCGGGTCGACCGCACGATCACCTCGAGCTCGGCTTGACCAGCCACGGCCTCTGGGCGTTCCATACGGTTGTGCATCTTCGTACGAGAACTTCCCAATTCCCACAAGGAGAGATGTATGCCGGCTTCAGACCCCTCCTCGCCGGGGCCAACCAGCGTCAACATTCATCGTCCGGTGTTCGATGAGCCCCGTGAATATGAGGGGTTTCGCTCTCTTCGCGCCAGGATCGGCCGACAGGTTGGTACCGAGAAAGTGGGAGTCAGCTTGTTTGAGCTGCCGCCAGGCCAGGCGGCCTACCCCTATCACTGGCACCTGGCCGAGGAGGAGCTGATCGTCGTGCTGGCGGGCAATCCCTCGCTCCGGACACCCGAAGGCTGGCGTGATCTGGAGCCAGGTGAAGTCCTCGCGTTCCGGGTGGGTGAGCAGGGCGCCCACCAGATCATCAATCGAACATCGGAGACCATCAGGTTTCTGGCGTTCTCAAACCAGCAGCCGGACATCATCATCCGCCCGGACTCAGGCACGATCGGGCTAGCCGAGCGCAGACCGGAGGGGGGCGGCCTCGCGTATCACTTCAGGATCGACGATGCGGTCGGCTACATCGAAGGCGAGACCGCTCCGTAGCGTGACCGTCAGCGCAGCGGAGCGCCGACATGCTCCACGGATTCGAGCGCCGTGAGGTCGTCCGCGTCCAGCTCGATGTCGGCCGCGGCGAGGTTCTGTTCCAGGTGCGCGACGGACGTCGTCCCCGGAATCAGCAGCATCCGGTCGTAGCGCGCGAGCAACCAGGCGAGTGCGATTTGAGAGGCAGTTGCGCTGTGCTTCTCGGCGACCTGGGCGATCGCCGGGTCGTTCGCGAGCTTGGCCGGGCCGCCGGTGAACGCCGAGCCGAGCGGGAAGAACGGCACGTATGCGATGTCCCGCTCTCGGGCGAGCTCGACGATCGGATCATCCTCGCGGTCGATGAGGCTGTACGAATTCTGGATCTCACCCAGCTCGACCAGCTCGAGCGCCTCCTCGATCCGGTCTCGGCCCGCGCTGGAGATGCCGATCAGGTCCAGCTTGCCCGCTTGGCGGAGGTCCTCGAGCGTGCCCAGCTGCTCGGCCAGGGGGACGGTCGCTACGGCGCCCTCACCCATCAGTCGCAGGTTGACGAGGTCCATGCGCTCGACGCGCAGCGAGCGCAGATTGTCCTCGACCCCTTCCCGCAGCTCCTGCGGCGATTGGGCGGGCAGCCACCCGCCGGCCTCGTCGCGGCGGCCACCTACCTTTGTGACGAGTTTGAGGCCATCCGGGTAGGGATGGAGCGTGTCGCGGATCAGGTCATTGACTACGTCGGGCCCGTAATACTGCGCGGTGTCGATGTGGTCGACGCCGAGTTCGATCGCGCGTCTGAGCACCGCCCGAGCCGCCTCGGGGTCGCGTGGCGGCCCGAACACGCCTGGGCCAGCGAGCTGCATCGCGCCGAAGCCGACGCGGTTGATTGGCTTGTCGCCTAGATAACTGGTCTTGTTCATGCCGTGGAGTCTGACGCCCCTCGCTGCGTTGGGGTTGCACGCGGAGCTTGTCGACCACTTTGTCGACCGTTTTTCGATCTGCGTGGAGCGCGATGCGCGCTAAGTTGAGCTCCGCTGCCGGGACGGCGGCGACGTCCGAGCCTCGCCGGCTTCACTCGCCTCGGGGAGCCGGCAGCCAGCCCAGGTCATCCGTCCACCCGGGGCCTTGAAACGCCTTCGAGGAAGTGGCGCGGCGGTCGGCTTGCCGTGACGCACCGCGCGTCATGGGTACGCCGTAGTGCTGGCACAGGTCCTGCTCCACGGCAGCCCGCACCCGCGTCAGCGCGATGGTGGGCGCGTCGTGAATCAGTGCCGCGGGCACAGGAATCCGGTAGTGATCGCCAAACGCCTCGAGACCGGTCACCGGAGCGCCGACCAGGCTCTGAGTTCGCGCGGCTCGGTCAACCACGAGCCACGTCGGCCGTCCGGTCTCTCGGTCGATCAGCACGGCCGTGATCGTGCCCACAGGTTCACCAACCTCGTCGTGCAGTACCCGGCCGCGGGCCGCCACGGCACGGTCCAGCAACTCACGGTCGGCCGCGGATAGGCGACCGAGTACGTCGGCGTACGGATCGGCGCCGGATTGATCCGCTCCCTCACCGCTCGATTTCCCGGTTGCGCTATCCCTCTGCGACACACCTCATTGTTCGATGCCGGATCGCGCAATCCTCGCCCAAGCTAGTGGCCGTGCTCCTCAATGGAAGGCCACCCAAGAGCGTCGAAGACCGCTACAGGATCGAGGTAGTCACGCCAGCGCGTGACCTTGCGATTCGCGATCGTCAGCACCGAGATGTACCGGTTGGCGTAGGGAGCTCCGGTCCGAACGACCCGACCTTGTGAGGCGTACTCGAGCACGACGACGCCGGTGTTCGGGTCTTGATGGACGGCGAGATCGTGGCATCGGTCTAAGACGATCACGTCGCCGTAGGGGCGGTATAGCTCTGCTACGGCCTGGCGGCCCTCGACGTGCCTCGGGTAGCCAGGTGTGGTGATGATGTAGTCAAAGACGACGTCTTCGACCAGCAGGTCGAAGAAGTGCCCGCCGTCGGCAAGGCCGTCGAGTCCCTGCTCGATGATCCGAAAGAATGGCTCCAGCCCCTTGAAGTCGGCGAGGTCGTTGATCGTGGTCATCGCGCCCCCTGCTGCGCCCAATTCTGTGCGGTTCGCCGGGCGAACTCGACGAAGCTGATCGGTGGCACTCCGGTGACGTTCTGGACGTCGTTGTTAGGCCGGGAGCCATCGCCGCAGGCGACGCTTTCGGTCAGCTTTCGGAGCACCTCGCCGTACTCGGCGGCCACACCAGCCGCGACGCTACCGTCGATCCAGGCCTGGCGGTCGATGTCGTTGTGTTCGACCGGCTGGCCGGTGACCTCGGCGATCACGTGGGCCGCGTCGCTCACCGTGAGCGCCTCGGGGCCGGTTGGTGCGTACTGGGCGCCGGCGTGGGTGTCGGGGCTCACGAGTGTCGCGGCGGCGACCGCGGCGATGTCCTCGGCGTCGACGAAGGCCTCGGCGCCGTCACCGGTGGGCACCGCGATCACGCCGTCGACGGGCTTCAGGAATGTCTCGCTGAAGTTCTGCATGAACCA
>DASZGO010000121.1:0-14559 GCA_035938755.1 Solirubrobacteraceae bacterium | reverse complement strand
CCGAGCTCCACCACCTCTCGGGCGAGGTGCTTGAGGATCCGCATCGCCCGTTCGTGGATGAGGTCAGCTTCCCCTGCCCACGGTGCGATGGCCCGATGCAGCGCGTGCCCGAGGTGATCGACGTGTGGTTTGACTCGGGCGCGATGCCGTTTGCCCAGTACCACGCGCCGCATGAGAACGAGGAGCGCTTCGAGCAGCGGTTCCCGGCCGATTTCGTTTGCGAGGCGCTGGATCAGACTCGCGGCTGGTTCTACTCCCTGCTGGCGGAGTCGACGCTGCTGTTCGATCGCGCGCCTTACAAGAACGTGCTGTGCCTGGGCCTGATCCTCGACGAGCAAGGGCGCAAGATGTCCAAGTCACTGGGCAACACGGTCGAGCCCTGGGATGTGATCAACCGGTTCGGGGCTGATGCCTTCCGCTGGTACTTCTTCACCTCCAAGCTCCCGTGGGACGGCTACCGGTTCTCGCTCCAGGCGATCGAAGAGGCGGTCCGCCAATTCCTGCTCCAGCTGTGGAACACCTACTACTTCTACGTCCTGTACGCGAACGCAAGCCACGTCGAGCCGCTCCCGTCTCAAGAACCGTCGCGCGAACTCGACCGATGGGCGCTGTCCCGGCTGGCGGCGACGGTTGAGGTCGTCCGCGCTCGGCTCGATGACTTTGACGTCACGACGGCGGGCCGGGCGATCCAGGACTACATCGAAGAGCTGTCCAACTGGTACGTCAGGCGGTCGCGGCGGGAGTTTTGGAACGCGGATCCTGAGGCGTTTCACACCTTGCGCACGTGCTTGGTGACGGTCTCGAAGCTGCTTGCGCCGTTCTGCCCGTTCGTGGCCGACGAGATCTACGACAACCTCGATGGCGCCGAGCCGAGCGTCCACATGTGCGACTTTCCCGACCCGGGTGAGCGCGACGTCCAGCTCGAGCAGGCGATGGTCGTCGTGCGACGGACGGTAACGCTCGGATTGGCGGCCCGAGCGCAGGCCGGAGTCAGGCTGCGCCAGCCACTCCGGGCGGCGGTCGTGGTCGCGACCGGTAGCGAGCGAGAAGCTCTGGAGCGGTTCGCAAAGGTGGTCGCCGAGGAGCTGAACGTGCGGGAGCTGAGGTTCGTCTCTGAGGCCGACGAGCTCGGTGAGCTCGAGCTGAAGCCCAACTACCGGTCGCTAGGACCCCGATTCGGCCAGCAGATGCCGGCGGTGGCCCAGGCCGTGGCCGGACTCGATCCGGCCGCGGTGGCGGCCCACCTGCGAGACGAGGAGCCCGTGCGCATCGTGATCGGCGGCCACGAGGACCAGCTGGGCCGCGACGACCTGATCATCGCCATGAAACCGCTCGCGGGTTACCAAGTCGAGCGTGAGGGCTCCCACGCCGTGGCGCTAGAGCTGGAGATCGATGCCGAGCTGCGCCGCGAGGGCTGGGCCCGCGACATCGTCCGCGCTATCCAGCTGGCCCGCCAGGAAGCCGGGCTGCAAGTCACCGACCGCATCGCCCTGGCCCTGGACGGCGACGAAGAGCTGCTGGGCGCGGCGCGTGAGCACCAGCCCTACATCGCCGGCGAGACCCTGGCCACCGAGGTCAGCTACGAGTCGCAGCCCGACGGCCTGGGCGCCGCCCAAACCGGCGAGGCCGGAGGCCGAGCGGGCGGCGAGCCGCGGGGGGCTCAGCCGGTCACAGTCGACGGCCGGGAGCTGCGGATCGCGGTGGCGCTGGCATAGCCGGTTTCACCCTCCCGGCTTGCAAATCGCGGCTCTTGAGTGCATCCTCGGCCACCTATCCGCCTGCGCGTACTGATGTCTGGGATTCGCACCCTCTGGCTCACGGCCGCGGTCCTGGCCTTGGGAGCCGCCGTGGCGCGAGCCGATGCCGGGCCCGCGCTGACGGTCGACGCCGGGGCCGGCCAGCACCCGATCAGCCCGAACATCTATGGGATCAACAACGCCGATCCGGCGCTGGCGGCGCAGATCGCGCTGCCGGTGGACCGGTGGGGAGGCGAAAACCTCGAGGCCTACAACTGGAAGATCGGGGCCATCAACACCGGCCGCGATTACTTCTTCGAGAACATTCCCGACTGCAACAGCCCGGCCTACAGCTACTGCGCGCATGGACGCGTGTTCCTCTACCGCCACCGCGTGGCCTCCGATCGCCGGCTCGGCGCGGCCACGCTGCTGGGGTTGCCGATGATGGGCTACGTGGCCAAGGACGGCCACTTGCACCCACCGTTCAACTGCGCGTTTGAGCGCTCGGCCTATCCCCGCCAGCAGCTCTACGACCCCTTTAGCAAGAACTGCGGAAACGGAATCAGCGCGAACACCAAGCGGCGGCTGCCGGCGACGACGCCGCCGTCGACGTTCGGCAAGCGGATCGGCCCGGGATTCGACGCCGCCTGGGTCCGCGACCTGGAGCACCGCTATGGCGACGCCGCCCACGGCGGAGTTCGGTTCTACGAGCTGGGCAACGAGCCGTTCTTGTGGGACAGCATCCACCGACCGCTCCATCCCAAGCCCACCACATACGACGAGCTGTGGACGAAGTCCCGGGGCTACGGCGCGGCGGTCAAAGCGGCCGATCCGAGCGCGCAAATCCTCGGTTTCTCCGAGTTCGCGTTCGACGGGTACTTCTGCAGCGCGGCCGACAACATCGCCTCGGGCGGCTGCACCCCCAACTCCCCCGACCGGCGTAGGCACGGCGGCCAGCCCCTGGTCGAATGGCTGCTGAGCAACTTCCGCGCCGACGAACGCCGAACGGGCCGGCGGATCCTCGACTACATCGACGTCCACTACTACGCCGCTCGCGACCCCTCGCCCGCGGCTCATTCACCGGAGATCACCCGTTCCCTGTGGGATCCGACGTACGACGACCCCAGCTACATCTCGCGCGACCTCCACGAGCGCGTCGACTTGATCCCGCGCATGCACGACTGGGTGGCGCGCGACTATCCGGGCACCAAGATCTCGCTCAGCGAATACGACCTCTCCCACGCCCCCGACGACAGAACCAACGGCGTGATCGAAGCCGATGTGCTCGGCATCTTTGCCCGGGAGCAGCTCGACCTGGCCACGATGTATTACAACAAGCCGGGCAACCACCCGGTCGGTAGCCCGGCCGCGAACAGCGCGATCGCCGACGCCTTCTGCCTGTACCGCAACTACGACGGCAACCACTCTGGGTTCGGCGAAACCTACGTGAGCTCCGCGAGCGCCGACCAGTCGAAGCTTTCTGTGTACGGAGCCCGCCGCGCCTCCGACGGCGCGCTGACCGTCGCGGTGGTCAACAAGACCGACGCCCCGCTCACCAGCGTCCTGCATCTCGCCAACTTCTCCGCCGCTCCCACGGCACACCTGTGGGAGTCAGACGGGGGCGGGATCCACCCACTCCCCAACGAGCCTGTGGCAGCGCCCGGCGTCGCCCACACCTACCCGGCCAAGTCGATGACGATGGTGGTGCTGGCACCGGCGTGAGGCCGCCTGCAAGGCCGGGCGCCCTGCGAGGCCGTCCGACCTGCGAGGCCCTGTCAAACGGCTGGAATTCGGCTGATCGCGCTTGCCCAGGTTGGGAGACGGCGGTATACCGGCTGTGGTCACCAATCCAGGACGAGAGGGGTACAGATGTATAAGCCGTTTGCAGTCGCTGCCGCCACGTTGGCAGTCAGCCTCGTGGGGTCGGCCAGCGCAGTGGCCTTCGACCCGACTAACTCGAGCGGAACCCACGGCTGCGCTCTGCAGGACGTCGCTGGTCATTCACAGAACGTCTATCCGAATAGCGGCACATCGCAGATAGGCGGCAGCAGCTGCACCTACCTGCAGGTGGACACCAACGACGATCCAGTCGGTGGAGCCCACGGCGGCAGCTACGGAGCGGCCGCGCAGTCGTGGTCGATCTCGGCCTGCACACCCGGCAAGGACGCGAACGGAAATCCCATCTGCACCCCAGATGTGAGCTTCAGCAGCGCCCAGGGTTCGTCCCCGCAAGGTCGGAACGTGATCCCCGTGGGGGACGAGGTAACCGTCACGGTCAGCAACGGATCGATCATTTCGGGAACGGCGAACGGCGTAGCCGGCGCCTAGCGGTCTGGCTCTTCGGTCTGAGGCACCACGAATGCGGGCACTTCGTCAGATGATGGTCAGCGGCACTGTTTCGCTGCTGACCATCATCGCCTCGGCCGGCGCGCTTGCACCCGGCGCGTCGGCCACGACCGAGGGTATTCCCAAGCTCGACCACGTGTTCACCATCGTGCTCGAGAACGAGAACCTGGGGGCGACCTGGAACACCCCCGGCACGTACTTGAACAGCCTCCTCGCCAAGGGGACCTTTGCCAGCCAGTACTACGGGACCAGTCACGTCAGCGCGGACAATTACATGGCCATGACCAGTGGCCAAACGCCGACGCCGTTGTTCAACGCCGACTGTCTTGACTGGGGCAGGTGCGAGACGTGGGAGGCCGCGCGCCCGGACGGCGGCGTAAGCGTGGCCAACCAAATCGATGCCAGCGGCAAGGCGTGGAAGGCATACATGGACGGGATGCAGACACCGTGTCAGCACCCGGCGCAGGATCCGGCGACGTCGCCTTACAACGCCGATCCCTACCAGGCCGGCTACGCCACGCGGCATGACCCGTTCGTCTACTACCCGCCGATCGTCGAGAACCAGAGCTATTGCGACTCGCACGTCGTCACGTATCCGCAGCTCTCCCCCGATCTGGCAGCGGAAACCACGACGCCCAACTACGTTTTCATCACGCCGGATACCTGCCACGACGGGCATGACGGCACGTGCACCGGGATAGACCAGGGCCAACCCGGCGGCCTGGCCGGCGCGAACAAATGGATGAGCACCGAGGTGCCCAAGATCCTGACCTCGCCGGCGTTCACCACGCCGGGCGTAGCCAGCGTCCTGTTCATCACCACCGATGAGGCGGCCAACACCGACGTGACCGGTTGCACCACCGGCCCGGTGACCACAGGCGGCACGCCCGGGACCTGCGCGTCCGGCGTGCCAGGGGTCGGCGTCAACGGTGGCGGTCTGGTGGGGCTGCTGGCGATCGGCTCGCCCGACGCACACGTGGCTGCCGGGACGACGACCGCGATCCCCTACGACCACGCCTCGCTGCTCCGCACCGTGGAGGATGGGCTGGGACTGGGAGCGCTCAGCGCCTCGAGCCAGACTCAGACCATCTTCCAGGACAGCGCGGGGCACCTGAACAACGCGGGCTCGCCGCTCGAGCACGCGATGTCCTCGCTGTTCTCGCCGGCCTGAGGCTGGGGCGCGCAGCCCGGATCGAGCCGGTCAGCTCAGGCGGCCAGCGCCGGCTCGAGCTCGGCCTCGAGCTTGTGCTTGGGGTAGGCGCCGATGACCGTCTTGGCCACCTCGCCGTGCTTGAACACCATCAGGGTCGGGATCGACATGACGTTGAACTGAACCGCGGTGTTCTGGTTCTCGTCGATGTTCATCTTGACCACCTTAACGGCCTCCCCGCGCTCCTTGGCGATCTCCTCCACGACCGGGGCGACCATCCGACACGGACCGCACCACGGAGCCCAGAAGTCGACCAGAACCGGGACCTCGGACTCGATGACCTCGGCCTGGAAGTTGGTATCGGTGACTTCTGACACGGTGCCTGCCATGTGCTCTCCTTGGTCGTATTCTTACTTCAGAAAGTATAGCGCTGGGGCCGGTGGCCGGGCTCACCGCCCCCGCTCCAGCACCATCGTGCTCTTCGTGTCCCGCTTGATCGCCGACGGGCAGAACGTGTCCGGAACCCATTGCTTGCGGCTGAACAGCCTGGTCTGGTCGGAGTGGTGCCGGGAGGTTGGGTTGTCGGACTCCGAGTAGGTGAGGATCGTGCCGCCCAGCGGGCAGGGGCCGCTGTTCCAGCTCACCACCTGCACGAATGAGGAGCCGGTGTAGGGGGCGCTGAAGCCCTGGCCGGCCGTGAAGTGGGTGTAGATGGCGTTGAACTCGCCGTTTGGGTCCCCCGTTCCACCGTGGATGGGGATGCTCCCGCCCGGGGCGGGCTGGCGCTGCACGTCGCCGGGCGCGGCGTCGAGGGGGATGTGGGCGCCCTGGAGGTCGTTGATCGCGTCGCCGAGCGCGTTGCGCACCGTGGGGGCCGAGGTGTTGAGCCCGTTCGGGGTATGCACCGGGTCGTTCGGGTCGAATGGATTGGCGAACGGGGAGACCACCGTCACCGTTGGCACCGTGGCCGCGTCGGCGTGATCCCAGAACCGGCGGAACAGCACCGCGCCCTTGGAGCCGAGAGTCTCGTGCAGATCCCAGCGGGCCAGGATGTCGCACGCGCTGCCCACGGCGACGGTCGCGCCGCCGCTGGTGGGAGCCATGCCGCCGGGGAAGCTCCGGCACATCGAGACCAGCGCGTCACGGGTCAGCTCGCCTGCGTGCTGACGGTCGGAGAACACCATGTTCTGCATGTCACGGGCGGTGAAGCCGGGTGGACCCAGGTGGTCTGAGCCGTCCACCCGGGCCTGGGTCATGATCAGCCCAATCCGGGTCCGCAGCGTGCGGGCGGTGCCCTCGGTGCCGATGATGCGGGCGAACCCGGTCAGCGGCTGATGGGGGTTGGACAGCCAGTAGCTGTCGTTGGAGTTGGTCACGTAGTCCGAGCGGAACAGGTGCGGCAGGTGGCTGCGCCCGAAGATCCCGGGCTTGACCGCGTCTGAGTCGGTGGCCCAGTTGCAGGCCGAGCGCGAGCCGTCGAGTATGGGCAGCCCCAGCAGCTGGAACGTCCCGGACCCCAGGACGGTATTGCACTGGGAAGCCAGCGAGTTGGGGACGTTGGGCACCGTGCCGATGTCGGCGTACAGCGCGTTGCCCTGCCTGTCGGCCACGATCGTGTTGACCCAGGGGATTCCCTCGTAGCGGTTGAGGATCGACAGCACCTGCGGCGCCGAGCGCGCCCGATCGACGTCGATGAAGTGGTTGAACACGCGGAAGTTGTCCGCGTTGGCGTCAGCCAGGGCAAACGCGGTGGTCGGAGTCCAGGGCAGCGGCACGCCTTCGATCGTGTTGAAGATCGGCCCGAAGCGCGACGAGTACAACGTGCGCGACTGCGGCTTGACCGTGCCATCGGGCTGCCGCACCCCCACCGTGACGGTGCGGCTGGTCATCTGCTGCGGCTGGCCGTCGTACAGATAGGTGGTGGGCGAACCGGGGACCAGCGTGAGCTGGTACGGGGTGAAGCGGAACGCGGTGGACACGGTGTGGCTCCAGGCCACCGTGGGTGTGTGCCCGATCAGTACCAGCGGGACCCCGAACAGCGAGGCCCCCTCCACGTGCATGCGTCCCGGGATGTCGATCTGGGCCTGGTAGAAGCGCTCGGTGCCGATCCAGGGGAAGTGAGGGTTGCCGAGCAGCACCCCGTGGGTGTGGTCACGCGCGCCGCCGCGGCCGATGGCCACGGCGTTTGAGCCGACAGCGCCCAACGCGCCCCGGGGCAGACGCTGGGCGATCAGATGTGCCGTCTGGTCAGGACTGAGGCTGGGAGCCGATCCCGCCGGCGCGGGCGGAGCCGCCTCGGCGATCCCCTGGATCACCACGTCGCCGCTGGCCAGCTCAATCAGCTGGTAGAAGCGCCGCCACACGTCGGCCTGGCTGATCGGCCGGACCCAACGCTGACCGCGGCAACGTGAATCGGGCACCCCGCCGGAGCCACCCACCTTCCGCAGGTAGCGGTTGTAGCCCTTGACGTAGCCCGTCACCAGCTGGCGTACCGCCGGCTCAGGTCCGAACGGCGCCGGCTGGGCCAGCAGCTTGTCGATGACCTTCGAATCGATGATCTGCTGGAAGAAGAAGTCCGAGTCAAGGTTCGACGCCGTGACCCCGTTGCCGCCCTGCAGGTAGCTCCCGTCGGGTCCGAAGAAGCGCGAGCGCTGGGCGTCGACGGTGATGTAGTCGGCGGCGATCGTGCACAGGTCGTCCTGGGCGAAGGCGTAGCCGTAAGCCTCGCCGGCGCCGACGTAGCTCGTGGCCCAGATGCGCGGGATCCCGTAGGAGGTCCGGTGGATCACCACGGTGGGCCGCGCCTGGGCAGCGGGGGCGAGCGCGAGAAAGCTGAGCGCTGCCAGAACGAGGCGGGGCACCGCGCGATACTACTGTGGCTCCGGTGCCAGATCCCACCAACCTCGAGATCGCAGCCGCCCTGGACGAGCTGGGAGATCTGTACGAACTCGACGGGGCGATCATCCACCGCGTGGTGGCCTACCGCAACGCGGCCAAAGCGGTGCGGGACGCGGCGGTGTCAGTGGCCGCGCTGGCTCGCGAGGGCAAGGCCACCGAGCTGGCGGGAATCGGTCAGACGATCCAGGAAAAGGTGCTGGCGCTGGCCGACGACGGATCGATCCCAGCTGCGGTCAAGCTGCGGAAGAAGTTCCCGGCCGGACTGATTGAGATGACACGCCTCCCCGGCCTGGGCCCCAAGCGAGCGCGCCGGCTGTTCGACGAGCTCGGTATCGACTCGCTGGAGGCGCTGCAGACGGCAGCCGACGACCAGCGGATCCGGGAACTCAAGGGCTTCGGCGCCAAGGCCGAGGAGTCGATCCTGTCCGCGCTCCAGGATGCGGGGAACGGCGAGGCGGGCCGGCGCGTGGTGCTGGACCGGGCCCTGGCCGTGGGCGAGGCGCTGATCGGCGTCCTGCAGGCGCATCCGGCGGCCGATCAGGTGGCCCTGGCCGGGTCGGCCCGGCGGTGGGCCGACAGCGTTAAGGACCTCGACATAATCGCCACCGCGTCTGACCCACAGGCCCTGGCCCAGGCTGCGGGCAAGCTCGACCTGATCGAGTCCGCCGGCACGGCCTCGGCATCCGGCACCCGGCTCCGCACGCACACCGGCCTCCGGGTCGATCTGCGGATCGTGGAGAGCGACCAGTTCGGCAACCTGCTCCAGCACCTGACCGGGTCCAAAGAGCACAACATGGCGCTGCGGGACGCCGCGGTGCGCAAGGGCCTGCACGTCTCGGAGTACGGGGTACTGGACGACGCCACCGGCCAGACCCACCGCTGCCCCACCGAGCAGGACGTGTACGCGCTGTTGGGCCTGGCCTACATCGAGCCCGAGCTGCGCGAGAACCGCGGCGAGCTAGAGGCCGCGGCCGCCGGCACGCTGCCGGACCTGGTCGAGCTGGAAGACCTGCGCGGCGAGCTCCACTCCCACACCACGGCCTCCGACGGCACGGCGTCGATCGAGGACATGGCCGCAGCGGCCCGGGACGCCGGGTACGAGTACCTGGCCATCACCGACCACTCGGCGAGCATGGGCTTCGGCGCCGATGTGTCCGGAGATCAGCTGCGCGAGCAGATTTTGCGGATCCGCAACCTTGAGGTCGAGGGGATCCAGCTCCTCGCCGGGTCTGAGGTCAACATCCTGAACGATGGCTCGCTGGACTACGACGACGAGCTGCTAGCCGAGCTCGACTGGGTGGTGGCCAGCGTCCACACTTCCTTCCGCATGCCGACCAAGGAGATGACCCAGCGGATCGTGCGGGCGATCGAGCATCCCCTGGTGGACTGCATCGGCCACCTGTCCGGGCGGAAGATCGAGCGGCGACCCCCGTATCAGTTCGATCCCGGGCGGGTGATCGAAGCCGCGGCGGCCACAGGAACGATGCTGGAGATCAACTCGAGCCCCGACCGCCGCGACCTCAACGACGTGAACGCACGCGCGGCGGCCGCGGCAGGCGTCGCGATCGTCATCAACTGCGACGCCCATCGAGTGCGGGGGTTCGAGGTGGCGCGCTACGGGGTGGCCACCGCCCGCCGGGCCTGGCTGAGCGCCGACCAGGTAGCCAACACCAAGCCGTGGAAACAGGTAGAGGCGATGCGGTCGCGACACCGATGAGACGGCTGGGGCTCGCAGTCGTAGTGGTCGGACTCACCGCCTGCGGCGGCAGCGGTCCAGGCCGGGTGGCGCGGATCCCGGTCACCAGCGCGGCCTTCGGCCCCAGCGGGCAGATCCCCAAGGCCTACACGTGCGACGGCGAGGACATCTCGCCTCCGCTGCACTGGTCAGATGTCCCCACCGACGCCACGCAGCTGTCGCTGCTGATGCAGGACCCCGACGCGCCCGGCGGCAACTTCATCCACTGGCAGATCGCCGGTCTCAGCCCGCGATCCAGCGGTATCGGCGCTGGTCAGGCGCCGGCGATCGGCAACCCAGGCACCAACAGCTTCGGCACCACCGGGTACCGCGGCCCCTGTCCGCCCCGCGGGTCCAAGCGCCACCACTTCGTGATCACGATCACCGCCCAGGCCGCTGATCAGACGGTGGCCGTGGGGACGTTGACCGGGACCTACTCGCGGGGCTGAGCCAGCGCCTCGGCCCGCGGAGAGTCGGGAGCCTCGGCCTGAGACTGACCGGAGTCATCGGCCGCGGGCTATGCGACCCGCTCGGCCTCCGGCCTCGCCTTTTGGGTCGCGCCCGCGTCATCCGGCTGGCGGCTGATGCGGCGCCGCAGGCGGCGCAACAGCCCCCATTCACGCTGGATCGAGACAAACCAGATGAGACCGAACAGACACAACGCCAGGGCGATCCAGAAGTTCAGCCGCTGGCCCAGGAAGCGGTTGGAGAAATCGATCCGCAGCTGCTCCTCGAACAGCCGGAAGGCCGAGTAGCCGGCCACATACAGCGCGAACAGCCCCGGCGCTTTGACCTTGCGCTTGGAGTGCAGCCAGATCAGCACCCCGGCCAGCCCCAGGTTCCAGATGATCTCGTACAGGAACGTGGGCTGGAACGTGGCGAACTGGGTGTAGCCGGCCGGGCGGTGGGCCGGGTCGATCTTCAGGGCCCAGGGCAGAGTCGACGGCTTTCCGAACAGCTCCTGGTTGAAGTAGTTCCCGATCCGGCCGATAGCCTGGGCGCACAGGAGCCCCGGAGCGGCGGCATCGGCGAACGCGGCCAGGCGCTCGCCGGGGCGCAGGTGGCGGTGCACGTACCACAGGCCCACGGCCACCCCGCCGGCGATCCCGCCCCAGATCCCCAGCCCGCCCTTCCAGATGGCGAACGGCCCCCACCAGTGGGGCGGAATCTGGCTGGGGGTGGTGATCAGGAAATAGATCCGGCCGCCAATCAGCCCGGCCGGGAAGGCCCAGATCGCCGTCTCCTGGGGAAGTTTCGGGTCGCCGCCCATCTTCGACCAGCGCCAGCGGGTGACCAGAATCGCGGCGGTCACGGCAAACACGTAGGCCAGCCCGTAGGCGTGCACGAACAGCGGACCGATGTGGAAGCCGTTCTCGGACGGACTGGGGATGTAGGCCAGGGGGCTCACGGCGCCGCGAGCAATCGTGGCAGAACCCGTTCGGCGACCGTCCGGTCCACCGCGGCGGGCGAGAACGGCTCAAGCAGCTCCGCCGCGTGTTCGGCATAGGCGGGGCGGGGATCGTCCAGCCCGATGCGGATGGCTGGGGCCAGGTCCTCGGAGACCAGCCGCGGGTCGAGCCGGCGGGCCAGATCCCGCGCGGGGTAGGGCCCGGCCGAGGGCGTCGTAACCAGCAGGCAGCCATCGGCCAGCGCCTCCAACGGTGCGATCCCGTAGTCCTCGCGGCGGGGCGCGGCCAGGAACAGCCTGGCCCGGCGCAGCAGGGCTCGGTAGGCCGCCGGCTCGAGCCGGCCGGCGGGCTGGATCCCGGTGGACGGCTGAAGTGTGGCCGGGCCGGCCACCACGAGGGTCTCGTCGGGGCGCCGGGCGCGGCGCCACGCGTCCAGCACCGGCGCCAGCGGGCGCTTGAGTGGGTCCCCGGTGTAGGTGAGGGCGGCGATGTCCCGCTCGGCTTCGGGTGTCCCCGACGGCTCGACCGGGGTGGGCAGCACCACCACCGGCGAGCTCGGCCGAGGGATGGGGTCGAGCGACCGGGGACTCATGGCCAGGATGAGCGGCGCCTGGTCCAACCGGCGGCGCTCGGTCGGGCGCTGCCAGATGCCGTGCCGGCCGGGCCGGTTCTCGGCGGCCAGCGAGTCGAGCCATACCGCGCCGGGCCGGGGCCAGCGCAGCGACGCCGTGATCGAGCAGTAGATCACCGCGCGGGGGTCGTGCCGGTCGATCGCGCGGCGGGCCGCCCGGCGGGCCGCGCGAGCCTGGACCAGGTCGGTCAGCGCGAACGTCCGCACCTGGGGGACCGGGCCCGTACCCACGTGCTCCACCTGGGCCCCAGCTCGCCGGAGCGCGCCCACCAGCTCGCGAGCCGCGGCTCCCCACCCGATCGTGCCGTCGATCGAGACGACCAGGACGTCAGTGCTGGGCACCCGAGCTCTAGACCCGGGTGGCTGGCGGTCGGCGAGAGGCGCCGTTGAACTCGATCAGGTTGGAGCGGAAGCCGGGGGTGCGGACGAGCTGCATCGGGTGCAGCGGCGAGGTCCGGACCACGTAGAAGCGAGCGCCGTCGCGCTCCTCAATGGCGGTCACCGCCGAGGCCTGGCGTCGCCAGGCGAGTGCCCAGATCACGGCGAACCCCGTGGCCACGGCCGAGACCTGCGGGAAGACGAAGGCCACCGCACCGGCCCCTATGGTCGAGACGAGCAAGGGCCACAGCCGGTTGATCACCACTCGGGCCGGGCTGACCTCAGGCAGCGAGGACTGCATCTTGGCGTTGGCCAGCAGTGTGGCGATGGCCGGAGAGGCCGCATTGCGCCGGCCCACCCAGGCGCCGATCACGCCAGCCAGGACCCACCAGCCGGCGGCCACCGGGACGACGAGGTCATCGCCGTTGGAGCTGGCGCCAGCCACGGTCACCGCGGCCAGCGCAGTAGCCGCAGCCGCGCTGATCAGGACCGTCGTGCGCAGGAAGTCGGAGAAGCGCACCGGCGCCTACTCGGTGAGCAGAACCGAGAGCAACTCCTGCACGCCGTCGGTGCCCTCGACCACGATGTCAGCCTCGCTGACGATCTCGGTCGGTCCTTCCTGGGAGCGCACCCCCACCCGGAGCACGTGCGTGAGCCGTCCTTCGTCGGCCAGCCGCCTGAGAATCCGGAACGCGTCCAGGTCGGTCACGTCGTCGCCGACGTACATGGCGCCGTCGACGTCCGTGTCCTGGAGCAGGTTGGCGATCCCGGCGCCCTTGTCGATCTGCACCGGGGGCCTGACCTCCAGCACCTTGCGCCCCCAATGGGTGCGCAGGCCCTCGGCCTCGGCCTGGGCGGCCACGGCGTCGATGGCCACGCGGGCCGCTTCCTCGTCGCCGGCCAGACGCCAGTGGAAGGCCAAGATCGCCCCCTTGTCCTCGACGCGGATCCGAAGACGGCGCAGATCGGGCGTGTCCACACGATTTCCGAACTCGCGGATCTTGTGCGCCCAATCGCGGAGCCGGGGATCGAGCACCGGAGTCGTCCAACCGGCGCGCAGCAGCTCCGCGCCGTGTGAGCCGAGGTAGGAGATCGTGCCGATCGACACCATGGCCCGGGCCTCCGAGGCCCGGCGCCCGCTCACGCAGGCAACCAGCCCGTAGCGGCGGGAGATCTGGATCAGCAGCTGCCGCGTGCCCTCGGGCACGCTGGCCTCGTCCGGCTGATCGACGATCGGCGCCAGCGTGCCGTCTATGTCCAGCAGAATCGCGGCGCGAGCCGGGTCCTGGCGAAGCGGCGCCACTGCCTCGTAGCTGAGTGCAGAGGTCACGTCTTTAGTATGCCCGCTCATGCCCACGGCTCGCGTGCTGAAGCTAGCCGTCACGGGCACGGCGGCGGGGCTGCTCAGTGGGCTGCTGGGCGTCGGCGGCGGGGTGGTGATGGTGCCGCTGCTGGTGCTGTGGCTGGGTTACGAGGAACGCGCGGCCACCGGCACCTCGCTGGCCGCGATCGTGGTGATCGCGGGCATGGCCACTATCGCTCAGGGGGCGTACGGGAACGTGGACGTGGCTAAGGGCCTGCTCGTGGGGGTGCCGGCGGTGGGTGGAGTACTGCTGGGGACCTGGCTTCAGCAGCGCGTGCCCAGCCGGACCATCGGGCTCCTGTTCGCGATGCTGATGGTCGCCGTGGCCGTCGATCTGATCGTCTCGTGATCCTGGCCGTGGTGATGGGGGCCGCGGGCGGTGTGGTCAGCGGCATGCTCGGGGTGGGCGGGGGGATCCTGTTCGTGCCTGCGCTGAGCCTGGTGCTGTCGCTCAGCCAGGTCAAAGCCGAGGCCACCTCGCTGCTGGCCATCATTCCGGTGGCGCTGGCCGGAGCCCTGCGGCAGTCCCGCTACGGGAACGTGCGCCTGCGCGACGCGGCCGTGCTGGGGCCCGTGTCGGCCGTGGGCGTGGCCGGCGGCGTGGCCCTGTCCAACGCGATCTCCGAGCGCGCGCTCAAGATCTCGTTTGCCGTGCTGATCCTGGGCGTGGCCGGCCAGTTCCTGTTGCGGTTCTGGCGGTCGCGCGGGGCCGCGGGTAGCGAGCCGGGTGGGCGATTTTTCTCGCGTAGCGAGCAAAATCTCCCACGGTCGCGCGGGGCCGGCAATAGCATCTCCGGCGATGAGTGAGGGCTACGCGGTCTCGAGCCTGGACCAGATGGGCGATGGCTATGGCTTTCGCAAGATCCGCCGGGCGGTCGGAGTGACCGCCTTCGGGATCAACGCCATCGTGCTG